>DLRQ01000087.1:0-47655 GCA_002501135.1 Candidatus Neomicrothrix sp. UBA7884
GGCCCTGATAGCGTGTCCCCGCCCTCACGTGGTCTGAGCCCCCATCGTCCAGCGGCCTAGGACGCCGGCCTTTCACGCCGGTAACACGGGTTCGAATCCCGTTGGGGGTACGAAGGAAACGACCAGTTTCGGCTGGTTGCTCCTGGTCCTGTGGTGCAGTTTGGAGTGCACGCCGGCCTGTCAAGCCGGAGGTCGCGGGTTCAAATCCCGTCAGGACCGCCATCGTCGGCCGCCACCACCAGGCGGTCGGCGTGCGGTCGGGTAGCTCAGTTGGCAGAGCGTCCGCCTGAAAAGCGGAAGGTCCCCGGATCGACGCCGGGCCCGACCACACCTGATGGAGCCCGCCTCGAGAGGCGGGCTCCGCCAGTTCCGGGCCGCTTCGCCACGACTACGGTCGCACCTCATGCCGACCCGCGACACCCGCGTGATCCTCCCCTCTGCAAACCTGCGCGATCTGGGCGGAATCAGAACAGGCGATGGCCGCCGGGTACGACCGGGACTCCTGTACAGGGGAGGGCACCTAAACGACCTCGGCGAGGCCGACATTGCCACCGTGGCAGGTCTGGGCCTACGGACCGTTGTCGACCTGCGGCGACCATCTGAGATCGAGTCCCGTCCACACCCCGAACTGACCGGCACCGAGATGCTCCACTGTCAGGTGTCCAACGACGACAACGAGTTCGCCGTCATCGCGAACCGCCTCGGCGACATGACCCACCAGGTAGATGGCCCCGGCATGGTCGAGGACTACTTCCGCCGCAACCTCACTGACCGGCTGGATGCATACCGGCCGGTGTTCCACCTGGTGACAGACCCTGATCGCCTACCGCTCCTCTTCAACTGCACTGCCGGCAAGGACCGAACGGGTTTCGTGGCAGGGGTCCTGTTGAGGTTGCTGGGTGTTGACGCCGACACGGCAGTGGCCGACTACCTCCTGAGCAACGACGTCCGGCGCCTCTGGATCGCCGAGCGTGAGGAGCAGCACCGCCTGGTCATTGCAGAGAGGTTGGGTGTCAACTCCACGGAGATGGGCGACGACCAGTTGACCGCACTCCGCTCACTGTTGTGGTGCCAGGCACCGTTCCTTGAGGCCGCCTTCCAGACCGTGACCGACACCTGGGGAACATGGGACTCGTTCCGAAGGAACGGCCTCGGCATCGACGACGACCGTTTCCGGGCATTCACCACAGCACTCCTGACCTGATCCCACGCCATGAAACTCGACGGCGCCGTTGGCACTTCACCCCGCGTTGCTCCATGATCTGGCCGGATAACGACCACAAGGTGAGGCAATGACGAACCACAACCAGATCTACATCAACGGCCAGTGGGTGCCGTCCGACGGCGATGGCAGCATCGACGTCGTCAACCCCTCGAACGAGGAGGTCATCGGGAGCGTGCCGGAAGGCACCTCTGCCGATGTCGACGCTGCGGTGGCGGCAGCGCGGTCAGCCTTCCCTGCATGGTCGAACCTCCCCCTCGAGGACCGCCTCGGCTACATCGAGGCACTCGCGGCACAGTTGGCTGAGCGCTCCCCGGAAATCGGCTCGCTCATCTCCCGGGAAGTAGGAATGCCGGTTGGCATGGCCACGATGATCCAGGCCGGTATGCCCGCAGCGACCACTGCAAGCGTCCCCGTGACCGCCCGTGCTTTCGACTTCGAAGAGGACATGGGTCGCTCAATAGTCACGCGTGAAGCGGTCGGCGTGGTCGGCTGCATCACTCCGTGGAACTACCCACTGCACCAGATCATGGCAAAGATCGCCCCTGCCATGGCCGTGGGCTGCACAGTCGTCCTCAAGCCCAGTGAGGTGGCACCGCTGAACGCCTTCCTCCTGGCCGAGATCATCGACGGCCTGGGCTTCCCACCCGGTGTTTTCAACCTCGTCTGTGGAGTGGGTCCAGTCGTCGGCGAGGCCATTGCCGCCCACCCCGACGTTGACATGGTTTCGTTTACGGGCTCCACCCGGGCCGGCACCCGTGTCGCCGAGGTGGCGGCGGTAAACGTGACCAGGGTCCACCAGGAACTTGGCGGCAAGTCAGCCAACATCGTCCTCGACGATGCCGACCTGGCCGCTGCCGTTCCAGGCTCAGTTGGTGCGTGCTACCTCAACTCGGGCCAGACCTGCAGTGCCCACACCCGTATGCTCGTCCCGAGGGAGAAGATGGACGAGATCGCCGAGTTGGCGGCACAGGCGGCCGCCGGCTTCACGGTCGGCCCTGCCGATGACCCCGGCAGCCGCCTCGGCCCACTCGTCTCCCAGGCCCAGTGGGACCGCGTCCAGGGCTACATCCAAAAGGGCATCGACGAGGGTGCGACGCTCGTAACCGGTGGCACCGGTAAGCCCGAGGGCCTCGAAGACGGCTTCTACGTCAAGCCCACCGTCTTCGCCAACGTCGACAACTCCATGACCATCGCCCAGGAGGAGATCTTCGGACCTGTGCTCTCAATTATCGGCTACGACGACGAGGACGACGCAGTCGCCATCGCCAACGACACCGAATACGGCCTCTCCGGCGGTGTGTGGGGAACCGACAGGGACCGCGCTCTGGCCGTAGCCAAGCGCCTCCGCACCGGTGAGGTCGACATGAACGGGGCCTTCTTGAACACCGACGCACCGTTCGGTGGCTACAAGAAATCAGGCAATGGACGTGAGTTGGGACGCTTCGGGCTGGCGGAGTTCCTCGAAGCCAAGCAGATCAATCTGCCCATGGGCTGACCTGAGCGGGAACTGCCCGAATTTGCAGAAAGACATACCCGCACTACCTTCTCGGCACATGCCGATTTAGTTTCCGTAACCCGGAGTCGGTGACACGACCAGAACAGAATCAAGGGGGCACCATCGTGAAGGTCAAGGTCGACCGTGACAAGTGTGAGGGCCACAGCCGCTGCTATTCACTGGCGCCAGACCTGGTCGACGTCGACGACCTTGGCAACGCCTTCGAGTTGAACGACGGCGAGGTCCCTGCAGGTCTCGAGGACCGTGCCCAGTTGATCATCGACAACTGCCCCGAATTCGCCATCGAGATCGTGGAGGGCTGACCCGTGACCGACACCGAAGGATGCCCCGTCTCGGACCTGTCAACCGACTACGACATATTCGACCCCGACTACGTCCAAGACCCCGTTCCGGCCTGGTCTGAGATCAGGGAGAGTTGCCCGATCGCCCACACCGACCGGTGGGGCGGTTCATGGCTACCGACCAGGTACGACGACGTGCAGGCCCTGGCCAAGATGGTTCCCGAACTGTCGAGTGCAAACCCCGGACCGATCGTCGTGAACATCCCCGAGGAGTTTCGCCGCCCCGAACGTGAGGGCTACAACGGTGCAGCACCGATCAGCGCCGATCCACCTGAGCAGACCTGGACCCGTAAGGCCCTGCTACCCCACTTCACGCCCAAGGCCATCGCCCCACAGCACGAGTTCACCCAGAAGCTCTGCCACGAACTGATAGACGGCTTCATCGACAATGGCGGCTGCGACGCAGCAGTCGACTACGCCCAGCAGATTCCCCCACGCGTCATCGCCCACAAGCTCGGCGTCGACGGCTCGCGCGTCAATGAGTTCATCGAGTGGGTCAGAGGTGTCCTCGAGTTGGGCCTCACCGATCCGGCCACGAGGCTCAAGTACGGAGACACCATCCACGACTTCTTCAAGGCCGAGGTCCAGGACCGTCGCGAGAACCCCCGCGACGACCTCATCACCGCACTCTGCAACACCGAGGTCGACGGCCAGCTCCTCCCCGACCCCGTGATCGTCGGCATGTGCAACCTTCAACTGGTTGCCGGAATTGACACCACGTGGTCCTCGATCGGATCGGCCCTCTGGCACTTCGCAAGCCACGAGGACGACCGTCGCCGAATGGCAGGTGCCGACGACGACCTCTGGGGAACGGCAGTCGAGGAACTGCTGCGGGCCTACTCACCGGTCACGATGGCGCGCACTGTGATGGAACCCGTCGAGATCAGCGGGGCCAACCTGCAGCCCGGCGACAAGGTTCTCATGAACTTCCCGGGTGCGAACCACGACCCCGAGGTCTTCGAGGATCCCGACACAGTCATCCTGGACCGCCAGCGCAACCGCCACATTGCCTTCGGCGCCGGCATCCACCGGTGCGCCGGGTCCAACCTTGCCCGAATGGAGATGGACGTGGCGCTGAGGACCTGGTTCGAACGCATTCCCGAGTTCACCCTCTCGGCCCCCGATGAGGTCACGTGGGCCGGTGGCCAGGTCAGGGGCCCCAGGATCCTTCCCATCACATTCGGGGCCTGACGCCCCTGGCAGCCGGAGGCCTGCTTTGTCCACCGAAGCAGATTTCAGATACGAGGTCCGGCAGTTTCTAGACTCGCTGCCAGAACTTCTGAAGGACGCCAACGACCCGCTTGAACGGGCTCGCATCTACCTCGGTGCACGCTTCGATGCCGGCCTCGGCGCACTCGACTATCCGATCGGACACGGCGGTCGGGGCCTCCCCCGAGAGCTCGTCTCGGCCTACCGTCAGGAAGCATCCGGCAGGGTCCCGGGCGAGGCAGGCTTCGGCATCGGCATCTCCATGTGCCTACCCACCATCCGCGACCACGGCAGCCACGAACTCAGAGAGCGCTTCCTCCGCCCCGGCCTGAGAGGCGACGAAATCTGGTGCCAGCTCTACTCCGAGCCGGGAGCCGGATCGGACCTGGCGAGCCTCGCCACGCGGGCCGTCCGCGACGGCGACGAATGGATCATCAACGGCCAGAAGGTCTGGACATCTGGAGCATCCGACGCCGACATGGGGATTCTGCTGGCCCGCACGGACCCGTCGGTCCCGAAACACCGGGGAATCTCGATGCTTGTCCTGCCCATGGACCAGCCCGGGGTGGAGGTGAGGCCGCTCAGGCAGATGACCGGCGTGTCCCACTTCAACGAGGTCTTCATGGAAGATGCCCGGATCCCTGCCGGTTGGGTTGTCGCATCCAAGGGTGACGGATGGCGGCTGGCAGTTGCCCTCCTCGCTTACGAGCGCTCATCCCTCGGAGCTGGTGGTGGCAGACAGCCGATCAGCACAGGTCGCCTCATCGATCTGGCAAGGGAGATGTCCGTCAACACGGATCCGGTAATTCGCCAGGACCTGGCACGTCTCCACAGCCAGACATCGATTGTGGGCTGGCTCAACCAGCGGTCCGGCATCCACCCCTCGGTCACCAAGCTCTGGCGCTCCCGCCAGGGACGCCTTGCCTCGAGCATCGCCGGTCGCCTTGCGTTCCCTGGAGGGGCCGCATGGGTTGATGGAGCCGAAGGCGAGAGCTGGGCCTATGGAATCCTCGACAGCCCGGCCCACTCGCTGGGTGGTGGTACCGATGAGATCCAGAGGAACACCCTGGGCGAACGGGTGCTGGGCCTGCCTCGTGAACCCGCAGTCGACCGCGACGTCCCCTTCAGCGAGGTCCGGCGGAACTGAGGTCCCGACACAGTCAGTCCTCCCCACCTCCGGGCGGGCCGGGAACGGCGGCGGTCCAGGTCTGATCCGCGGCCCGCTCAAACCATGCAGCGCTACTGCCCACGTCAGCGGATGGCGAGAGACCGCGGATGGCAGCCTTCATCCTGCGAGCGGCATCGGTCGGGAACCCGGCAACCTCGCCGGCGAGCGCCTCGGCGACCGCCAACACGTCGTCATCGTCGACCACGTCGAATGCCACGCCGAGGCGATGTAGGTCAGGGCCATGAAACTGACGACCGCTCAGCACCAACTGCTCTGCGACCGCCGGAGGGTGTCGGGCCAACAGCCACGCAAGGTTGTTGGGAGCGGGCATCCCAAGGCGTACCTCGCCCACCTGCAGGAAGGCGTTGCTCCCGGCGACGATCAAATCTCCACCGAGGGCGTACGCGGCACCGCCGTTGATGGCATACCTCTCGAGTGCCACCACGACCGGAACCGGGCAGTCAAAGAGCGCCCGGTGGGCTCTCGTATTCGACTCGCCGAATGTCGACAACCAGGGTGGATGCGGATCGGCATTGAACTCCTTGAGGTCCAGGCCCGAACAGAACGCACCCTCGGCTCCGTGGAAGAGAACAACACCCACGTCGTCTCGTTCTCCAACCGAGGTGAACGCCGAGACCAGGCCCTCAACCAGCGGGCCGGTAATGGCGTTGCGCCTCTCGGGCCGGTTCAACACAATCGAGGCGACCCCGTCGGTCACACTCAACAACACATCCTGGTCGGGCATGCGGTCACCTCCGGTCTGAACCTACCGGCCGTACTGCCCGCCTTTTCAAGCGGAGTCCCGGGTCAGGAGCGGCACACACCGTCGAGCATGGCAGCGGCAGCCACGGCCTCGGCCACCGCGAAGGGCACTGACTTGTCAAACACCGAAGGAACCACGAAGCCCGGCTCCAGGTCCTCTTCGGACACCGAGTCGGCAATAGCCCTGGCAGCGGCAATCTTCATGTTCTCGGTGATGTCGGTGGCGCCGGCATCGAACGCGCCACGGAAGATTCCCGGGAATGCCAGGACATTGTTGATCTGGTTCGGATAGTCGCTGCGGCCCGTGGCCATCACCGCTGCGAGGCCGTCGACCTCCTCTGGGCGGATCTCAGGCTCAGGGTTGGCCATGGCGAACACGATCGGGTCAGGGGCCATGGTGCGAAGGTCGGCGGCATCGATGAGGCCCGGGCCACTGACACCGACGAACACGTCGGCGCCACGAAGCACGTCCCGGAGGCTGCCCATCCGGCGGTCGGGGTTGGTGTGCTCAGCGAACCACTCCTTGGCGAAGTTGAGCCCGTCGCGCCCCGAGTAGACAGCGCCTGCCCGATCGACTCCCACCAGCTCACCGACCCCTGCGTTACGCAGGATCTTTCCGACAGCCACTCCGGCGGCACCCATGCCGGCGATGACCACCGACAGGTCCCCGATCTCACGACCTGTGAGTTTCAGTGAATTCCACAGGGCTGCCAGAACGACAACCGCTGTTCCGTGCTGGTCGTCGTGGAACACGGGAATGTCGAGAGCCTCCTTGAGGGCGTCCTCGACCTCGAAGGCAGCCGGTGCGGCGATGTCTTCCAGGTTGATTCCGCCGAACACCGGCGCCAGGCGTATGACGGCCTCGACGATCTGTCCAGGCTCATTCACGTCGAGACAGATCGGAAAGGCATCGACCCCTCCAAACTCCTTGAACAGGAGGGCTTTGCCCTCCATGACCGGGAGGGCCGCCTCGGGGCCGATATCGCCGAGCCCCAGAACGGCAGTTCCATCGGTGACTATCGCGACGGTGTTCTTCTTGATGGTCAACTCGTGGACCCTTGCGGGATCGTCGTGTATTGCCATGCAGACGCGGGCGACGCCGGGTGTGTAGGCCATGGACAGGTCGTGGGCGTCACCGACCGAAACCAGCGGGAGTACCTCGATCTTGCCTCCCTCGTGCATGTCAAACGTGCGGTCGAACCAGGAGATGACGCGGACACCGTCGAGTGCGTTGACGGCATCGAGGACCGTCTGGGCGTGTGATTCCTCACGGCAGTTGACGACGATGTCGTCGATGAGGAGGTCGCCCCTGATATCGAAACCGCCCATCGACATGATGTTGGCACCGGCCTCGCCGATAGCAGTAGCGAGGCGCCCAAGGGTGTTGGGCACGTTGTCCATCGCCACCTTCATGTTCATCGAGTACGCCGCTGTGGAGAGGTATGCCATGGGCGCTGAGCCTACGGGGCAGGCGTTGTCGACGCTCCGGCGGCCGGTGTCACGGCCCTTCGTACGGGAAGCCCAGATCGGGTGCCGTGACGAGTGGAGCGAACGGAATTCCGGCGGCCTCGGCGGCGGCACCACAGGTTCCTCCCCGATCGACGACCGAGAGGATCAGCACCGGCTCGGCACCGAGTTCGCGAACCACGCTGGCCGCCTCGAGCGGCGAGGTTCCCCGGGTGACGGTGTCTTCACAGATCACCACCCGGTCACCGGGCCTGAGCGCCCCGGCGAGGCGACCCTCGACACCATGGTCCTTGGACTCTTTGCGGATACTGAAGGACCGGAGGCTGCGACCCTGCGTTGCAGCTACTGCTGCGATTCCGAACGCAACCGGGTCAGCACCGGCGGTAAGGCCGCCAATGGCGGTCACATCCGGGGGAATGACCGAAAGGGCTGCCTCGGCAATGAGGAGGATCCCCTCGGGTCTGCATGCGGACTGCTTCGCGTCGCAGAACCAGGTACTGCGCCGACCCGACTTGAGGGTGAAGTCACCCGTGCGGATCGAGTGATCAAGCAGGTGTTCGATGAGGGCGGACCGGCCTTCTCCCATGTCTCTGACCCTACTGACGGAGGTGGACCACACCGGTACCGTCAACCAGTTCTCCGATGATGCGTGCACGACGGTCATTGGCGGCAAGCAGGTCGACCACCTCGTGTGCCTCCGCTTGCGGTACGGCGATGACCATTCCCATACCCATATTGAAGACCCTTCCCATCTCCTCGTCGGAGACATCGCCGATGGCCTGGAGTTCGCTGAAGATCCTCGGTGGCTCCCATGCTGTTGTATCGACGACGGCATCCACCGTGTCGCCGAGAACCCGGGGAAGGTTCCCAGGCAGGCCCCCGCCGGTGATGTGGGCCACCGCATGCACCTCGTGTTCGGCCATTACCGCCAGCACAGCCGGTGCGTAGATAACGCTCGGGGCCAGCAGCTCGTCAGCCAGAGTTGTGTCGGCGCCAGCCCATGCCTGGTCATCAAGATCCCGACCGGCGATATCGAACACAAGGCGCCTCGCCAGGGAGAAGCCGTTTGACCTCAGGTTCGGAGACTCCAGGCCCACCAGTACGTCTCCGGTGGCGGCTGCAGTTCCGTCGAGGACGGCGTTACGCTCCACGGCCCCAACAGCAAAGCCGACGAGGTCAAACTGGTCGTTGGCCATCACACCGGGGTGCTCGGCCATCTCGCCGCCGATGAGGGCACAGCCGGCCTCGGCGCAGCCCTCGGCGATACCGCCTACCAACTGGGATACAGCATCGGGATCCAGGCGGCCGACAGCCAGATAGTCGAGAAAGAAAAGGGGCTCGGCTCCGACACACACAAGATCGTCGACACACATGGCGACCAGATCCCGCCCGATCGAACCGAGGCGACCCGTCTGCCTCGCAATCTCGGCCTTTGTTCCCACACCATCAGTCGCCGAGACGAGGAGCGGATCGGTGTAGCCCGCACTGCCGATGTCAAAGAGTCCACCGAAGCCACCGATGTCACCCACCACCTCGGGTCTGTAGGTGGCCCGCACCAGCGGCTTGATCAGTTGGACCGCCTCGTCACCGGCGACAAGGTCAACCCCGGCAGCCCGGTAGTCAGAGGCCATCAGGTACGACCAAACAGCCTGGCTACGTCATCGGCCGGTAGGCCGCTGTGGGAATCGTCTACCAGGGTCGGCACGACCCCCTCGGTTCCGTCCCGTAGGCCCGCAGGCTCGAGCAGGCTTTTTGAGAGGTTCGAGGGGATCTCGACCGGGTACTCGCCGGTGAGGCAGGCGTTGCAATAGCCGGCACCCACGGCACCGGTCGAGTCCATTAGCCGGTCGATGGTCAGATAGGCGAGGCTGTCGACATCGAGGTACTCGCGGATCTCGTCGACGGTCAGGTTCGCGGCCAGGAGTTCGCCGCGAGAACCCGTATCCATTCCGTAGAAGCAGGGCCAGCGGTACGGAGGCGACGAGATCCGCATGTGGACCTCGGTTGCCCCGGCATCTCGCAGCATCCGGACCATTGCCCGGGTGGTGGTTCCCCGCACAATCGAGTCGTCGACGACAATCAGGCGCTGGCCCTCGGTGCTGTCGCTTAGGGGGTTCAGCTTCATCCGTACGGCGGTTGCCCGCAGGGCCTGGGTAGGGGCGATGAAGGTGCGTCCTATGTACCTGTTCTTTACGAGCCCCTGGCCGTAGGGAATGCCAGAAGCTCTGGCATACCCCTCGGCGGCGGGCATCCCGGACTCGGGCACACCCATGACCAGGTCGGCTTCGACCGGCGCCTGTTCAGCCAGGGCCTCTCCCATGCGCACTCTGGCGTGGTGGACACTCTGCCCATAAAGAACGGCGTCGGGGCGGGCGAAGTAGACGAACTCGAACAGGCACAGGGTCGGCTCGATTGTCTCTGGGGCGAACGGATTGAACGAGCGGCACCCGGAGGCGTCGATCACCACCACCTCACCCGGGTCCAGTTCGCGGACCATGTGGGCGCCGATCACGTCGAGGGCCGGGGTTTCCGATGCTAGGACCCAGCCGCCATCGAGCCGCCCAAGGCACAGGGGGCGAAAGCCGTTGGGATCACGCACGCCGATGATGCGGTCGCGATCAGCCAGAACAAGCGAAAACGCTCCCTTGAGCGTCGGCAGCACGGCAAGCAGCGCCGCGTCAAAGGCCTCTCCGTCCTCAAGGTCGGGTGTTGCCAGCAGTTCCGCAGCGAGCAGTTCGGCAACCAGGTCACTGTCGGAGGTCACTGTGCCGGGAAGCATCCCGGCAGCGGCGGCAAGCTCCTCGGTGTTGACGAGGTTGCCGTTGTGGCCGAGGGCAAACTCGAAGTGGCCAACGCCACGGTAGACGGGCTGCGCGTTGCGCCAGGTGCTCGAACCAGATGTGGAGTAGCGGGTCTGGCCGACTGCCAGGCCGCCGGTCAGCGCAGCGAGCGTACGATCGTCGAAGGCATTGGAGACAAGGCCCATGTCCTTGACGACGGTGAGGGTCTCGCCGTCGCTCACAGCCATGCCGGCCGATTCCTGGCCCCGGTGCTGGAGTGCGTAGAGGCCCAGGTAGGTGAGGTGGGCCACCGGCTGGCCTGGAGCGAAGACGCCAAAGACCCCACAGGCCTCCTTCGGGGTGTCGTCGTCGGCCGAAGGGTGTGCGACGGGGCCCAGATGACGTGGTTCGGAGGCCGCCGGGCTGGTTGACACCCGCGGCATTCTACCGACTGTCCGGTTGGCGGTTGGTCGTGCCGGAACCGAGGGCCTCGGGGAGGCGACCGATGAACGTAGAGGTGATCTCGGCAAGCGACAGGTCGATCAGGTCCTTCACGATCACACGGTCGCCAGTGGCCAGGCCGAGACGACATGCGTCAACCTCGGCACCTGTCGCACGGTGCAGAACCTCGGTCAGGCGCTCAGGGTCAACCGAGACCAGCACCCGGCTGGGACCCTCGCCGAACAACGCCCGATGGTCACCGACGCGTGCGACGTGCACCCCAACCCCAGACCGTGTCGCCATCTCAGCCAGGGCGACTCCGAGACCTCCGGCCGAAAGGTCGTGGACACCTGCCACAAGGCCGTCGAGCACCAGGTTTCTGACCAGGGTTGTGACCCTCGTGTGCATGGCCGTGTCAACAAAGGGCATTTCGCCACCGGGTGCTCCATGGGCAGCACCCCAGAGTGATCCGCCGAGTCCGACCTCGTCGGGTCCCAACAGGACCAGGTGGTTCCCCTCGGCGAGGCGGGCACCGGGCGGCCGGGTGTCGAGCCGGTCGACCAGGCCGAGCAGGCCAATGACCGGGGTCGGGGCAATGTCGGTACCGGCCGACTCGTTGTAGAGGCTCACATTGCCACCGATCACGGGCACTCCGAACGCCTCGCATGCGCCACTCATGCCGTCCACCGCCTCGGAGAGCTGCCACATGACCTCGGGGTGCTCGGGGTTGCCGAAGTTGAGACAGTTCACGACGGCCAACGGTCGAGCGCCCACACACGCCAGGTTCAGCACCGATTCGGCGACCACCAGGGCCGTTCCCTGTCGGGGATCGACCGCGCACCAGCGGTGATTGCCATCGGTGGTGAGGGCCAGGCCCCTCCCGGTGTCGAAACCGGTGGTGGGGTGTTTGAGGCGCAGGACGGCTGCGTCATCACCTGGACCGATGACCGTATTCAGGAACAGCTGATGGTCGTACTGGCTGTAGACCCAGGAGGGATCGGCGAGCAGTTCGAGAAGGTCAACGCCAGGATCCGTCGGAGCATCCAGGTCGTCGGCAGATGGCCCGGGAGGAAGCAACGGGGCCTCGCGTGGACGATCGTAGAGGGGCGCCTCGTCATCGAGTGAAGCTGCAGGAACCTCAGCCAGGACCTCACCGCCAAAGCCATCCATTATCCGGAGCGAGCCACCTTCGGTGACCCGTCCGATTACGGCAGCGTTGACCTCCCATCTGTTGCAGATGTCCAGCACGCGTTCCAGTCCCTCGGGCTCGACAATCGCGAGCATCCGCTCCTGTGACTCGCTGGTCATGACCTCGTGGGGCTCCATCCCCGGCTCACGCCGGGGCACCGCCGACACATCGACATCCATGCCGACCCCGCCCCGCGACGCTGTCTCGCTCGTGGCACACGTGAGACCGGCACCACCCAGGTCCTGGATGCCGACAACCAGGCCCTCGTCGAGAAGCTGGAGACAGGCCTCGATCAGGCGCTTCTCCTCGTACGGATCACCAACCTGGACGCTCGGCCTCTTGTCACCGTCGTCGGCCTCGGAGAAGCCGGCCGAGGCCAACACACTCACACCCCCGATTCCGTCACGCCCGGTACTTGAGCCCAGCAGGACTGCCAGATTCCCGACTCCGGATGCCTGAGCCAGCACAAGCCGTTCCGTTGGTAGAACGCCGAGGCACAACACGTTGACCAACGGGTTGCCCCGGTAGGTCTCGTCGAATACGACCTCGCCGCCGACAGTCGGTACACCGACGGCGTTTCCGTAACCCGAAACACCGGAAACCACCCCCTCCGCAATCCACCGGCTTCGGGGATCGTCCAGCGGGCCGAACCGGAGCGGGTCCATGAGGGCGATCGGCCTGGCCCCCATGGTGAAGATGTCCCTGAGTATTCCACCTACGCCGGTAGCGGCTCCCTGATACGGCTCAATGGCAGAGGGATGGTTGTGTGACTCGATCCTTATGGCGGCGGCAATCCCGTCGCCCACGTCGACGACACCGGCGTTCTCACCCGGTCCGACGAGAACCCAGGGCGCCTCGGTGGGTAGTCGCCCGAGGTGGATGCGGCTGCTCTTATAGGAGCAGTGCTCGGACCACATCACCGAGTACATGGCGAGTTCGAGAGGGTTGGCCTCACGATCCAGGATCTCGTTGATCCGCCCGGCTTCGTCGTCGGTAAGTCCGAGGGCACGGTGGAGGGGTTGGCTCACGGGCCCGAACCGTAGCGGTCGACGGCCAACCCGTGGCGCCTCGCTGAATCGGTACTAAAGGGACCAGAATCTATTCCCTAATCAGATGGTTGTATACTCCTGACAGACCGCTAAATATCGACGAGGTGAACCAGTGCCAAGAGTCAAATTGTCTGAGCAGGAGAAGTCTGAGAACAAGTCTGTTCGTGATTACCTGGATGCCATTGATGCCAATAGGCCCAAGCGTGGACGCAAGAGGACCGTCGAGAGCATCAGCGACAGGGTCACCGCAATAGAGGCATCGCTTCCTGGTGCGTCAGCTACCAAGCGGCTCACCCTGGTACAGGAACGCCTGGACCTCCAGGCTGAGATTGAGGCCCTCGCAGCGGCAGGTTCAGTCGACATGACAAGCCTGGAGGCATCGTTCGTCAACGCCGCAGCCGCCTACGGTGGCCGTCGGGGCATCTCCTACGCGGCCTGGCGTGAGGTAGGGGTCTCGGCAGCGACACTGAAGGCAGCTGGAATCAGACGTAGTACCTGACCTGCTGTTCTACTCTCCCTGGCATCGGCAGCATGCCCGCTGGCAGATGGGCGGTCAGGCAACCAGGTCGAGCAGGGAACCCAGCAGAACCGAACCGTCCGAACTGCCCAGCAGGTCGTTGCAGGCACGTTCCGGATGCGGCATCAGACCGACCACGTTGCGACCTTCATTACAGACTCCGGCAATGTCATCCACAGACCCGTTCGGATTGTCAACGTACCTGAGCACCACCCGGTCTTCGTCATTCAACCTCGCAAGGGTCTCATCGTCGCAGGTGTAGTTGCCTTCAAAGTGGTTGATTGGAATCGACAGTTCATCACCGGTTGAGGCGCGGGATGTCAACGAAGAGTCACTTGTTTCTACCCTGATCATTGACGGCTGGCAGAGAAACTTCAGACCTCTGTTCTTCTGTAGCGCCCCGGGTAACAGACCTGCTTCAGTAAGAATCTGAAAGCCATTGCAGATACCCACCACGGGGCCACCGGCAGCGGCGAAACGCGTCACGGCGACCATCAACGGTGAGAACCTTGCTATCGCGCCGGGCCGGAGGTAATCACCGTGTGCGAATCCTCCGGGAACAATCACCGCATCTACGCTGCCCAGGTCCTCGTCGCCATGCCAGAGCAGGCGGCCCTCGCCCCCCAGATGGCTTACCGACTCGATGCAGTCCATTTCACAGTTGCTGCCCGGGAACACGACAACGCCCACTACGCCGCTCACAGGTCGTCGCCTCCGGGAACAACCGTTACCTCGGCATCTTCGATGACCGGGTTGGTTAGGAAGGCGCCGCAGAGGTCCTCGGAGTGGGAGATGGCCTGCTTCTTGTCGGCCGCCTCGATCGTGAACCTGATGGTCTTGCCGACGCTCACCCCGCTCACCCCTTCGTAACCGAGAGCTGGCAACGCCCTCTCGATCGTGGCTCCGGCAGGGTCGGCGATGCCGGACCTCAACCTCACGTCCACCAGAACCGTGTACTTCATGTCGTCCTCCCGGGAAGTATCGGACCCATCAGGTCGGTTCACCACTTGTGGTCGCCCCCGGCCAGTCACCGAAGGACAGACCGGTTATGCGCTCGTAGGCCTCGACGTAACGTGCCGAGGTCGCCGCGACCACGTCGTCGGGGAGCGGAGGAGGTGGCGCCTGCTTGTCCCAGTCGAGGCCATCCAGGTAGTCGCGGACGGGTTGCTTGTCGAACGACGGTGGGGTGGCCCCGGGGGCCCATGTGTCTGCAGGCCAGAAACGTGAGGAATCCGGGGTGAGCACCTCGTCGGCAAGCACCAACTCACCGTCGATAAGGCCCATCTCGAACTTGGTGTCGGCGATGATGATCCCCCGTTCGGTTGCCCAGCGAGCTCCACGCTGGTAGCACTCGAGGGCCACCTCACGTGACCGTTCCGCCAGATCGCGACCAACCAGGTCAACCGCCTGTTCAAACGAGATGTTGATGTCATGACCCTCATCGGCCTTCGTCGAGGGTGTGAACACAGGCTCCGGGAGTTGCGACGCCTCCAGCAGGTCCACAGGGAGCGTGGCCCCGTGCATCGTCCCCGAGGCGACGTACTCCTTCCAGGCCGAACCGGTGATGTAGCCGCGCACTATGCACTCGATAGGGAGCATCTCGGCCCTCCGACAGAGCATGGTGCGTCCGACCCAGTCAAGCGGCAGGCCGGCGCTCTGTGAGCTCAGGTGTGAATCGACGTCATCGGGGCTGGTGGCCACCAGATGCCCGGGGACCACATCTGAGAACAGGTCGAACCAGAACGCAGACATTGCGGTGAGGACACGGCCCTTGTCGGGGATGGGTTCGGCCATGACCACGTCAAATGCCGAGATCCGATCGGAGGTGACCATCAACAACAGGTCACTGTCGGCCTCGTAGATGTCGCGGACCTTGCCGGAGTGAACGGGGGACAGGTCCATGGCGTTGGTCACGGCGGCTCCGGGGCGGGTCAGAGGATTGGTTCGGGATCGTATGAGGCCGCCACCGGGCGTGCAGCGACCACATCGGCGATCTTTTGAATGACCGCCTCCACCTGGTTTTCGGCGTTGCCCACGAACGTGGACGGATCGGCCAGCAGGTTGTCGAGAGCAGGCCTGTCCAGAGGCAGGCGGGAATCATCCGCTAGCCGCCCGAGCAGGTCGGTCTCTGTAGTACCCCGTTCGCGTCGGGCAAGAGCGGCAGCGACGGCGTGTTCGCCGATGACCTCGTGTGCGGACTCGCGCCCCATACCTGCCTGGACCGCTGCCACGAGCACCCTCGTGGTTGCCAGAAATGGCAGATACCGGGCGATCTCGGACTCAACCACCTTCGGGTAGACACCGAACTCGTCGAGCACCGTTATGAAGGTCTGGAACAGGCCGTCGACAGCAAGGAACGAGTCGGGCAGTGCCACCCGGCGAACCACCGAACAACTCACGTCACCTTCGTTCCACTGGTCACCGACGAGGCCTGCGACCATTGCGAGGTGGCCGCGAAGCACCAGGGCCAGCCCATTGACCCGTTCGCAGGACCGGGCATTCATCTTGTGTGGCATTGCGGACGAGCCGACCTGACCCGGCTGGAACCCCTCAGTTGCAAGTTCCTGGCCAGCCATCAGCCTGATCGTTCGAGTCAGGTTGGCGGGACCACCAGACGCCTGGACCAGAGCGGAGACGACATCAAAGTCGAGAGACCGCGGGTAGACCTGTCCCACCGAGTCCAACACGATCTCAAAGCCGAGGTGTCCGGCGACGCGCCGTTCCAGCTCGTCGGCCCTGGTCGTGTCACCGTCGAACAGATCCACCTGGTCCTGCTGGGTTCCGACCGGGCCCTTGAGGCCGCGCAGTGGGTAGGAGGCCAGCAGGGCGACGATGCGGTTGTGGGCTACAAGGAGTTCCTCGGCTGTTGTGGCGAACCGCTTGCCGAGAGTCGTTGCCTGGGCTGCCACGTTGTGGCTGCGGCCCACCATGACCAGGTCGGAATGCTCGGCGGCGAGGCGTCCGAGCCTGGCGAGTGCAGCCACCATTTTGTCCCGCACCAGTTCGAGGCCCCGTCTGACCTGGAGTTGTTCCACGTTCTCGGTGAGGTCGCGAGAGGTCATGCCCTTGTGGATGTGCTCATGACCGGACAGGGCACAGAACTCCTCAATGCGGGCCTTCACGTCGTGACGGGTGATCTTCTCGCGGTCGCGGATGGATGCAAGGTCCACCTGGTCGATCACCGCTCGGTAGTCGTCGACCACCCCGTCGGGGATGTCGATCCCGAGCTCGCTCTGGGCCTCCAGCAGGGCGATCCAGAACTCCCGCTCCATGACGATCCTGCCCTCGGCCGACCACAGGTCGACCATCTGCGGGCTGGCGTACCGGGAGGCGAGAACGTTCTGCATGGGGTCTTGTCTCCTGGGAGCCGGGCCGGCTACCTGGGTGTCATCTCTCTGCGGTGGTCTTCAAGGGCTGTGACCAGTTCGGGGTTGTTGATGGCGAGCATCTGGACTGCCAGCAGTGCGGCGTTCATGGCGCCGTCGACTGCAACGGTGGCAACCGGTATTCCTCTGGGCATCTGGACCGTGGCGAGCAGCGAGTCCCATCCGTTGATGGCGCCTCCCGAGAGGGGGACACCTATCACCGGGAGGGTGGTCTGGGCCGCAACCGCTCCGGCCAGGTGGGCTGCCATTCCAGCACCGCAGATGATGGCTACGAAGCCTTCGTCCCGGGCAGTCGAGGCGAACTCGGCGACTGCCGCCGGGCTGCGGTGTGCCGACATGACCCTTACGTCGGCCTCGATCCCGTAGCGCTCGAGCATCTGGGCCGCTGGTGCCATTTTGTCGTGGTCATTTGGTGATCCCATGAGGATCGCCACCCTGGTTGTCATGTCATTCTCCTCGTCTGTTGCTGTCTAGCCGGTTGCGGCGGTACCCACAGCGACACCGGCGATGTCGGTCCGATACTGCATGTCCGGCCATGAGAGTTCGGCCACCGCTCTGTAGGCGTGGTCTCTTGCCTCAGGAACCGTGGAACCCGTTCCGGTGACTGTGAGGACCCGGCCGCCGGCGGTGACGAGGCGACCCTGGGCCTCTCCGACTCCGGCGCAGAACACGGTCACGCCGTCGACTGCCGACGCGGCGGCAAGACCTTCGATCGGGTCACCGGTGCACGGTGACCCCGGGTAGTTCGGGGAGGCGCAGACCACGCCGACAGTGGCGCCATCATCAAAGGTAGGGGCTTCTCCGACGGATCCAGCAGCGGCCGAGGCCAGCAGGTCGGCAAGGTCGCTCGTGAACCGGGGTACGACGACCTGGGTCTCGGGGTCGCCGAAGCGAACGTTGTACTCGAGCACCTTGGGACCGTCGGGGGTGAACATGAGGCCGCAGTAGAGAACTCCCCGGTAATCGATGCCACGGGAGCGCAGGACCGCCAGTGTCGGAAGTACGGCATCTTCCATGAGCGAGTCGACCACGTCGGCGGTGGCGACCGGTACCGGTGAATACGCCCCCATACCCCCGGTGTTGGGGCCCAGATCTCCAGCGCTGAGGCGCTTGAAGTCCTGGGCCGGTGCGAGGGGCACGGCCGTAGTGCCGTCACAGACCGCCAACACGGACAGTTCCGGACCACTGAGGCCCTCTTCGATCACAACCCGTCGACCGGCGTCACCGAATGCCTCTCCCGAGAGGTACTCCCCCACGGCTTCAACCGCCTGAGATCGTTCACTGGTTACGAGCACACCCTTACCGGCTGCCAGACCATCGGTCTTGATGACGAACAGGTCTTCCATCTGATCGAGATAGGCCAGCGCCGCTGCCCTGTCGGTGAACGCACCGTGGTGGGCGGTTGGCACTCCGGCCTCTGCGAGCAGTTCCTTCATCCATGCCTTCGAGCCCTCGAGGCGTGCGCCGTCTGCTCCTGGTCCGAACACCAGGTCACCCCGTTGACGGAGCCGGTCGGCAAGACCGTCGACAAGGGGCTGTTCTGGCCCGATGACAAAGAGGTCCGCGTCGAGTTCCCCGGGAGGGGTGGCGACCGAGCCGGGTATTCCGGGGTTACCTGGCGTGACGACCACCTCGGCGCTGCGGGAGAGGACGTGTGCGAGGGCGTGCTCGCGACCCCCCGAGCCGACGACGCAGACGCGCATCAGGCAGGCACCAGGTCCTCAGGCACTGAAGTTGAGTACCTGGCGGCGGCCGGGGCCCACCCCGACCATGCCCACCGGTACACCGGCCTGTTCCTCGACGAACTGCAGATAGGCCTCGGCCTCGGCTGGTAGCTGTGAACGCTCTGTTACCTCTGACAGGTCTGTCTGCCAGCCGGGTAGTTCCTCGTAGACAGGTGTGGACCTGTGGAGCACCGACTGGTGGTAGGGCAGTTGGTCATGGCGTTCACCGTCGGCTTCGTATGCGACGCAGACCTTGACGGTCTCAAGACCATCAAGGATGTCGAGCTTGGTGATGGCCAGTTCGGAGAGGGAGTTGACCCTGGCGGCGTATCGCAGCATCACGGCATCGAGCCAGCCGGGGCGGCGGCGGCGCCCGGTGTTGGTTCCGTACTCCTGGCCGACCTCGACGAGGTGGTCTCCCACTTCGTCGAACAGCTCTGTCGGGAATGGGCCGCTGCCAACCCTCGTGACATATGCCTTGGCTATTCCGATCACCCGGTTGATGTCCCTTGGGCCGATACCGGCGCCGGTGCATGCTCCTCCGGCTACGGGGTTCGAGGAGGTGACGAACGGGTAGGTCCCGTGGTCCAGGTCGAGGAACGTTGCCTGGGCCCCCTCCATGAGGATGTTATGGCCGGCGTCCAGCTCGCTGTGGACGAGGGCGACGGCGTCGGTGATGTGCGGGGTGAGGCGTGGGGCGCAGACGTCGAGGTATTCGGCGGCGATCTCGTCGGCATCGACAGGCAGGCGGTTGAACACCCTTGTCAGAACCTTGTTGGTGTGTTCGAGGACGGCACCCAGTTTCTTGCGGAATATTCTGGGGTCGAGCAGGTCCTGGGCACGCAGGCCGACCCGCATTGACCTGTCGGCGTAGGCGGGCCCGATCCCCCTCTTGGTGGTTCCCAGCTTGTTCTTGCCGAGGTGACGCTCGTAGAGAGCATCGAGCTCCTGGTGGTAGGGGAGAATGAGGTGTGCGTTGCCACTCAACCTGAGGCGTTCGGTCGACACTCCTCGGCTCTCGAGCATGTCCATTTCGGAGATGAGCACCCTCGGGTCAACGACGACCCCGTTACCGATAACGGGTGTGACGTGCTCGTAGAGGACGCCGCTCGGGACGAGCTGAAGGGCGAAGGACTCTCCGGCGACTACAAGGGTGTGGCCGGCGTTGTGGCCACCCTGGTAACGGACGACCATGGTCATGTCACCGGCCAGGAGGTCGGTGAACTTGCCCTTGCCCTCGTCACCCCACTGCGTCCCGACCACAACGGTCGCGGGCACGGCAACCCTCCTGATTCGTGATCGGGTCCCTTACAGGACGATCCTACCGTCCTCGTGGCCTGGTGGTTGGCTGTTTCCGGTGCAGGTCAGCGAGCTCCCGACGTGGTTGTTGTGAGGTGAACCGGAGGTAGTGATCTTGAGTTCTAGGCACTCAAGATCTGGACTTTCCACAGCCCCTGTGGACAAAGCCTGCATTCCCTATGGAGAAAGGGCTTGCTCTGTGGAACGAAACCCGGTTGTAACAAACAAAACAGACCCGGCAGCCCCCATCTGGGAGAAGTCAAAATCGCAGGTCAACGCCTCTTCTGACCCCGGTAGACCGTGACACTCTGGCGAACCGGAACCAGGTCGCGGCGGTACTTCCGGTGTACCTCGGCAACAGCCTCAGAGCCCGCCTCGCGGGTCTCAGCCAGATCCTGTTCGAGGCGAGCCACCTCGGCCTCAAGTTCAAGGACCCGCTTCACTCCGGCGAGGTTCATGCCCTCAGAGGTCAGGTCGGTGATTCGCTGGAGCAGGGCTATGTCGGCATCGCTGTACCGGCGGTTGCCGCCGGTGGTCCTTGCCGGATCGACAAGACCCCTTCGCTCATAGATGCGCAGGGTCTGCGGGTGCATCCCGGACAACTCGGCAGCCACCGAGATTACGTAAACGGCCTGATCGGATCGGATCGTCACCATCCCGTCGCACCTCTGAAGTCGGACACCAGTGCCCGTCGGTTCATCATCTCAACAGTCATCCTGTCAGACCATCGCGTGGGTTGTCACCGCCGGCCTCCGACAGGGCCTCTATGGCAGCCTGCTCTGCCTCGTTGGGTTCCTGCGGAATGACCACCTCCACCGTCACAAGCAGATCACCCCTGCCGTGACGGGTTCCGACACCCCTGCCCTTGACCCGGAAGGTCCGGCCGCTCCTCGTGCCGGAGGGAAGACGCAACGTAACCGGGCCGTCCTGAAGGGTGGGCACCTCGACCTCGGCACCGAACACGGCCTCGGGAAAGGTGATGGGCACCGTGAGGGTCAGGTTGCGGCCTGTCCGCCCGAAGAGGGGATGCGGTTCGACAACCACGACCACGTACAGGTCCCCATCGGGTCCGCCGCTACCGGGGCCACCCCGCCCCTTCAGTCGGATCTTCTGTTCGTGTTCGATGCCCGACGGAATCCGGACCTTCACCTCACGGGGCCTACGTTCGACCCCTGTCCCCCGACAGTTGCCACAGGGATCATCGATCTGGCTGCCACTTCCTCCACAGATGCCACAGGGTCGGCTGAAGGAGAACGGACCCTGGTTGTCCGCTGTTGCTCCGCTGCCGCCACAGGCGCTGCACCGGTGGGGTCTGGTCCCGGGACGTGCCCCGCTGCCACCGCAGCTGGAACAGGCAGCGTCGCTTGTCAGGTGAACCGAGGTGGTCACGCCGTTGACAGCCTCAAGGAACGACAGGCCCAACCGCGTCTCAAGGTCGACCCCGCGGGTTCCGCCGCGGTGACCGCGTCCGCCCTGTCCGAACAGGCCACCGAAGACATCGCCCAGGTCGAACGGGGCGCCGCCGTGGCCTCCGAATCCGCCGCCGGGAGCGCCACCCATCCCCGGCATCGGCCCCCTGGCCCTGACCTGGTCATACTCCTCCCGCTTGGACTCGTCGCCGAGCACGTCGTAGGCGGCGGTTACCTCCTTGAAACGCTGTTCGGCGGCGTCATCACCGGGATTGGCATCGGGGTGGAGTTTGCGGGCCAACTTTCGATAGGCCTTGGTGACATCCTTTGCCGAGGACCCCTTGTCGACGCCGAGTGTCCGGTAGTAGTCCTTGTCGAACCACTCCCTCTGGGCAGTCACGTCTGATAGCGGGCGGCGCGGGCCTCAGCCCTGCACCCGCACCATCGCCGGACGCATAACACGTCCGGCCCATCCATATCCACGGCGCATGACCTCGACGACGCGGAGACCCTCGCTGGCGCCGTCGGAATCGGCCTCGTGGATAACCGCCTCGTGCCGGTTGGGATCAAACGCCTCGCCTGCCGGGTCGATGACCTCAAAGCCGAGCGGGGTCAGGGCTGTCGAGATCGCAGCACGGATCGGCTCGACCCCGTCGGACCCCTGGTCGACAGCCATGTCGCACGCGTCGAGCACCGGCAACAGCACCTGAACCAGGTCGGCCCTGGCGCGCGATGCGACCTCGGAGTTGCGACGCTCGGTCTGCTTCTTGAAGTTGGAGAACTCGGCGCTGACACGTTGCAGGTCGGCCAGAAAGGCGTCTCGCTCCACAATGGGGTCGGCTGCCTCGCCACGACCTGCGACGGCCTCGTCGGCATCGAGTATCTCTCCGATCAGTTCCTCGACTGCCTCGGCGGTGGGCTCACCAGAGAAAGCACCGTCACCGACGGTTGGGGCCCCGCCTGCAGGCTCGTTCACTGCTCGTCGACGATCTCTGCATCGACCACGTCGTCGTCGCCATCGCCCGGCTCACCGGCCGGAGCACCTGCGTCCTGCTGTGCAGCCTCGTAGAGCCGCTGGCCGAACTCCTGGCTTGCTTCCATCAGGTCCTCGGTGGCGGCCTTGATGGCATCGGAGTCATCGCCCTCGAGGGTGGACTCCAGCGCAGCGAGCTTCTCCTCGACGTTGGACTTCTCGTCGTCGGTCAACTCGGCTCCTTGATCGGCGACCAGCTTGCGGGTCTGGTAGAGGAGATTGTCGGCGTTGTTGCGGACCTCGGCCTGTTCGCGACGCTTGTGATCCTCGTCGGCGTGCATCTCGGCATCGCGGACCATCTGGTCGATCACGTCCTTATCGAGAGCCGACTGGCCCGAGATTGTCATCGACTGTTCGTTGTCGGTGGCACGGTCCTTGGCTGACACGTGCACGATGCCGTTGGCGTCGATGTCGAAGGTGACCTCGATCTGGGGAACGCCGCGTGGCGCCGGAGGCAGGTCGACAAGTTGGAACTTGCCGAGCGTCTTGTTGAACTGCGACATCTCGCGCTCACCCTGGAGCACGTGGATCTCGACAGATGGCTGGCTGTCCTCGGCGGTAGAGAACACCTCGGACCGCTGGGTGGGAATGGTGGTGTTGCGCTCGATCAGCCTGGTCATGACGCCGCCCTTGGTCTCGATGCCGAGTGACAGCGGGGTCACGTCGAGAAGCAGCACGTCTTTGACCTCGCCGACGAGGACACCGGCCTGGACGACGGCACCGATGGCGACCACCTCGTCGGGGTTGACGTTCTTGCTCGGCTCCCGCCCGGCGATCTCCTGGGCAAGTTCCACAACGGCGGGCATGCGGGTGGAACCACCGACCAGAAGAACCTGATCGACCTCGCCCCTGCTGAGGCCTGCGTCGGCAATGGCCTGTTCGAAGGGTGACCGGCAACGCTTGAGCAGGTCCGCCGTCAACTCCTGGAACTTGGC
This sequence comes from Candidatus Neomicrothrix sp. UBA7884, assembly GCA_002501135.1. Lineage (GTDB taxonomy): Bacteria > Actinomycetota > Acidimicrobiia > Acidimicrobiales > MedAcidi-G1 > UBA3125. Next base: position 23,451 of record DLRQ01000087.1, read on the forward strand.
CCGGCTGAGCGAGTAGTCGAGGTGGAGTGGGCCGGCGTCGGTAGCGGTCATGAAAGGCAGGTTGATCTGGGTCTGTTGTACCTGTGACAGCTCGATCTTGGCCTTCTCTGCGGCTTCCTTGAGTCGCTGTGCGGCCATCGGGTCCTTGCTGAGATCGACGCCGTGGTCGTTGTTGAATGACGTGATGAGCCAGTCGATGACGGCCTGGTCCCAGTCGTCGCCTCCGAGGCTGGTGTCGCCGTGGGTTGACTTGACCTCGAAGACGCCGTCGCCGATCTCGAGTACCGACACGTCAAAGGTGCCACCCCCGAGGTCGAAGACGAGGATTGTCTGATCCTGGTCGTCCTTGTCGAGGCCGTAGGCAAGTGCTGCTGCGGTGGGCTCGTTGATGATTCGGAGCACCTCGAGGCCGGCGATCTGGCCCGCCTCCTTTGTTGCCGTGCGCTGGGCATCGTCGAAGTAGGCGGGAACGGTGATTACGGCCTTGTCGACATCGGTTCCGAGGTATGCCTCGGCGTCCCTCTTCAACTTCTGGAGGACACGGGCCGAGATCTCCTGGGCCGTGTAGTCCTTGTCATCAATGGTCTCTGACCAGCCTGATCCCATCTGTCGCTTCACTGACCGGATCGTGCGGCCCGGGTTGGTAATTGCCTGACGCTTGGCAACCTCGCCGACGAGGACCTCGCCATCCTTGGCGAAGGCCACGACCGATGGGGTGGTGCGTGATCCCTCGGCGTTTGCGATCACTACGGGATCGCCTCCTTCGAGAACGCTGACCACCGAGTTGGTGGTTCCGAGGTCGATGCCTACGGCCTTGCCCATGATGTTTCTCCTGTCTTCTTCTGGTTTCGAGTACGTGACGGGTGTGGTCCTGAAATCTTCCGGTTCGGACCCGGACCAACCGTCCTGGAGGGACCCGCCGGCACTACAGCGGGGGAAAACCGTGTGCCGGCGGGTCAGGATACTGGTTGTTGCAGGTTCCCGGACTATTTCTATGCTTCTAACACTATAGAGACCTGAGTCGCTATATATCAACTTCTGAAGGTGGGTTTTCCCATAATTTCTGGTGAACTGGTACATGCCCACCCTGATCCTGTTGCGCCACGGCCAGAGCGTCTGGAACGCCTCAAACCGGTTCACAGGCTGGTACGACTGCGACCTGACCAGTGCCGGTGAGCAGGAGGCACGAGACGGAGCAGAGCTGCTCGCCGCTGCCGGGATCCTTCCCGACGTGGTGCACACCTCCCTCCAGAAGAGGGCCATCCGAACCGCCAACCTGGCCCTCGACGCCCTCGACCGGGCATGGATACCGGTAAGACGCGACTGGCGACTGAACGAACGGCACTACGGGGACCTCACCGGCCTCGACAAGGCCGAAACCCGCGAGCGCTTCGGCGTCGACCAGCTACAGGCATGGCGCCGCGGCTACTCCACCCCACCACCACCCATCACTCCGGACAACCCCTTCAACCCCAACGCCGACCCCAGGTACACGGACCTCGCCGACCCACCGCTTACCGAGTGCCTCGCCGACGTGGTGAGCCGCCTCGTTCCCTACTGGGAGTCAGCGATAGCCCCCGACCTTGAGGCCGGAAAGGTCGTGCTGGTGGCAGCCCACGGCAACAGCCTCCGGGCCCTCTGCAAGCACCTCGATGCCATCAGCGACGACGACATCGTGAACCTCAACATCCCAACAGGTGACCCACTCGTCTACTACCTCAACCCGGACATGCGGCCCAGCTCCAACATGCCCGTCCTGGAGCGCTCGCTGGACCCTGCCGCAGCCAGAGCAGCGGCCGAGGCCGTAGCCCGCCAGGCCGGCTGACCGAAACGGGCCTGAGGCTCAGACGAACTGCACCGGCTCGGGTCCGTAACCCGGGGAACCGTGCTCAGCCACGTCGAGGCCGGCCAGCTCCTCCTCTGGCGAGACCCGCAGACCCACAGTCGACGCGATCACCTTGAAGAGAATCGCCGTGGTTCCGAGCACCCAGGCTGCAATCAGGGCAACCCCGATCGCCTGGACCAGCAACTGGTCGAAACCACCGCCGTAGAACAGGCCGGCGTTGTCACGCCCTAGAAAAGCATCGTCGTACCGGGCGAACAGGCCCACGGCAAGGGTTCCCCACACGCCACACACGCCGTGCACCGAGACGGCACCGACCGGATCGTCGACACCCTTCCTCTCCACGAACAGAACCGAGTAGACGACGAGAGCCCCTCCGATCGCACCGGTGACGACGGCCCCCAGGAAGCTCATGGTTCCCGTTCCGGCTGTGATGCTGACCAGACCGGCTAGCGCACCGTTGCCGGCCATGCCAACGTCCATCGCACCAGTCTTCCTCCAGATCACGGCACCTGCAGACATGATCCCGGCCGACGCCGCCAGAAGGGTCGTCATGATGGCGTGGGCAACCCAGGCGTCAAATGCCAGCTCCGAGCCGGCGTTGAACCCGAACCAGCCGAACCACAAGATAAACACACCGATCACCGCGTAGCCGATGTTGTGACCCGGAATTGCCCGGGGGGTGCCGTCCGGGGCGTACTTACCGAGGCGTGGCCCGAGGAAGATGGCACCCATCAGAGCGGCCCAGCCGCCAGCGCTGTGCACAATGCTCGACCCGGCGAAGTCGCTGAATCGGGCATCACCGATGTTGAGGTCCGAGAGCAGGCCGTCTCCATGCCAGAACGAGTGCACGACCACCGGGTAGATGAAACCGGTCATGACGGCACTGAAGATGAGGTAGGCGGAGAACTTGGTTCTCTCGGCCATCGCTCCCGAGGCGATCGTGACCGCCGTGGCGGCAAAGACGACCTGAAAGAAGAAGAACGACGGGGTGGCGAGGACGTCACCGTTGTCGAACGACTCGGACATCCCCGACAGGAAGAATGCATCGGTACCGATGAAGCTCCCGCCGTCGGACCCAAACGCAAAGCCGAAGCCGACGGCCCAGAACGCAAGGGCGCCGATCGCCATGTCGGCCAGGTTCTTGGCCATGATGTTGCCGACGTTCTTCGCCCTGGTGAGGCCCGCCTCAACAAGCGCGAACCCGGCCTGCATCAGGAACACAAGGCAACCGGCCACGATCAACCAGAGGCTCGCCAGCAGGGCGGTGTTGTACTCGGCCGGCGTGAGCTCCTGTGCGGCAGCCGGTGCAGCGGTGACGAGGACCGCACCAACCACGCCGACCAGCCCAAGGGCGACCTTCCGAGACCGGCTCCGCGACGAACGGGATACCCACGCCGCCGACAACGCCCTCCTTGGGGAACTTAAGCAAACCAGCAGATCTGACATGGAGGGGCCTTTCGGTGGTAACTGACTCGAACGACACCAACGGTAGGTACGGGCTGTTTCGAACCTGTTTCGTGACGGTGAACCGACGGTCAACAGAGACCTCAAGCCGTGACTGCGTCCGCTCCGGGACTAGTGTTTCGCCCGATATGAGCGACAGGCGGATCCGACCCAACCATCTCGTAATCGGCTTGGGAGTCGCAGTGGCCCTCTTCACGGTCGCGTCCGGGGTCGCATCCCTCGTCAACGGTTTCCACGACGATTCGGCGATCACCCGAGAGGTGTTCGGGAACATTCCCGGTCCGCTGAAGCTGGCCTTCTACTCAGCCATCCCGCTGCTCATCGTCTGGGGCGCTGTGCTGTTCTCCTACAGGGTCCAGAACTGGCAGCGGGGCGCACCAGACAACCGCTCGACCACGAAGGAGAACGCAAAGCGCCGATTCGGTGACTTCAGGTCCGGCGTCTACATGAGGACCCTCCTGCGGGAACCCGCTGCCGGGGTGATGCACTCCCTCATCTACTTTCCGTTCCTGGTCCTCCTGGCCGTGACCACCGTGCTCGAGGTCAACCACCAGGCCCCACCGGCTCTCAAGTTCCTGCACGGCGACGTGTACAGGGCCTACACGCTGGTCGGCGACGTAGCAGGCGTTCTCTTCCTCACAGGGGTCATGTGGGCGATCCTGCGCCGCTACGGACCCAGCCGGTTCCGCCCCTACCGCATCCGGATCAAGACGAAACCCGAGCACGCTGCCGCCCTGTTCGTATTCCTGGCTATAGGGGTCACCGGGTTCATCGCCGAGGCTTTCCGCATCGCCATCCAGGCTGGACCTGACGGTCACACCGTCCATGCCGAAACCTGGTCGATCATCGGCCACCCGCTGGCACAGCTGATTTCAGACAGCGGCCTTGCCGCCCAGTCTGCCGGCTGGCACCAGGCCTGGTGGATAGCCCACGTCGTGTCGTTCATGGCGTTCCTAGCGCTGCTACCCATAACGATGCTGCGCCACATGTTCACGTCGCCGCTGAACATGTACCTAAAGGACCGCGACCGACCCAAGGGGGCGATGAGGCCCATTCCCAACCTCATGGAGACCGAGCTGGAGAGCTTCGGGGTGTCAACCATCGAGGAGTTCACCTGGAAGCAGCTGCTCGACACCGACTCCTGCACAATGTGTGGCCGTTGCACGAGCGTGTGTCCCGCCCACGCAACAGGCAAACCCCTCGACCCACGCGAGATCGTGCTCAAGACCGGAGAGGTGATGGCAGCGACCGGCTCGACTGCCGTGTCACCGCCGATAGGTGTCGACCCGGATATAACAGTGTCAGCAAACTCCATGTTCGAACGGGTCACCGGCGAGGAACTCTGGGCCTGCACAAGCTGTCGTGCCTGCGACGAGATCTGCCCGGTGAACATCGAGATCCTCGACAAGATCCTCGACATGCGGCGCTACCTGTCTCTCATGGAATCCGACTTCCCGAGCGAGCTGGGAGCCGCCTACCGGTCCATGGAAAACTCCGGCAACCCGTGGGGCCTCTCCCAGAGCGAGAGGGCGGACTGGGTAGGGGACCTTGACGGAGTCGACATAATCGACGGTGGCGACCCGGTCGAGGCCGAGTACCTCTACTGGGTCGGATGCGCAGGATCCTTCGACGACAAGAACAAGAAGGTCTCGAGGGCGATGGCCAAACTGTTGCGCCGGGCAGGGGTCTCGTTCACGATCCTCGGCCCGTCAGAGATGTGCACCGGTGACCCCGCCAGGCGTACCGGCAACGAGTACATCTTCCAGATGATGGCCATGCAGAACGTGGAGACGCTCAACGAGATGGGTGTCCGCAAGATCATCACCCAGTGCCCGCACTGCTTCAACACACTGGCCAACGAGTACCCGGAGCTTGGCGGCCACTACGAGGTCGTGCACCACAGCCAGCTGCTCGAGTGGCTCATCGACGAGGGTCGCCTCGACGTGACTGACGCCCGCCTCGACGAGCGCATCGTCTACCACGACTCGTGCTACCTGGGCCGCCACAACGACGTCTACCAGGCACCCCGCCGTGTCATCGGCAGCCTCGGAGGTGTCGAGGTCGTCGAGGCTGAGCGCCAGGGCACCAAGGGCATGTGCTGCGGTGCCGGCGGAGGCCGCATGTGGATGGAGGAGCAGACCGGCAAGAACATCAACGTCGAACGCTCCCAGGAACTCCTGGCAACCGGAGCCACCCGGATCGCTACCGCCTGCCCGTTCTGCTTCGTGATGATCGACGACGGGGTCAAGGGCGAAGGCGTCGAGGAGTCAGAGGTGAAGGTCGGCGACATCGCACTGCACGTTCTCGAGGCAATCGAAGCCGGCGACGCCTGAACCAGGCGCTACCACTCGAAGTTCTCCCAGTAGCGGCTGGGTCGTGGCCCTACCTGGCCCCGGTACTTGGAACCCAGCTCGCTTGCTCCGTAGGGGCGATCGGCGGCCGTCGTCATCTGCATGAACGAGATCTGGCCGATCTTCATCCCCGGGTAGAGGGTGATCGGAAGGCTCGCCACGTTGGACAGTTCGAGCGTGAGTTGGCCGTCCCATCCGGCATCCACATAACCCGCTGTGGAGTGGATGAGCAACCCCAGTCGACCCAGGCTGGACTTGCCCTCAAGGCGGGCAACCAGGTCATCGGGAACACCGACCCTCTCAGAGGTGGATCCCAGGACGAACTCTCCCGGGTGCAGGATGAAGGGATCCTCGTCAGACCCTTCGACCATCTCCGTCAGGTCCGAGAGGTCCTGGCGGACGTCGATCAGGCCCCTGGTGTGGTTGCGGAACACGAGGAACCGGTGGTCAAGATGGAGGTCCACCGATGAGGGCTGAACACACGAGTCGTCATAGGGCTCGATCACAATTCGGCCGGCAGTGACGGCGTCGCGAATGGAACGGTCGGAGAGGATCATGGGCAGCCGATGCTACGTCGTGGCAGAAGGTGCTGCTGTCCTAGTCACCCAGATTCCCGAACTCGGCTTCGGCCTCTTCGGTGGTGGCAGCATCGGGGCCGGGCCCCGGGGTGGCAAGCGACCACTGGTAGCCGAACGGGTCTGAGAGACGTGCGTACCTGTCGCCCCAGAACATGTCCTCAGGGCCGTGGACGAGTGTGGCTCCGCCGGCGACTGCGCGCCCCACCGCAGCATCCACGTCGACAACATCACGGTGGAGGCAGATGGGTGTTCCCCCGATCGCCATGGGGGAGGTACCGACACCGCCGTGCATCTCGGGGAAATCGTCGGTGACAAAGATCACGAAGCCGTTAAAGGAGACCTGTGCGTGGATGATCCGTCCATTCTCAGTTTCATGTCGGAACAGTTCCTCGGCCCCAAATGCCGCGTCATAGAAGGTCAGGGCAGCGCTGGTGCCATCCACGACGATCTCGGGTATCACGTCAGTTCGCAGCGGTCTGTGTGCATCGGCCATGGTGGTGATCCCCATGTCGCAGTTGATCGTAGCCCTCCGGCAACCAGGGGTACCTGGCACACGTGGTCGCCCGCACAGACAGGGCCGTAGGGTGCTGCAATGGCCGACCTGACAACCCTCGGACGCGATGCCGCCCTTACCGAGATCGTTGCAGCGATTAACGCAGACGGCGGGGTCATCGTCAAGGACCTGTTGCCCGAGGAGTCCAGGCTGCAGCTGATTGAAGATCTCGCCGCCGCGTTTGACGAGACGCCACCTGGCTCAAAGAGCGGTATGGAGCACTGGGAGGGCTTCCACGGTGCCAACACCAGGCGCTTTTGCGGCCTGGCTGCCCGCAGCGACGCCTTCGTGGAGCATGCACTGTTGAACCAGACCCTGCTGGCTGTCGCTGACCACTATCTGTTGGAACACGCCAGCGACTACTGGCTGAACACCGGCCAGGTCATGGCGGTCGGACCGGGTGAATCGGCCCAGTATCTGCACCGCGACGAGACCAACTGGCCCGAGGCGATCGCCGACGGGCGGGAGATCACGGTCAGCTGCATGTTCGCCCTCAGCGAGTTCACACGTGCCAACGGCGCAACGGTCGTCATCCCGGGAACCCAGGAACTGCCAGCCGAGGTGATCCGTGGCGCCGACTACGACGATGAGGCGACTGCGTACGCATCCATGCCAGCCGGTAGCGGAATGATCTACAGCGGCCGGGTGATCCACGGTGCCGGACGAAACACCACCGATTCGTGGCGCTACGGAATGCACGTCAGCTTTGTTGCAGGCTGGCTCCGACCAGAAGAGGCGAGTCCACTCGTGGTCAGCCGTGAACGGGCCGCGGCCCTACCCGAACGGGCGCGCCAACTCCTGGGCTGGGGTTCATACCACTCAGACGGTGGGGGCAGGACATGGCTGGTCGACTTCGAGGATGCCTCGCGCCTCTTCGGCTGATTCGTCAGGACCGGCTCAGGTCCACCGCTTTGCCAGCCGTGCCGCCGCCCCACCGAGTAGAGACAGCAGCGGTCCAGAGGCATCGTCCAGCACGGCGAAGATGTCATCGAGACTGAGATCCTCTGAGCTGAGGCCAGCTGCCGGGTTGGATACGACACCAACCGCCGCGTAAGGCAGATCCAACTCCCTTGCGAGCGCCACCTCCGGATAGCCCGTCATCCCGACAAGGTCGCCACCGAAGCCCGCGTACATTTGAATCTCGGCCGGGGTCTCGAACCTGGGCCCGTTGGCACACACATACGTGCCACCGTCGACTAGATCGACACCCTCTGACGCGGCCACCTCGGAGAGGACCTGACGTAGGTTCCGATCGTAGGGTTCGGTCATATCGGTGTGACGAAGCTCTTCATCAAAGAAGGTGTCATCTCGACCGTGCGTGAGGTCGATGAACTGGTCGATCAGAACGAGTTGGCCGCTCCGGTAACTCGGGTTGATTCCGCCGCTGACCGCCGTGGCCATCACGGCTCTGGCTCCGGAATCGTGAAGTGCCCAGAGATTCGCCCGGTAGGGGATGCGCTGGGGTGGAACGCTGTGGTCGGCACCGTGCCTCGGCAGGAACACCACCGGGCAGCCATTCCATGTGCCGTGCACCAGGCAAACCGGCCCATAGGGGGTTTCAACCTCACGGTCGACGGCACCCGTCAGGCCGGGTAGATCGTAGAATCCACTTCCGGTTATCAGGCCCAGCATTGGTAAGACGGTAGCGACTACCGGTCAGCCGTCGGTGCCCGACAACATCAGCCGACCCACGCGGTCACGGTCCATCCCGTCGACCGACTCGAAAGCCACGATCCGTCCTCCGTAGATGACCGCTACCCGGTCGGCGAGGCCCAAGACCTCATCCAGTTCGGCCGATACCAGAAGGATCGCCATGCCGGCGTCGCGGTACTCGATAAGCCGCCGGTGGATGAACTCGATGTTCCCGATGTCAATTCCACGGGTCGGCTGTGCTGCGATCATCACCTTTGACTCATGCGAGAACTCGCGTGCAGCAACAACCTTCTGCTTGTTGCCTCCCGACAGTGTGGCGACCATCGCTGCGATGTTCGGTGGGCGCACATCGAACTCCTCGACCAGCCTCGTCGCCTCATCGTCAACGGCTGCGGGGCGCCGGATGCCGTGCCTGGAGTAGGGACGGTGGTGGTAGCGGTTCAGGACCATGTTGTCGGCAACGGTGTGTGCACCAATCAGGCCAAACTTTTCCCTGTCCTCTGGGATGTGTGCCACGCCCATGGTGCTGATCTGGCGCGGGGACCTGCCGGCGATCTCTTCGCCGTCGAGAATGACCGAGCCGGAGATGACATCGCGAAGACCCGTGACGGCCTCGACCAGTTCACGTTGGCCGTTGCCTTCAACCCCGGCGACCCCGACGACCTCTCCTGCACAGACATCGAGGTTGATGCCGTTCAGCGCCTGGGTCTGCCGATCGTCGTTGACGACCAGATCCACAACGGTGAGCATCTTTTCGCCGGGAGATGCGGGCGTTCGCTTCAGCCGTAGTTCGACGGGGCGGCCGACCATCATCGATGCCAGATCGGACTCGTCGGTGTCGGCCGGGACCGTGTGGCCCACAACCCGGCCACGACGCATCACGGTGATCTCGTCGGCAACGGCCATCACCTCGCGCAGTTTGTGTGTAATGAAGAGCACGGCAACGCCGGTGTCTGCGAGACCTCGAAGCACCTCGAGCAGGTGGCCGGTCTCCTGGGGTGTTAGCACAGCAGTCGGTTCGTCCAGGATCAGGATGTCGACCTCGCGGTACAGGGCACGAAGGATCTCCACCCTCTGCTGGAGCCCGATGGGCAGGTCCTCAACCCGGACCCACGGATCTATGTCGAGGCCGAACCGCTCGGCAAGCCCCCTCACCACAGAAGCCGCTTCATCGAGATCTACGACACCCCGCCTTGTCGGTTCGTCTCCCAGCACCACGTTCTCAGCGACGGTCAGGACGGGAACCAACTGAAAATGCTGGTGGACCATTCCTATCCGACTGTCTATGGCATCGCGTGGGCCGTTCAGGTGCACGACCTCGCCGTTTCGTCTCACCTCACCTGAGTCAGCCTGGTAGAGGCCGAAGATGATGTTGACGAGGGTGCTCTTGCCTGCACCGTTCTCGCCGAGCAGAGCGTGGACTCGACCACGTTCGATGCGGAAGTCGACGTCCTCGTTGGCCAGCACATCACCAAAGCGTTTAGTAACGCCCTGCACCTCGAGTGCCGGATGTGCCACCACGCTCAGTGCTTCACTCACGGCTGTAGGGCTGTCCAATGGCAGCAGGTGGTCGGGCCCGACCGACAAATCCAGCCAGGACAATGATGCAGACCACGTAGGGAATCATTCCGATGAACTGCGGGTCGTCGGCGAGCCAACCCCGGAACTGGAGTTGGGTCTGGACGGCGCTGGCGTAACCGAACAGGAGCGCGGCACCCCAGATTCCTATCGGGTTCCAGCGGCCGAAGATCATCACGGCCAACGCCACGAAACCCCGACCGTTGGTCATCATGCGCTCAAATGAGCCGACTGCTTCAAGACTCAGGTATGCGCCGCCCAGACCGGCCAGACAGCCACCCGCAATGAGGTTCGTGTACCGGACCCGTGCGACTGATATGCCAACCGTTTCAGCCGCGCTCGGAACCTCACCGACCGACCTTGTCCAGAGCCCCCACCGTGTTCGGAACAGGACGAACCACACGACCCAGATGAGGATCAGGGAGAGGTAGGTGAGCGGACGGTTGATGAAGAACACCCTTCCGATGACCGGCAGGTCGGCGAGCGGACCCAGCGACACCTGGGGGGTCTTGCCTGACGGCAGGGTTAGGCCCTGTTGGAAGAAGTAGCTGCTGATTCCGAACGCTGCGATGTTGAGGACGGTTCCCGCGATTATCTGGTCGCCCTGCAGGGTCACAGACAGTCCTGCCAGGCTGGCCCCCATCAGGGCGCCCGTGGCCATGCCGGCGATGATTCCGGCAATGAGGCTCCCGGTTGCGGAGGCGACCATGAAACCCACGAATGCGGACAGGAGCATCTGACCCTCGATGCCGATATTCACCACACCGGAGCGCTCACACATGACCCCACACAGTGCTCCAAGAACCAGCGGCGTGGACTGGCGCAGTGCACTGGCCAGAACCGCCGTCGTCTGAGCCTGTTGGAACTCGGCGGTGAACAGGGTGACGAACACGAACACGAGGATCGTGAGGATCACCCATCGGTAACGGGTGAACAGGTTGCTCATGGTGAGCCCCAGCCGGCGGTGACGGAGACCTCTGCGACCTCCTGGCGGGAGAAGAACCACCGAACAACGATCGGTGTCGCCACGAACAGGAGCATCAGTGCCTCGATGATGTCGGTGATCTCTGGTGCCACGTCGGCGTTGAACTGCATCATCGAACCTCCGGCCTCCATGGCCCCAATCAAGAGGGCCGCCGGGATGACGCCGAGTGGGTGGTTCCGGGCCAACAGGGCGATGGTGATGCCGTTGAAGCCCAACCCGGCGTTGAAGCCCGGCTCGTACCTGCCAACCACCCCCTGGGTCTCTATGGCGCCGCCGGCGCCGGCAAGGAGTCCGCTTATCGCCATGGTGGCAATGACGATCCGCTGGACCGATATCCCGGCGTATCTGGCGGCGTCTCCGTTGAGCCCGACGGAGCGGATCTCAAAGCCCAGGTTGGTTCTCTCCAGCAGGTACCAGCAGGCGATGCTGGCGGCGACTGCCACGAGGAAGCCGGTTGGGAACGACCCCCAGAGTGGAATGACGGCGCTCTCCTCGACCGCCGGGGTGCGCGACAGGATCCCCTCGTCCTTCCAGGAGTGCGAAGCCAGCCAGTCCGTGAGGTTGAGCGCAACAAAGTTGAGCATGATCGTTGTGATCACCTCGTGGGCTCCACGGGTGGCCTTGAGGATGCCCGCTATCGAACCCCAGGCTGCGCCGGCCAGGGCGCCGACGGCGAGAGCCATGGGGGCATGGATGATCCACGGAAGACCCTCGAACCCGAAGCCGACAGCGGCTGAAAAGATTCCTCCGACAACCAGTTGGCCCTGACCGCCAATGTTGAAGAGCCCGGCCCGGAAGGCAAATGCCACTGCCAGGCCACCCATGATGAGCGGGGTGGCCTTCTCGAGGGTTCGGCCGATTGTCTTCTGGCTGGAGAGTGATCCGTCGATCAGGGCCCCGTATGCCTCGATAGGGTTGGCGCCCGAGACCACCAGGATTATGGCGCCTATGCCGAGGGCCAGACCTACTGCGATGAGCGGAATCGCTACAGGTTTCAGCATCCTCATGATGCTGCTCACCATCTGCTGGAGGGCCCTGTTGTCACCGCAGCAGACTAGGCGGGGTTGGGGCCGGGGCCTGCGACTCGGCGCTGAAGGCCTGTGACCCGGTCACGACCGATTCGTGTCGAGGGTCTCGCCCTGGTCGAGTCGGACAACCCGTGTGTCGGTGACAATCGCAGTGATGAGATCGGACGGGGTGACGTCGAATGCCGGATTGATGGTTCGTGTGCCCTCTGGGGCCTTCGGGACTCCCCCGAAACAGACGATCTCGTCGTCATCCCGGTTCTCAATCTGGATGTCACCGCCACAGGCCGTGGCCATGTCGATCGTGGACTCGGGGGCGACAATCACAAACGGGACGCCGCAGTGTCTGGCAGCCAGTGCCAGTGAGAAGGTGCCGATCTTGTTGGCCGTGTCGCCGTCGGCGGCGATCCGATCAGCACCAGCCAGGACGACATCGGCGAACCCTCTGGAGATCAGGTGCGGTCCCGCCGAGTCGACGATCAGGCGAAACGGAGCACCCATCTGCTGGAGTTCCCAGGCGGTCAGGCGCGCCCCCTGTAGGAGAGGCCGGGTTTCGAGGACAATTGCCTCCTCGAGACAGCCACGCTCATGGAGTGTCTGGATGACAGCCAGGGCGGTCCCACGTTCAACGCTTGCTAGGCCGCCGGTGTTGCAGATGGTGAGGGCCCGGATCGAACCGGACCCGCCCGTGATCTCGGCCATCAGGTCTGCGCCACGGTCGCCCATGTGCAGCGACGCAGCCAGTTCCTCGTTCCTGACAGCCATGGCTTCGGCGAGGACGGCTTCGGGCCCACCTCCGGATAGGGACACCACCCTGTCCACCATCTTCTCCAGGTTCACTGCCGTGGGACGAGCCGACCGAATCGACTCCACGTCGGCCTCAAACCCCGGTGTCCCCACACCGTTCGTATCAGCTGCCAGAGCCACCCCGAATGCACCGGCGACGCCTATTGCCGGCGCCCCGCGAACCGACAGCCGACGAATGGCATCGACCAGATCGGGAACCGTCGTGATACGCAACACTTCAACTGATGTCGGCAACTTCGTCTGGTCAACCATCAATATGGCGCCATCGACCCAGTCGAGGGTCCTTCCACCGAGCTCGCTCATGGTCCAGTCTCCGGATAGTCGTCGGACAAACTAGTATCGTCTCGCCGGCTCCTGGGCAACACAGAGGATGCCGACGACCACATGACTGCCGAAGAGATCTCCGCCATTCTCGGGCTTGAGCCCCTGCCGCTCGAGGGCGGCATGTGGGCCGAGACCTGGCGCGACGAACACGGATCAGCCATCTTCTACCTCATGCAACCAGGCGACTTCTCGGCAATGCACCGGCTCGACCGGACCGAGTTGTGGCACCACTACATCGGTTCCCCGGTCGACTTCCTGCTTCTCGAACCCGACGGTTCGATCGCAGTGCCCGTGCTCGGAGGTGATCTCTCAGCGGGCCAGCGACCCTTCCTTGCAATCCCGGCCGGTACCTGGATGGGTGCCTCGACAGTGGGCGACTGGTCTCTGGTTGGAACCACGATGGCACCTCCCTACAACCCCGATGGATTCGAGTTGGGATCAGCCGAGAGGCTCACCGCCGAGTTCCCCGTGGCAGCTGCCCGTATCTCCGGCCTCGTGCGGGGTGAGCAGCCGTGACCGGTCCTGCGTCGCCGTCAGATCTGCTCGATCTCTCGGGCCGCGTGGTCATCGTGACAGGTGCCGGCGGCGGGGTGGGCACGGGTATCGCCGGTCGGCTCGTGGCGGCGGGGGCCACCGTGGTGGCCCATACACGGGCATCACCTACCGACCACCTCGTAGACTTCGACGGGAGCCGCGTTGCGAGCGTCCGGACCGACCTGACCTCTCCTGACGGACCGGCCTTCCTGGTCGAGTCGACCCTCGACAGATTCGGCCGGCTTGACGGCCTTGTCAACAACGCCGCCACGCAGTCGGTTGTGCCGTTTGACGAGGTGACCGACGAGGTCTGGTCCGAAACCATCGATGTCAACGTCACAGTAGTGCACCGCCTCACCCGCCTGGCCGCAGGGGCGATGCGAGCCGGGGAAGTGGGTGGGTCGATTGTCCACATCGCATCAATCGAGGCCCACCACCCGACCGACGTTCACGGTCACTATGCAACCTCCAAGGCGGCCCTGATCATGCACGCCCGAGCCGCTGCACTGGCCTATGGCGGTGACGGAATCCGCGTGAACACCATCTCTCCTGGCCTGATCGCACGCCCCGGCCTTGAAGAGGACTGGCCCGACGGAGTTGAGCGCTGGCGCAGGGCAGCGCCGTTGACAAGGCTCGGAACGCCCGAGGATGTGGGTGACGCCTGCGTGTTCCTCAGCTCGGACCTGTCCCGCTGGATCACGGGTACCGACCTGATCGTCGACGGCGGGGTGCTGGCTAGACCAACATGGTGACCCTCCAACCAACTAGGAAGTAGCCCGTGGAAGATCGCTGGGACCCCGCGTACTCAAAGACCCTCGCGACCCCACTCGACGAGTGCGTCTACGGCTCACGCCTTATCGGCTCCGACCCGGCGCTGGTCCTCCACGGTGGCGGCAACACCTCGGTGAAGGCACCGTTCACAGGGATCACAGGCACCACCTCCGAAGCGCTTTTCGTAAAGGGCTCAGGTTGGGATCTGGCGACGATCGAACCACGGGGATTCGCCCCGTTGACCCTGTCACGCCTCAAGGACCTGCTCACCCTCGACTCGCTCTCTGACCCCGACATGATGCGCGAGCTCATGTCGGCGAGCTTTGACCCCGGGGCGCCCGCACCATCAGTTGAGAGCCTGCTGCACGCCTTCCTGCCACATCCTGCGATCCTTCACAGCCACGCCGATGCAATCGTCTCTCTAACCAATGTCAGTGACGCCGGCGAGCACGTCCAGGAGATCTTCGGTGATTCCGTGGTCGTCATTCCCTATGTAATGCCCGGCTTCGACCTTGCCAGGGCGGTGGCAACCTCGTGGACCGATCAGGTCAATCCCGGAACGGTCGGGATGGTGCTGCTCAACCATGGTCTCTTCACGTTCGGCGAATCGACCCGCGAGGCCTACACGAGACACCATGAGCTGATCTCGAGGGCCGAGCGCTGGCTTGATGAGAACGCCCCCGTGCCGGGCCCGCCGTCTGCAGCACTCCCCGACCCGGACACAGTGGCACTGGCCGGCCTCCGCCGCGACATCTCCGATGCCGCCGGCTTTCCGATGCTGCTGTGTCGCCACTGCGACCAGACCTCGACTCGCTTTGTCCAGCGTCCGGACCTGGACAGCCTGGCCTCCAGAGGGCCGCTGACACCCGACCACGTGATTCGCACAAAACGTGTTCCCATGGTCGGCCGCGATGTGGCTGCCTTTGCCTCCGCCTACGAGGACTACTTCAGGCAATACGGGCACCGGGGACGTACCGAGTTGACGATGCTCGACCCTGCGCCACGCGTCGTGGTCGACCCGGGGCTGGGGGTGCTCACCGCCGGTCGTACCATCGCTGCGGCTGACATCGCCTTTGACATCTACGAACACACGATGCCCGCCCTGGAGCGTGTCGAGGACGGCCTGGACGGCTATACGTCGCTCGACGCCAGCCACATTTTCGACGTCGAGTACTGGGACCTTGAGCAGGCCAAGCTCCACCTTGCCGGCCCACCGGCGGAGTTGGCGGGCGTGGTCGCCGTGGTCACCGGGGCCGCCTCCGGGATCGGACGTGCGTGCGCGGCCGAGCTGCTTGCACGGGGTTGCGCGGTGGGTGGAATAGACATCGACCCCGCCGTAACGACCACATTTGATCACGCTGCCTGGCTGGGTCTGACCGTTGACGTAGCCGACCCCGAGGCCCAGGCATCCGCTGTCGACAGCGTTGTCGAGCGCTTCGGTGGCCTCGACATCGTTGTCATAGCGGCGGGGATCTTCGGCACCAGTGCCCCCATCAGCGACCTGGACGCTGACGACTACCGAACGGTGCAGGTTGTCAACGTCGACTCGGTCGTCAGCCTCCTGCACACGACCCACCCGTTCCTCGTCAGGTCCCCGGTCGGAGGCCGGGTGTCGATCATCGGTTCCAAGAACGTGGCTGCACCGGGCAGGGGGGCGCTCTCGTACTCAACTTCCAAGGCTGCACTCGCCCAGGTGGCCCGTGTCGCCGCGTTGGAGTGGGCCGACGACGGTATCCGTGTCAACACGGTCCATCCTGACGCGGTGTTCGATACGGGCCTCTGGAACGACGACCTGCTCAGGGAGCGGGCCGACAAATACGGCCTGAGCGTCGACGCGTATAAGACCAGGAACCTGCTGACTACGGAGGTCACCTCGGCCGGAGTGGCGAAGGTGGCTGTCGAGTTGTGTACTGACACGTTCTCTGCCACGACGGGCGCCCAGATTCCGATCGACGGCGGGAACGAACGGGTCGTCTAGGAACTGATGGGGAACAGGCGCTTCACCGCTGATGCCGTCGTCACCTGTGACGCCGATGACTCTGTGTTTGCTCCCGGTGTGGTCGACACGGTTAACGGTCGGATCGCCTGGGTCGGCCCGGCCGACAGCGCTCCTGTTGTAGATGACACCGTGCCTGTCGAGGACATCGGTGGCCTGCTCATGCCGGGGTTGGTAAACGCCCACTGCCACACGCCGATGACGCTCATGCGCGGCTCTGGCGACGGCCTCCCCCTGCACCGCTGGCTGACCGAGGCCATGTGGCCGCGCGAGGGCCGGATGACCCGTGAGGACGCCTGGTGGGGGATGACCCTCGGTTCGGCAGAGATGCTGCTGGCGGGCGTTACCACGAGCTGCGAGATGTACCTGTTCGAGGAGGAAGTTGTGGACGCCGTCAGGGAGTCGGGTGCCCGCCTGGTTATGACCCCCGGCGTAGTCTCGGCACTCCACTCCAGTGGCAGTGACCGGGCCGCTGAAATCTCTGACTTCTTCTCGAGGTACCACGATCCGTCTGGCCGGGTGACAGTGGGGATCGCCCCCCATTCGGCCTACGACCTCGGGGTCGCCGCAGTTGTAGAGTTTGCCGAGTTGGCTCGATCGCTCGACACTGTGCTCCACGTTCACCTTGCCGAGACCCGTGAGGAGAGCACCGAACTTGAAGATGCCTACGGCCATTCCATTACGCGAATCCTCCACGACCATGGTGTGTTCGACGGTCGTGTGCTCGCAGCCCACTGCGTCTGGGTTGATGCAGCCGACATGGAACTGTTGGCAGCCAACGGGGTCGCCGTGGCCCACTGCCCCGTCAGCAACATGAAACTCGGATCCGGAATTGCCCCGCTGGCCGCCATGAGGGAGGCAGGGGTTACCGTCGGCTACGGAACCGACGGACCTGCCTCGAACGACTCCCTTGACCTCTGGGAGGAGGTGAAGGTGGCGGCTCTGCTGGCCAAGGTGCACGCGCTGGACTCAACGGTCATTTCCGCAACGGAATCTCTCGCAATGGCGACCCGCTACTCGGCGGCTGCGGTGGGTCTAGACGACACAGGCTTCCTCGCTCCTGGTAACGCTCTCGACATGATCCGGATTGATCTGGAGCAGAGCACGTTCGTACCGATGACCGACACGGACGAACTGCTGGCTCACCTGGCGTGGTCCGGATCCAGCCGCGAGGTGACCGATGTCTGGGTCGCCGGGGACAAGGTGGTGGCCGGTGGCGAGGTGCTGTCCATTGATACAGAGAGGGCCATTGCAGAGGTCAGGCAGCGGGCTCTACGTCTGGCCCGGGGCTGAGCCCGGGTGCGATCCGGGTCTCAGTTGTCTTCCTGTTGCACGAAGAACGAGGTGCCGCTCGGGTACTCGGGAACCTCTACCTCGAACGGGGTCGATCGGATCCGAACGGGATCGCTCCCGCGGACAAAGAGGCCCTCATGCACCGTGGGAACCGGATTCCGTGTAAGAGGAATGGCGTCGCCCGCCGAATAGACGGCGATGAACAGCGTCCGTGGGAGCTGGGACAGGTTCGGAGCGGACCCGTGCGCCAGCATTGTGTGCATCAGGCACACCGAACCCGCAGGACCGGAGCATGTTCTTCCGGATGACCGCATCTCCGCCACGCTGTCGTCGGCAACCGCGCCGGTGAACCGACCGTCGTGCCACAGGGAGTGGATGGGACCCAGGTGCGATCCGGGCAGAACCTCGAGGGGCCCGTTCTCCTCGGTTACCTCGTCGACCATCAGGAGTGCCGTGACGACATCGGTGTTGGTGTGGGGTGTGTAGGGGAAGTCCTGATGCCACTTGACCTCAGTGGCGGCCCCCGGAAGTTTCGAGTTGATCTTTGTGTGGTGGAGCTTCACGTCGGGCCCGATCAGGTCGGCGACCATGTCGGTCATCGGACTGTCGGCCATCGCATCAAAGTAGGCAGGCGAGATCTCCGTCGGTGCCGCAACCCGGCGCAACGCCGGTAGCTCAGCGGTGTGTCCTCCCTGGAGGTCGAAGCGTTTCCGACCATCGATGATCTCGCCGTACGGACTGGTGTGGCCCCTGCTTTCCTCGACCCATGAGGCGAAGTCCGACCTGAGAGCTTCCAGAAGTTCTACCGAGACGGCGTCGTGCACAGTCAGCACACCCTCACGCCAGAACTCGTCAACCTGCTCCGGACTCAACACCATGTAGTCTCCGATCTGGCCAGCACAGTACGACCATGCCACCGCACCGCCAATCCCCGACGATGACCCCGACCACCGGTTCTGACGAGCCACCGCCACAGATAGATTCCCGGTAGTGCCGTGGCACGAATCCCTGCTGATACGGGGACTCGCGGGTGTAGTTCAATGGTAGAACCCCAGCTTCCCAAGCTGATGACGGGAGTTCGATTCTCCTCACCCGCTCCGACCGGCGGTACGCACTACGACCCCTGCCCGGCTGGATGTTTCAACACCTTGACAAACTGATCAAAAGTTATACGATTATCTGTCAGTAGAGGTCGGGGACCGGAAGACGCGTGCGCAGACTCGAGAGCTTCATCCAGGGGGCGTGGCACACACCCGACTGCGAAGGCATGGCAACCAGCCACGCAGTGACCGGCGAACCCGTCGCAACCGTTTCGAGCAGCGGGATCGACTTTGAGAGAACAGCCGCATACGCCCGAGAGGTGGGTGGGCCCAACCTACGGTCCATGACATTCCACGAACGGGCTGCGCTACTAAAGCAACTCGGCCAGCACCTGTTCGCCGAGAAGGAGACCCTCTACGACCTTTCAACCGCCACAGGCGCCACCCGGGCCGATTCCTGGATCGACATCGAGGGAGGCGCCGGCGTGCTCCTCAGCTACGCATCAAAGGGTCGCCGCGAACTTCCGAACTCCACCATTCTCCTCGACGGCGACCCCGAGATCCTCGCCCGTGACGGTTCATTCATCGCCACCCACATCGCCGCCCCGCTCCACGGTGTCGCCGTCCAGGTCAACGCGTTCAACTTCCCCTGCTGGGGAGCCCTCGAAAAGCTCGCCCCGGCACTGCTGGCCGGCGTTCCGACGATCATCAAGCCGGCCACCCCGACGGCCTTCCTGACCGAGGCCATGGTCCGCCTGATGATCCAGTCGGAAATCCTCCCCGCCGGAGCACTGCAACTGGTATGTGGCGGAGTCGGCGACCTGTTCGACCACCTGGGTGGGCAGGACCTCATCGGCTTCACCGGCTCAGCTTCCACAGCAGCACTCCTGAGAGCCCACCCCGCTGTTCTGGAACGCTCGGCTCGCTTCAACACCGAAGCCGATTCCCTAAACGCTGCCATCCTCGGCAGCGGGTCAGGGCCCGGCTCAACCGAGTTCGACCTGTTCGTATCCGAGGTCGTGACAGAGATGACCGTCAAGGCCGGACAGAAGTGCACAGCCATACGGCGGGTGCTGGTGCCGCACCAGCACCTGAATGCAGCCACCGAGGCTGTTGCCGCAGCACTCGGCGAGGTGAGGGTCGGGGACCCGGCCGACCCGGAGACAGAAATGGGTGCCCTCGTCAGCACGGCGCAGAGAACAGAGGTGCTCGCAGCCGTGTCAACCCTCTCGGGGTCAGCCACTGTGGTTACCAGCTCCTGCGAGTTCCACAACGTCGACCCGCAGCGGGGGGCGTTCATGGCACCCACCCTGCTGCGCTCAGAAAACACGACCAACCCCGATGTGCACACCACCGAAGCCTTCGGACCGGTCAGCACGATCATCGGATACAGCGACGCCGCCGATGCGGTCCACCTGACGTCGCTCGGCGGCGGAAGCCTCGTCGCCTCCGTCTACACCGCCGACCCTGCCGAGGCACACGCCCTGACAACCGGGATCTCGGCCCACCACGGGCGCGTCCACGTCGTTGACGCCTCAGTGGCCACCACAAGCACAGGGCACGGCTCGCCCCTGCCAAACCTCGTCCACGGTGGCCCCGGCCGTGCCGGAGGTGGCGAAGAGATGGGAGGTCTGCGCGGTGTCCGCCACCACCTCCAGACGACCGCAGTGCAGGGCTCACCCGACATGCTCACCGCAATAACCGGAGAGTGGATGCCAGGCTCCACCCGACATCTGGATCGCGGTCATCCGTTCAAACTGAACTTCGACGATCTCGACATCGGTACGGCCATACACACCGACTCACGTACCGTCACCCTCGACGACATCGAAGGCTTCGCCGAGAGCACAGGCGACAACTTCTACGCCCACATGGACGAGGAAGCAGCAGCGGCAAGTCCCATCTTCGGCGGACGCGTCGCACACGGCTACCTGGTCCTCGCACTCGCGGCAGGACTGTTCGTCTGGCCCGACCCGGGGCCAGTCCTGGCCAACTACGGGGTCGACCGCTGCCGCTTCGCCAAGCCGACCTACCCGGGCGACACGCTCACTGTCCTGTTGACCTGCAAACGCAAGACCCTCCGCGCCGGATCCGGCTACGGCGAGGTGGCCTGGGACGCCCAGGTCCTCAACCAGGACGACGACGTGGTAGCCGCCTACGACGTGCTCACGATGGTCGCCAACCGCCCCGGTGTGAACGGGGCACCACCCGAACAAACCAACAACGGAGGAGACAACTGATGGGACGCACCTGGTCCTCGATGGACGACTTCGAAGCATTCCTCGACGACGGCGGCATGGTCGAGGTCGATGACGACATGCCCGACGAATACAGAGCGGCCGTGTTCCGCTTCATAGAACTGCACGCCAACAGTGAGCTCATGGGCGGCCTCACCGAACGCGACTGGATACCGATGACACCGGGCCTGCGCCACAAGATGGCCGTACTTGCCAAGACCCAGGACGAGATCGGCCACGGCCACCTTCTCTACATGGTCGCTGCCGACCTCGGCGTCAAGACGCGTCGCGAGATGCTCGAAGACCTGTTCGCCGGACGCTCCCGGTTTCAAAACGTGTTCCACTACCCGGCCAGGACATGGGGTGACCAGGTCGCGATCTGCCTGCTGGTCGACGGGGCCGCCGTACCGAGCCAGAAGGCCGTCTACAAGGACTGCTCCTATGGCCCCTACAAGCGGATCCTCAAGCGGATCATCGCCGAAGAGGGCTTCCACCTCAGGTTGGGCGAGGAGCGCGTGCTGAAGATCGCAGAGGGCACCGACGCCCAACGAGCAATGTTCCAGCAGTCCATCGACGACTGGTGGTGGCCCGCCCTGCGCCTCTTCGGACCCGACTCCAGGCCCAACGACAGGCTTGCCCGTTGGCGCCTCAAGTCCGAGAAGAACGAGGTAATGAGGGCCGGTTGGGTCCAGAAGTTCGTTCCGATGCTGCACAGTTACGGCTTCACCATCCCCGACCCCGGCCTGACCCACGACGCCGAGACCGATACCTGGACCTGCGGCCCGATCGACTGGGAACCCCTCAAGAGGACCATGGCAATGGACGGCCCCGATACGGCACGACGGATTGCCGAGGCTTCCGCTGCGTGGGAGACCACCAGATGGGTTCGGGACGCCCTCGATGCCGCCCCCGCCGGAGCGGTCGCATGAGCACCATTACCGTTGACACCACGCTGCTGCGCGACGCTGCCCTCGGAGCTGTCGCAACCGTCGACGACCCCGAGATCCCGGGGGTGTCCATCGTCGACCTGGGCCTGCTCGAAACCGTGACCGCGACCGTAGATGGCAGGGTCGCCATCGGCCTCATTCCCACCTTCTCCGGATGTCCCGCCCTGGCCATGATCGCCGCCGATGTGGAGGCCGCCGTCGCGGCGCTGCCCGAGGTTGAAGAAGTCACCGTGGAGTGGTTGAGGTCACCCGTGTGGACAATCGAACGGGTGACAGAGGACGCCCGCCGGACGATGGCAACCGACCTGACCCTGGCGGTCAGGGTCGACAGCAACCCGACACCATGCCCACGGTGCGGATCTCCGACCGAGGAGAAGTCAGAGTTCGGCTCCAGTCGCTGCAGGGCCGTACACCGTTGCGGATCGTGCCTCGAGGTCATCGAGGTCATGCGGGACCGCTGAAGGAGGAAGCATGCACACCTATGAGATATTCCTGAAAAAGGACGGGCAGGAGGAGTACCGCCACGCCGGGAGCATCGATGCCCCCGACGACGAGCTGGCACTGTTGCTGGCCCGCGAGAACTACCTGCGCCGCGCCGAGGGTGACCTGCTCTGGATGGTCGACCGCACCCACCTGCTGGTCGGCGACCGGGACTTTGTGGCACCCAACTCGGACAAGCCGCACAGGGATAACGACGGGCTCCTCGTGGCAGCCCACCGCAAGAGCCAGAGGGAGGCACAATGACATCAATGACCCCCGGAACGGCTGAGTTCCTGCTCGCCTTCGCCGACGACGAGCACCTCATGGGACAACAGCACACCGAGTGGATCGGCATCGCACCGTTCCTCGAAGAGGACATGGCGTTCGCCAGCATCGCCCAGGATGAGCTCAGCCATGCGGCACTCCTCTACGCCATCGTGGCCGACAACGGACAGGGCGGCCCACCCGACGATCGGGCGATCGACACCCTCGCCTTTGACCGGAGCGCTGCCGACTACCGGTCCGCCCAGATCGTCGAGGTGGCCTGCACCGGGTGGGCACATGCCCTGGTTCGCCACTGGCTCTACGACACCGCCGAGGAACTCCGGTGGTCGCTGGTTGACGGGTCCTCTCTCGAACCGCTGAGGGATGCCGCCGCCCACGCTGCCCGCGAGGAGCGGTTCCACGTTCGCCATGCCGACGGCCTGATCGACGTTCTGGCCCACACACCGGACAGTGCCGACAGGCTGGCTGATGCAGTCAACGCCCTCCTGCCCCTCGCCACCGGCCTCTTTGAGCCTGTCGCAGGTGAGGCAGAGGCAATCGAGGCTGGGGTCACGTCGGCACCGTTCGACACGATGCTTCCCGAATGGACCGACAGGGTTCGGGCCCGATTCCCTGAGATCGACATCGGAGCCATCGCGGCACCTGCCTACGCCGGCCGGGCACAGAGACACGGCGACTTCGCTGCGCTGATGGCCCGGATGAACGAGGTCAGGGGCATCGACCCCACTGCCGTCTGGTAGGCATCGCCGACTGCGGCGCTACGGTGCCGCCATGATCCCCGGGCCCGGTGAGTCTCTGGAGACCACCGACTACCACTGTGCCGGCGAGCCCTTCCGCATCCTGGATGTCGGCCCAATGGAGGGTGTGACCGTCGGCGACCGCCGTGAGTGGGCCATGGCGAACCTGGACGACCTGCGGCGCTTTCTCGTCAACGAACCCCGTGGGCACGCCGACATGTACGGCGGCTTCGTCGTGCCGCCCGACGACCTCGACGGTGACCTGGGAATCGTGTTCTTCCACAAGGACGGCTTCAGCACGGCGTGCGGCCACGGCACGATCGCCATCGTCACCTGGGCGATCGACACGGGGCTGATCACAGCCGACGGTGACACCGTTGACGTGGTCGTCGACGTTCCGTCCGGTCGCCTGCCGACTGTGGCGGGCCTGGACGGGGGCAGGGTGTCCAGCGTCCGGTTCCAGAACGTCCCCTCGTACGTCAGCACCATGGCCTTGGACGTCCAGACCTCCATTGGGCGACTGCCCGTCGACGTGTCCTTCGGAGGCGCCTTCTACGCATCGGTCGGCCTCGATGGAACCGACCTCTCAGCCGACCGTGCGAGCCTCGACCAGTTGATCTCGGTTGGACGCCAGGTACGCACCGCACTGGACGGATCGCCAACGGTTGTGCACACTCCAGACGACCGGCTCTCGGGTCTGTACGGCACGATCTTCCACGAG
>DLRQ01000087.1:47958-85610 GCA_002501135.1 Candidatus Neomicrothrix sp. UBA7884
CTGTACGGCACGATCTTCCACGAGACCATCGGCGACAGCCCACTCCACCAGAGGAACGTGACGATCTTCGCCGACGGCCAAGTGGACAGGTCACCGTGCGGCTCGGGGACCTCAGCGCGTCTGGCCCTGATCCATCAGGCGGGTCACCTGAAAGTTGGCGACCCCTTCCTGAACGAGGGGATAGCGGGTGGCGTGTTCGAGGGCCGTATCACAGCAGCTACGGAGGCCGGCGTGGTCACCACGATTGAAGGATCCGCACACATGCACGCCATCAGCAGCTTCAGCCTTGACCCTCATGACCCGATCGGCCTCGGCTTCCAGTTGCGCTGACGCTGCGGTGGGGCTCAGGATCGCGCCCGGCTGACCGCCTCGGCCCAGCGCTCCCGATCCATCGGCCCACAGGGTTCGACCTGTTCAGCAGGCTGCCAGCCCTCCATGGCATCGGCCGGGTCGGCCGCGTCACCTGTAGCGACCCGAACCAGTGCAGCGGCCCCGAGTGTCGTCGCCTCCGCCTCGCTGGAAAGCTCCACCACAATCCCGGAGGCATCGGCAAGCGACTGAACGAAGGTCGGGTTGGCGCTCATTCCACCGTCCAGACGAACGGATGTTGGTGTCGTGCCCGATGCCCGGGCCAACACCTCGATCACGTCGGCACAGCAGTGCGCCACGCCCTCAAGCACCGCCCGGCAGATCTCGGCCCGCCCAGTACCCCGGGTAGCGCCCAGCAGTGTTCCCCGTGCACCGTCGTCCCATGTGGGGGTGCCCAGGCCTGAGAGTGCCGGCACGAAAACCACGCCTCCGGAGTCCTCACAGTCCGACGCCAGGCAATGTGTCGAGGCCACGTCGGGGACGACGCCCAGGTCGACCAGCCATGCCACCGCAGAACCGGCACTGAGCACAGCCCCCTCGAGCATCCACACGACACCTTCCGGGATTGCCCATGCCGGCATGGCGTAACAGCCGTCGGCCCCAGTGCCGGCGACGTCGCCCGTGCACATGTCGACCATTGCACCTGTTCCGGCGGTGAGCTTCGTCTGGCCTGCAGAAACGCACCCCAGACCGATGAGCGACGCCTGCTGGTCGCCGACCATTGCTGAGATCACAGGAGAACCGGGCAGAATGGAGGCAGCCGCCACGGCACCGGCCGACCCGACGAGTTCCGGCAGCGAACCGACCGGAATCGACAGACGACCCAACAGGGCTGTATCCCATGAGCCGTCGGAAGCCAGAAGGCCTGTTGCTGAAGCGTTGGTCACGTCTGTGACGTGTGCTGCTGCGCCTGTCAGTACCCATGCCAGCCACGAGTCGACAGTGCCGAGGCAGAGATCGGCCCCGCTTGTAGAGCCACCCTCCCCCATCAGCCACTCGAACTTTGAGGCCGACTGGTTTGGTGCCACGAACACACCCGCGGCCCGCAGTTCAACACAGCGGTCAGCCGTTCGGAGATCCTGCCAACCAATGCCCGGCCCGACCGGTTTCCCGGTGGATCGGTTCCATGCCACAGCCGATGCCCGCTGGCTGGCAATGCCCACGCCGTCCACCGGACCATGGCGTTCAAGAACCTCGGTGGCGAGACCCACCACGGCCTCGGCCAGTGCCATGGCATCAAACTCGACCAGGCCGGGGGCAGGGCTGGTTGGCGGCAGGCTCAGCCTCTCCTCTCCGACAGGTCGGCCGTCGCCGTCAACGACCACGCAGCGAACCGTGGTCGTGCCCACATCGACCGCCAGGACGGTCACGGCCAGGAGACCTCTCCGAACCTGTCGGGCAGGCCCATCTTGCCCGGATTGAGTATCCCCTGGGGATCGAGGGCCTCCTTCAGGGCGACCAACACCTCAAATCCGGAACCGAGTGCCTCGGACATGAACCTGGCCCGGTTGAGGCCGACCCCGTGGTGGTGGCTGAGCGAGGCACCGGCCGACAGTGCGGCCCGCGCTGCGATATCCCACGCAGCCACGTACCAGGCCTCACGGACCGCAGGGTTTTCTGGTCGAGCGGCAAACGTGAAGTAGAGGCAGGCGCCGTCGCTGTAGGCGTGGGACTGGTGGGCCGACACGACCCTCAGGCCATCCATAGCTCCGATGGCATCCAGCACCGATCTGTAACAGGAGTCAAGGTTGCTCCACGAGACCGTTACCTCCATTGTGTCGAACACAAATCCCTTCTTCGTAATTGCGGCCAGACCGGCGACATCGTTTCGGTCCTCCCACCACTGTTCGACAAGGCCCGGGGCCAGCAGATCGGCGGTTGAGCACTCCTCGGCCACTACCGCCATATCGGCCTCAACCAGGTGGGTGTCGCCCTCATCCAGAACCAGGAGGACGTGAGCATCACCTGTGTCAAAGCGCGGTGCCGCCTCGGTGGAGTCGTAGACACGTAGTGCTGCCGGAGTGGCACCCCGCTGCATTATCCGCCTGCACGCATCGTTGGCTGCTCCGAAACTCCCGAACCCGAAGGCCGAGGTCGACCTCACCTGAGGTTGGTGGTGAAGACGCAGCCAGGCTCTGGTGATGATGCCGAGGGTCCCCTCTGAGCCGACAAAGACCTGGGTCAGGTCCGGCCCTGCGGCTGCACGGGCGTGTCCACCGGTGGTGATGACGCTGCCATCGGCCAGAACGACCTCCATTCCGACGACGAGGTCTTCGATCTTGCCGTAGCGATTCGAGAGTTGTCCGGCCCCGCGGCAGGCCAGCCAGCCTCCGACGGTTGACAGGGAGATCGACTGTGGCCAGTGGCCAACCGTAAACCCCTGCACGGCCAGGTCCGCCTCCAGAGTGTCACCGAAGGTACCGGCAGCCACCTCGACGACCATCGAGTCGCTGTCGACCCGGGAGATCCCAGCCAGAGCGGTCAGGTCCAGGAGGAGGCCGCCGTGCACCGGCAGGCTCGATCCCAGCACCCCCGAGCGGCCGCCGGCCGCCGTAACGGGCACGCCGTGTCTGCCACAGGCCGCCACCACGGCTGCCACCTCCGTGGTTGTGGCTGGACGGGCGACGGCGCCTGCAATGGCCGGTGCCAGACCCTCCAGAGCCCAGATCTGGGCAAGCGGCCACCAGTCCCTGCTGGCCTCGACCCTGTCGTCGACAGAACACAGGACCTCGATTCCCCGGACCTCGAGGTCGCTGAGAAGTTCGGCCGGCACCTCAACCCGGGAGGCAGCAAGCCTGATGTCGAGGTCGGCCCGGTCAACGCTCCAGTCGATCGGTGGTGTCGGACCCGCTGTCTCAGATTCCATTTGATCCTCCGTTCACATGCCCTGCTGGGCTTCGTCCTCGGCCGCCACCAGAACCCTGAACGCCTCGATCTCGTGCTCTCGACGCTGATCGCTCCATCCCGCCTCGTTCCCAACCAGGTCGGCGACCGATTCGACGGCTGCGAGGGTTGCGGCACGGTCCTCAAGGCGGGCCCTGGTTCGCCGTGACAAGACATCGTCGAGCGTCTGGGCCATCTCGTACCTGACCGCATGGACTGCCTCTGCCCGGCTGTACGCAAGGCCAGGGACCAACGGATCTGCCAGCGTCGCGTCGGCGGCGATCAGTTCGCTGACCTCTCCGGCCTCCGATCCGTAGCGGCCCTCAAGGTGGGTTCCCGGCTCATCGCGCGAACCGTTTCCCGCTGACGAGAGGGCACCCCGCAGATGCAGTCGGCGGGTCCTGCAGCGTCGGGACTCACCTCGATGTGCCATGACCGCATCGACGGTGTCGGCCGCCATCCGGCGGTAGGTGGTGAGCTTTCCTCCGGTCACGGTCACAACGCCGGTTTCGTCCACCTCCACCACATGGCGCCTCGACAGATCGGCGGTCCGGCCCGTGTCGGTAGGCGTCACAAGGGGTCGCAGTCCGGCCCAGGTGCCGGTCACGTCGTCGACGGTCAGGTCGGCATCGGTCATGGCGTTCACGGCATCGAGCAGGTAGGTGACATCTTCGGATCGGCACAGGGGCTCCTCAAGGCCACTGTCATGGTCGGTATCTGTCGTTCCTATATAGGTGTGGCCGTCCCTCCACGGCAGCACGAACACACTGCGTCCATCGCCCCTCACCGGCAGCAGGACGGCGAGATCCACCTTGAGGCGTTCACGCGGAACCGTCACGTGAACGCCCTTCGCGGGCCGCATCTCGAGGTCGCTCTCGACACCTGAAATCGACTGGACGTCTGCTGCCCAGACCCCACAGGCGTTCACCACAGCCCGGCATGCCACCTTGACCTCACGCCCATCGACCTCGACGGTGGCACCAGCGACCTGTCCGTCCCGTCGGGTCACCCCTGTCAGGGCGGTGTAGGTGGCCACCGCGGCACCGTGGTCGAGAGCGGCGGTTCGGGCAATGGCTAGGGTCAACCTGGCGTCATCGGCCCAGGCGTCAAAGTAGAGATACCCAGATGCGACCAGGTCACGCCTGAGGCCCGGCAGGTGCCCGATCACCTCTTCGGCCCGGAGGCGCCGGTGTCTGTGGCCGATCCGGAGACCGCCGGTCAGGTCGTACTGCCACATCGCCAGGCCAAGGCCGAACGAGATGCGCCGACTCACCACACCTCCCTTCTTCAGGATGGGTATGACGAACGGGAGGACAGATACCAGGTGTGGTGCGTTGCGGAGCAGGCGATGACGCTCGGCCAGGGCTTGGTAGACCAGCCCGAACTCCCCGTGCTGGAGGTACCTGAGCCCGCCGTGAACCATCTTGGACGACCGTGACGAGGTACCGACGGCGAGGTCACCCTTGTCGATGAGGGCGACAGAAAGGCCACGCGACGCTGCATCAAGGGCTACACCGGCCCCCGTGATGCCACCCCCTACGACCAGGACATCGAACTCCTCAGATTCCAGGCGCTGCAGCGAGTTCTCTCGCCTGAACGACGGCGTCAACGGTCCACGCCCTTGCTGGACCGGGGGGTCACAACAGGGCCTGTTCGTCTATTCGCCGCCGTCGCTACCCGGGCGACCGCCGAGCAGGTCCGAACGCACATCGACCGTCGAACCACTGGCGATGCCATCACCTTGATCCTGTCTGATCCACACGGTCCGCTGAGGGAAGGGAATCTCGATACCGTTCTCGTCGAAGGCCCTCTTGAGACGGGCACGTAGCAGGCGCCCGGTTGCCCACTGCTCTCCCGGTTCGGTCTTGACAGCCAGACGAATCGAGATGGCATCGGCTCCAAAGCCCTGCACGCCCCAGATTTCAGGTTCCTCGAGGATTGTGGCGGACTCGCGGTTTTCCCGCCAGACCTCGTCAGCGACGCTCTTAATGACGCTGGCCGCAAGGTCGATGTCGGTGTCGTAGGCCACGTCGACGTCTAGGACCGTGCGTGCCCACAACTGCGAGGAGTTGCCTACCCG
This sequence comes from Candidatus Neomicrothrix sp. UBA7884, assembly GCA_002501135.1. GTDB lineage: Bacteria > Actinomycetota > Acidimicrobiia > Acidimicrobiales > MedAcidi-G1 > UBA3125. The sequence goes on from DLRQ01000087.1 coordinate 53,291, forward strand.
TCGGATCTCTCCGTTGGGTATGACCCAGACCACACCCTCGACATCTCGCAGCACGGTGGTCCGAAGGCTCACCCGCTCAACCGTGCCTGATGCGGCACCGACGTCGACGTAGTCACCTACCCCGTACTGGTCCTCGATGACGATGAAGATGCCCGCAATGAAGTCGGCCACGAGCGACTGTGCGCCGAAGCCGACTGCCAGGCCGACGATTCCGGCGCCGGCGATCAGCGGTGCCAAATCGAAGCCGATCTCTCCCAGGGCCAGCATCATCGCCATGAGGTAAACGACGGCTCCGGCAATACTTCGAAGCACGGCTCCCAGGGTGAGCGCCCGCTGTCGTGAGCGTTCGGCCTGTTCGTGGATTCTCCGCAACCTACCGCGGGCCCGCCTGCCCAGGCGGGTGACCATGGCATCGGACTCGGCTTCGTCCTCCTGTTCGGTGCGTGACGCCACAAGGCGCTCGACCATCCGGTCAATGGTGCGCTTGACCAGCCTGTTCACAATCACTGCACCGAACAGGATGATGGCGATCTTGAGCGGGCGCTCTACGAGCCATCCCACGATCTCTGACACCGCCTCGCTGCCCGTGGCATCCCAGACCGCCTCACAGATGAACCCGGGGCTGTCACCGCAGGCATCGGTCAGGCCCGGCGCAGCGGCCTGAGCCAGCAGTCTTATTGGCATCACCGTCACCTCCAGCCCGGGACGGTAGCCCACCGGCCGGCCATCGGCTCACCCCTGCCCGTTGGAGACGTCAGAGGACAACCCGGAGAAGCCGGTTCAGGCCACGAGGGTCACAAATGCCCAGACCGACACGGCCGAACCCAGGACTATATAGACGAGGCTCCGCCACAGCGGTGGCCGCTCAAGGTCTTCGAAGGCCTCACCACCAGGGCTACGGCCCGCCGGTGGCCTGATCAGGGCAGCCAGATTGCCGACAGCCATTGCACCACCCAGCGCCAACAGGAGCCACGCCAGAAGGTCCTCACCCAGGAACACCGACCTGCTCAGCCCAGCCTGGCCATGTTGGCAAAGCGCGTGTAGTGGGGCAGGAAGGCCAGGCGAACCGTGCCGATGGGGCCGTTACGGTGCTTGGCGACGATGACCTCGGCAGTGCCCATGTCGGGGCTCTCCGGGTTGTAGACCTCGTCACGGTAGATGAAGATCACGACATCGGCGTCCTGTTCGATTGAACCGGACTCCCTCAGGTCGGCGAGCATCGGTCGCTTGTCCTGTCTGGCCTCGAGCCCTCTCGAAAGCTGCGACAGGCCCACCACGGGGGTTTCCAGTTCCCTGGCCAGGATCTTGAGACCACGGCTGATCTCTGAGACCTCAACCTGTCTGCTCTCGGCTGTCGAACGGCCGGTCATGAGTTGCAGATAGTCAACGACGATGACCCCCAACTTTCCGACCCTGCTCTTGAGGCGACGGGCCTTGGCCCTGATCTCCATCACGGAGATGTTGGGGTTGTCGTCGATCCAGATTGGGGCCTCGGCCAACTTGCCGATTCCGTGGTTGATCCGCGACCAGTCGTCTGGGGTCAACTGGGCGTTGCGAATGTGTTGGGAGTCGACCCTGGCCTCGGCGCAGAGAATTCGCTGGCTCAACTCCAGTTGGCTCATCTCGAGCGAAAAGAGCAGTACGGGAAGGTCGGACTCGACCCCGATGTGGGCTGCCAGACCCAGCGCGAAGGAGGTCTTCCCCATTGCGGGGCGGCCGCCCACGATGATGAGAGAGTTGTCCTGGAGGCCCGAGAGCAGAACGTCGAGGTCCTTGTAGCCAGTTTCGGTGCCGGTGATACCGGCACCCTGTTCGAAGAGGATCTCGAGGCGGTCCAGGTTTGAGTCGAGCAGTTCCCGGATGCCGGCCATCGAGTCGGTGACCCGACCCTGACCGACCTGGAAGACGAGGTTCTCGGCCTCGTCGACAGCCTTGATGACGTCGTCGGGCCTTCCGTAGCCGATCTCGGCAATCTCGTTGGCTGCACCGATAAGGCCCCTGAGGGTTGCATGTTCGTGGATGATCCGGGCGTACTTGGATGCGCTCGAGGTGGCAGGGGTGGAGGCCTGGAGTTCCAGCAGCAGCCCGGGTCCGCCGAGGCTCGCCAACAGATCGGCTCGGCTGAGTGCCTCGGCCACGGTCACCGGGTCTACGGGCTCACCGGCCGAATAAAGCCCGCAGATGGCGTCGAACACGTGTGCATGTGAGGGCTTGTAGAAGTGCTCGGCAGAGACGACCTCGAGGGCATCGGCGATTGCGTCGCGCGAGAGAAGCATCGCCCCCAGCAGAGAGGCTTCGGCCTCGATGTTCTGGGGCGGGACACGAAGCGTGGACCCGCGACCACCGGTCCGACCCCTTGAGGTGTTGGACGGTCCGTTGCCGGAGATGGCCCGGTCGTAGCTGTCGAGGTCGTCCGGTGGTTCGTCGACCAGCGGGGGGGCATCGTGGCCGGACGCTGGGACTGGTCCGGCGAGCGGGTCGGCCGAGCCGTCGGTTCCGTCGCCTGTTGCGCTCACCCTGGGGTCCCCATCTGCTCAGCACACATCGTCGCCAAGTGTGCCCGGACAGCCCTGTGAGTTGCTAGGGGAAAACCTGTACAAACCCGGGGAAAACCCGGTGTGTTACGGGGGATCGCCTTGTGGACCATGGCCATCATCTGGGGACAACGGCCGTGGCACACGGGTTCAGTCGGAAGCCTCTACCTCGACACCCACCGGAACCGCCACCTCAGGGTGGAGTTGAACGGTGAACTCGTGAAGACCCACGTCTTTCACCGTGTCACCCAGCACATGGTTGCGGTCGGTCTCGAGCCCGGCCTGCGCGGCCAGGGCGTCTGCCACCTCGACCGGCCCGACGGAACCGAATAGACGACCTTCGTCGGATGCCTTGGCCGAGATGTGAAGTACCAGGCCGGCAATGCGACCGGCCACGACCTCGGCATCGGCCCGTTCTGCAACAGACTTCATCTCGCGCTTGCGCTGCATCGTCTCAGCCTGGGCTGCGATGCCGGCGTTGGCACCAACTGCCAGCCCCTGGGGCATGAGGAAGTTGCGTGCGTAACCGCGTGCCACCTCGACAATGTCGCCGGTACGGCCGAGGCCGTCGACGTCACTTCTGAGAAGAACCTTCACTGGTCACCTCCGGCTGGAACAGCCTCGGGCACCTCGCTGGCACCGTTGTCGTCCATGACAATGTCGACGGCGTCCAGAGTCGTCTCGTCGACTGCCTCGAACTCGGCATCGCCCGTGGATCCGGGTGGTGGGGCCGTCGGACGCGGCGGCGGGCCATCGGCCCGCGGTGCACGGTCGTCGCCCCGGCGCTCACGGCGCTGGGTGGTGACACGGTTGGTGTAGGGGATGAGTGCCATCTCGCGGGCGTTCTTGACGGCCCGTGCAACATGCCGCTGCTGGCCGGCGTCGTTGCCGCTGATTCGCCGTGCCTTGATCTTTGCCCGCTCAGACACGAACTTGCGCAACAGGTCGGTGTCTTTGTAGTCGACGTACTCGATCTTGCCGATCGTCAGGGCGCTGACCTTCTTCTTGCCGCGGCGCGTGACCTTCTTGGGCTTGGCGCGTCGGGAGTTTGACTTTCGTGCCATCAGAAGGGCTCCTCATCGGTCGAGTGGGTAGGTGCCGGACCGGGTGCCGAACCCCCTCCGGACGCAGCCGAACCACCGGCTTCGCCCTTGAACTCGGTTCGGGTCACATCGGCTGTTGCCCAACGGAGGCTGGGAGCGACCTCGTCTGCGATGACCTCGACCTTTGAGCGGCGCTCACCGTTGTCGTTCTCCCAGGTCTGCTGATCGAGGCGGCCGTAGACCACCACGCGGTTTCCCTTGCTGAGTGACTCGGCGACGTTCTCAGCGAGGTCGCGCCAGCAGGTGACGTCGAAGAACGAAACTGACTCCTCGCCATCTCGGTTCTTACGGTTCCATGCCAGGCCGAAATTGGCCACTGCTATACCGGCGGGGGTAAACCGAAGTTCGGGGTCGCGGGTGATGTTTCCGACCAGGGTGACGGTGTTGTCAAATGCCATGTGATTGTTCCTTTCTCAGCCGACGTCTGCCGGCTCGGCCTCGCCGATGAGGCCACGTCGTGCGGCCTCGTCGTCGGGGAGACGCATGATCTTGTGGCGGACAACGTCACTGCGGTCCGCAAGTCGGAGAATCCGATCGGTGGAGGCCAGATCGTTGGCCTCGGTCACGACCTCGAGGACGACATAGAAGCCCTCCCACCTGTGGTCGATCTGGTAGGCGAAGCGGCGGCGGCCCCACGGCTCGGTGTCGAGCACGGTCGGAACGCGGCCACCTTCGGCCTCGATGTTGGTGGTTACCTGATCCTGCCAGGCCGCAACGGCCTCCTCGTCGAGGTCGCCGTTGTAGATGATCATCAGTTCATAGACCCGCATGGCAGGTACTCACCTCCTGTGGACAGGGACCCTGGTGGGCCCGGGGCCCCGTAAGGGGCAGGGGGACATGTTGTCGGACTTCTCGGGGAGAAGCGATCAAAGGCTACCGGCAGCAGTGTCGGATCCACGCAGCCATCCTGTCAGAGGGGTGTGACAACCATCTCTCCCGTTACAGAGACAGAGGGCAGGCAGCGCGTCACCTCTATAAGAAAGGCGGTGAAGCCGTGCCTCTCAGACTCCACCGTAAAGGCCCAGCGATTCGACGTCCTCGTCGCTCAGGCGGTAGCTCTCCTCGGCAGAGGGAAACGACCCGGACCGCACGTCATCGGCGAACCGGGTGAGGGCACCAACCCCTTCAGAGTGCAGGTCGGCATATCGCCGAACAAACCTGGGACGGATGTTCTGCTCGATGCCGAGCACATCGTGGAACACCAGTACCTGCCCGTCACAGTCAGGTCCGGCTCCTATGCCGATCGTGGGAACGTCGACTGACCCGGTGACCATCGCCGCAACCTGATCGGGCACCCCTTCGAGCACGATCGCAAAGCACCCCGCGTGAGCCAGTGCCTTGGCGGCTGCCACCAGATCAAGTGCCGCTGCGGCGCTCCGCCCCTGGACCCTGAATCCGCCCATTGCATTCACCGACTGCGGGGTGAGGCCGATATGGCCCATGACGGGAATCTCAGCCGCAACCAGCGCCTCCACCATCGGAAGGCGCCTCCGGCCACCTTCCAACTTCACCGCCCCGGCTCCGGCACGAATGAGGGTTGCCGCATTGGCGAGAGTGTCCGCCGTCGAGACGTGGAAGCTCATCCACGGCATGTCGGCGACCACCAGTGATGAGGGCATGGCACGCGACACCGCTGCCGTGTGGTGGGCGATGTCATCGACGGTCACCTGAAGGGTGTTCTCGTAACCGAGGACTACCATTGCCACCGAGTCGCCTACGAGGATCAGATCGGCACCAGCCTCATCGACCATGCGTGCACCGGGGGCGTCGTAGGCGGTGACCATCACAAGTGGTTCAGCACCATCGACAACCTTGCGCGTACGTACAGCGGGAACCGTGCACTTCCTTGCCATGACCGTTCCTCCTTGCCGTCCAGCGCCATTCGGCTGCCGGCGGTATGGAAAGACTAACAGCGACAGGCGCCTAGGGCTGGCCCCGACCCATCGAGGTGATCCGCACAAGGTGGTTCCACCCACAGCCTGCACACACCTCGACCACGTAGGCGGACAGGTCCACACGACGCTCGTCGAGTCTCGCCAACTCCCCGGGGGTGGAGATACAGCGCCCATGGGACGGCAACCTCGGCCCGAACACGTAGGTGACGTGGGCCACCTCGTGTTCCTCACAGATCGGACACGTCTCGGTGGTCGGGGTACCGCACTCGACAGCGTTGCGCCGAAGCATCGGCTGAGCGTCACAGACAAGATCCGTTGCGAGGTTCCCGACCCGCCAGGCGTTGACCGTAGTCTGTCGAGCCAGCCGGTAGTCGACGTCTGCCGGCCGCCGGACAGGGACCAGCCCCTGTCGTGCCTGACCCAGTTGACCTGTCTGGCTCCGTACCATCGGGCCACTGTAGGTCAAGCCCGTGGTCGGTTCGGAGGAATCGTGTCAGCCGGTGGAACGGGCCGGGTCAGGTACGGCCGGCCCACCAGGCTGATAGCCGTCCGGCCGCCTCGTCACGGTCGAGACGGCCCTCCGTGAGGCGGAGGTCTGTGAGCCACGCCAGAGCCTCTCCCACCTGGGTGCCGGGCTCGAGACCCAACAGATCCATGACAGCGGCACCGTCCAGTGGAGGACCCAGGTCGTTGAGTTCTCCGACTGAATCGAGTCGGCTCACGACGTCTGCAAGATCTCCGTCATCCAACCCGAGTGCCTCAACCAGGCGAAGGGAGGGGTAGAACATGTCGCCTGCGCGCACCACCAGGCGTCGAACAGCCTCATCGGACCACCCCGAGTCACCGGCATCTGAGATCTCGTCGATCGTGTACAGCACGCTCATAAGGTCTGAAGTGTCACGGCCCGACATCCTCAGACCCGTGGCCATCCCACGTAGGGCGACGGCCCCGATCACCTGGCCCAGAACCGCCAGACGCAGCAGGGGTTCAGGTGGTGCTCCGGACATCCGGCCCAGGACCGCCGAGAGAACCGGTTCATCGAGGTCGGAGACCCCGGGAATTACATGGCCGATGAGCCCGGCGTCGACCAGCAGCGCCAGCCCGGGGCCGAGATCAGGTAGATCAAGGAACCGGAACAACTCAACGCACTTTCGTTCAGCGGACACGATTTCCATCCGGTCGGCGAGACGCGTTGCCGCCTCGACCAGGCCCGGCACAGGGGTAAGGCCCAGACCGGCCACAAAGCGGGCAGCCCGCATCATGCGGAGCGGATCGTCGGCAAACGAGATCTCGGGGTCCAGCGGTGTCCGCAGCAGTCCGGCCCCGAGGTCGGAACGACCACCGTGTGGGTCGTGGAGGACCCCGTCGACCACGTCGACCGCCATGGCATTCACTGTGAAGTCGCGCCTCACCAGGTCCGCAGCCAGATCCGTCGAATAGGAGACATCCGGCTTGCGGGAGTCGGACGTGTAGGCCTCTGCGCGGTGGGTCGTGATCTCGATCGTGCGACCCTCCAGCCTCACCCCGACTGTTCCGAACCTCTCGCCCTGCAGCCACACGGCTTCGACGATGCCGTCCACCAGGGACTTCATCTGGTCAGGTGTGGCGTCGGTGGTCAGGTCCAGGTCCGGAGTTTCAACCTGCCTGCCCATCAACTCATCACGCACCACCCCACCCACCAGGTAGAGACGGTGGCCCGCCCTCTTGAACTGGTCGGAGAGAGGTGCAACCGCCCTGCGGTGCTCATTGAACGACCCGTTCATGTGTCGACCCCGTGGAGTTCCACGACCTGATCGACCACATCACAACCGGGTCCTTCACCACTCGACGGTTCGGGCCTGTGGTCCACCCCGACGACCGCAGCCAGGGATGCGCCGGCCGAATCGGCGAGGGCTCCGAGGTCGTAGCCCCCCTCAAGGAACATGACGCAACGCCCGGTCGGCACCAGGCCCACGATGCGGGCAGTCAGGTCGGCAAAGTCCCCTGACGTCAGGCCCAGGTTCGATAGGGGATCCAGCCGGTGTCCGTCGAAGCCGGCCGAGATCAGCAGCCAGTCGGGGTCGAACCGCTCGAGAGCTGGAACGACGACGGAATCAAGGCCGTAGCGGTAGGTGTTGCCGGCAGCACCAACAGGTAGCGGCATGTTGAGCGTCGTACCCTCCCCGTCACCCTCGCCGGTCTCGTCGATCCTGCCGGTTCCCGGGTACAGCGGCCACTGGTGGAACGAGACGAACAGGACCCGGGCGTCGTCGTAGAAGATGTCCTGTGTGCCGTTGCCGTGATGGGCATCGATGTCAACCACCGCCACCCGCTCGCCGGATGCGGTCAACGAGGCCGCTGTCACCGCCACATTGTTGACGAGACAGAACCCCATCGACGTCGTGTCGGTTGCGTGGTGGCCGGGTGGTCTCACCGCACAGAACGCCACATCAGCCTCGCCCTGCCTGAGCGCCTCGACCGCCACCAGCCCAGCCCCTGCCGCCAACCGTGCGGCCTCCCAGGATCGGGCACCCATGTAGGTGTCGATGTCGACCTGTCCACCACCGGATGCGTGAAGATCCTCGAGGTGTCTGAGCTGGGCCTTGGAATGACAGCGAAACAGGTCGGCGTCGGTGGCCGGGACGGGCTCGCGCCCGACAATCGCCTCGGCCACGCCCGCAGACTCGATTCCCGACCAGACAGCCTCGAGGCGTGCCGGCCTCTCGGGGTGGCTCCGCTCCCTGCGATGGTCGAGGAACCGTTCGTCTGTCACCATCAGCACGGTCACGCGCCGAGCGTAACCGTCAGCCCGGTACCAGCGGAGGGGACATTCCTGTCGTGGTCGCCCGGGCGGCTGGAAAGGTCCGGAAACCGTAGGGTGGGTCGATCACCGACAGACCACTAGAGACGTCATCTGACACGCCCACACGGGCTGTGTCCACCACACATGGCGGCACGCGCTTCCGACACGGCCCGTGGCACGGATCAGCCACAACCGCCCAGGTCGTACCCATCGGCGGAGGCGTCGTCGACCACGCCGCTGTCGCTGAGATTTCGAATCTGATCCTGAGCCTCGGGTTCCACAGGATATTGACGGCTGCGCTGGGTCCAAGCGACCAGACGCCTTTCCTGGAGTTCGGATACCAGGTACACGAACCCCTCCGCCTCCTCGAACTGAACCTGGATCCCAGCAGGATCGGCCGATCGACCAGACCCACCAGGCGCATGAGGCGCCGTGATGTCGCTGCCAGCCTCGCAATCGACGTTGCCTCGTTCACCAGTTTCTGGCAGTTCGACGCAGACTCCCTCGACGAGGCCATCTCGGCCACGCCTACCAGTCGCCGCCGCGTTGTCCGCTCGGGTCGGGTGGTCCTCGGCTACGCCGTAACCGGTCACGCCGGCCGAACCGGCTTCATTCAGAGGCTCACCGTCGCCCCCAACAGCAGGAGAGTGGGTGTAGGCGCCACCCTTCTCACAGACGGGTTGGCCTGGCTGCACACCAGAGGAGTAGATACCGTCCTCGTCAACACCCAGCCCGAAAACAAAGCGGCCCTCGCCCTGTACGACCGGTTCGGCTTCGTCGAACGCCCCGGGGGACTCGCCGTGCTCTGTCTCGAGGGTTCACCCCCGCGACTACGCTCCGCCCATAGCAAGGAGACCCCATGACCGTCAGAATTGTCACCGACAGCGCCTGTGACCTCAGCAACGACGAGGTCTCATCACTCGGAATCGACGTGGTGCCTCTGAGCATCCGATTCGGCGAGCAGCAGTTTCTCGACCGCGACGAGTTGAGCGTCGAGGACTTCTATTCCCGGATGGCGGCCAGCGACGACCTGCCACAGACCGCTGCACCGGCGCCTGGTGCATTCGAGGCAGTGTTCCGCAGGCGGCTCGACGAGGGTGCCGACTCCATCGTGTGCATCAACCTCTCGGCTGGTCTCTCAGCGACTCTGCAGTCAGCCGAGACGGGTGCACGCGATCTGAATGCCGATATCCGCCTGATCGACAGCAGGTCAATCACCGGTGGTCTCGGCACCATGGTGCTCGCAGCGGCCCGAGCCGCCAACACCGGGGCCTCAGCCGACGAGATCGTGGCGCTGGTCGAGGACCTGAGTGCCCGCACCCGTGTCTACGGAGCCATTGACACCCTCGAGAACCTCAAGAAGGGCGGACGAATCGGCAACGCCCAGGCTCTGCTCGGAAGCGTCCTCTCGATCAAGCCCCTCATCGACATCAGTACAGGGGTTGTCGAAGAGGCAGGCAGACAGCGCACCCGCCGCAAGTCCCTCGGCTGGCTCAGGGACAAGGTCGCAGAGCACGGCAGTGCCCTCTCCAACCTGTCGGTAATGCACGCGCAGGCCGACGACATCAACGTTCTTCTCGAGATGCTTGCCCCGCTGGTCGACCCAGCCGGCACGAGGGTCGGTGTCATCGGTCCGGTTGTTGCGAGCCATGGTGGCCCGGGCGTAATCGGAATGTGCTTCACGCTCGAAAGTTGACTGCCTCCGGCACCATCATCGGTCGCCGGTACCGACTCACAGACCAGGTATCTGACACCTCCAGTGCCGAGGTCTGGCGTGGCCACGACGAGGTACTCCAGCGACCCGTGGCAGTCAAGTTTGTCCGGTCCGGCGACGTACCCACCGGGGCCGGCCGGCTTGCCGTAACGGGCGCTGTGGCCGTCTACGACACGCTCAACCACGAGGGACTGGCCGTGGTGGTGTCAGAATGGGTCGATGCCTGGCCGCTTGACCGGGTGCTCGAACAAGAAGTCACCCTGCGGCCCGCCGACGTCGTCGAGATCTTGACCGGGGTGGCCGGGATCCTTGCTGATGCCCATGCACTCGGTGTTCCCCATGGCTCGGTAAGACCATCCAACGTCCTTGTCACAGATGACGGAGCCGTCCACCTGACCGATTTCAGGGGACGGGACGGGGGAGCTGAACCGTTCGACCCGGCTCCAGACGTCACCGGGCTCGGGATCGTCATGGCATCGCTACTCTCGCGATGTCGACAAGAGTCAGTGCCACCCCACCTGATTGACCTCATGGATCGCCTGGAATCATCTGACCCGGCCCGGATTCCCGGCCTGCTCGAGTTCAGGTTGGCCCTGGCACCCCTGAAGCAGACGGTGACGGGACGAAACACCGGTCGCTGGCTGATCGCCGTCGCCGCCCTGATAGCCACAGTCGCAGTCGCCTCGGCAGCCTCGAGGATCCTCTACGGCGACGATGTGTCGCCAGACAGGTCTGACGGGGTGCAGGTCGACGGCTAAACCGTGGCAACTGGGAGGCCATCTGCCCGATCGGCTGCCCCGGGGTGCGCTGTAGGCTCAGACCATGCCCGAACCGACCGGCACCGAACCGGAACCAGGGCCGTCAGACGAAAGCCGCGACTGGGCGGTTGCCGCTACGGACCGTGTCGTCGAGGTCGTGGACCGCATCAGGTCCGTAACCACCCAGCCCGCCCTCACAGCCACGCGTGGCATCGTCTACGGGCTGCTGGCAGGCATCTGCCTCATCGCCGTCGTGGTTCTCCTCTTCCTTGGAATATTTCGCCTCCTCGACGTGGTTGTCCCAGGTGAGAGCTGGTCGGCCCACCTTGTACTGGGTTCCGCGCTGTGCCTCGTCGGATCACTGTTGTGGGCCCGTCGACATACGGGCCCACAGGGTGGCTGACCCGGCCAGGTGTTCATGAGTCCAACTGGAGATTCCGTGTCTGTTACATCACGTCAGGTTGTCATCATCGGCTCTGGTCCTGCCGGCCTGACCGCCGCCATCTACGCCGCCAGGGCCGACCTGAAACCGTTGGTTATCGAGGGTGAGCCATCGTCTACAAGCGATCAACCGGGTGGTCAGTTGATGCTGACCACCGAGGTTGAGAACTTCCCGGGCTTTCCCGAGGGTGTCACCGGCCCGCAGCTGATGGCCGACATGCGTGCCCAGGCGGCCCGGTTCGGTGCCGAACTGGTCAGCCGCCGCGTCAGCCGTGTCGACCTGTCCGAGAGGCCGTTCAAGGTCTGGATCGGCGATCCCGAGGCACCAACCCCCACCCATCTGGCTGAGTCTCTCATCGTCTCCACCGGAGCCCAGTCGGTCATGCTCGGCCTCGAAGCCGAACAACGGCTCATCGGGCACGGTCTCTCCACCTGTGCCACCTGCGACGGGTTCTTCTTCAGGGATCAGGAGATCGCTGTCGTCGGGGGAGGCGACTCTGCGATCGAAGAGGCGACGTTTCTCACCAAGTTCGCCAGCAGGGTCACGATCATCCACCGCCGCGACGAACTACGGGCATCCAAGATCATGCAGCAGCGGGCCTTTGACAACCCGAAGATCGACTTCGCGTGGAACAGCACTGTCGACGACATTCTGGGCGAGTCAGTGGTAACCGGCCTGCGCCTTCGCGACACGGTCACCAATGAACTCCGCGAGCTTCCGGTCACAGGGGTCTTCGTTGCCATTGGCCACAAACCCAACTCGGGTCTCTTCGCAGGCCAACTCGACATGGACGACAACGGCTACCTGGTCACAGGTCCAGACAGATCTACGACAAACGTCGACGGTGTCTTCGCCTGCGGCGACGTCCAGGACCACACCTACCGGCAGGCCATCACCGCAGCCTCCTCCGGATGCATGGCGGCCATCGACACCGAGCGTTGGCTCGAAGACCTCCACTGACTACGGCCCAACTCCGGAGGGTGGCCGGATGTCACACTTCAACCCGATCCAAGCTCTGATCAGATAGAACACACAGTCAGCGAATCGACCCTAAAGAGACGAGACACCACCATGGCAGGAGCAATCACCAACCTGACAGACAGCACGTTCGACGAGGAAATCGGTTCGGCCAGCGGCCCGGTGCTGGTCGACTTCTGGGCCGAATGGTGTGGTCCGTGCAAGATGATCGCGCCGATCCTCGAAGAGATCGCCGACGAGCAGGCGGGCTCTCTCGGTGTGGCCAAGGTCAACGTCGACGACTCCCCCGGGCTGGCCCAACGTTTCGGCGTCATGAGTATTCCAACCCTGATCCTCTTTGACAGCGGTGAGCCTGCCAAACGTCTTGTCGGTGCCAAGGGCAAGCCCCAACTGCTCGAGGAACTGGCTGATTTCATCTAGACCAACGTTCACCGCATCGCCTTCCGTGCAGCCGGACACCAATGGCTGAACCGACTCCTCCCGGCCCCGGTACGATCGGAGATGTAGTCCGTGACCTGCACAGACGCCTCGATGCCGTGTCGTTTCCGGTCACCGGCCCCGAGGTCTCAGAGGGCCTCTTCGGTAACCAGACGACAGCCAGCCTCATCCGGTTCCAGGCCGAGCGCGGCCTGAACGAACATGGGCTGCTCGACGAAGCCACGTCGGCCGCTCTGGCCGAGGCAGGCCACCACCTCGGCGATCGTCACCTGTACCTCCACTCCCCCATGCAGCGTGGTGACGACATCGCGGACCTCCAGCTCCGGCTCGGAAACCTCGGGTTCGATGCGGGCAGGATCGACGGCATCTTCGGCCCGGACACGACAGGGGCGCTTCTCGACTTCCAGCGCAACACCGGTCTGGTGCCGGACGGAATCGCCGGACCGTCAACGGTCAGAGGGCTCCGGAACCTCGGCGGTCGCTCGACCGACTCAACACCGGTTGCACAGGTGCGTGAGCTTGAAAAACTCCGGAACAGTGGACCCGAGTTGGCCAGCCGTCGCCTGGCAATCGGACAGTTCGGGAGTTCAGCAGTTCTGACAACCGCCCTGGCCAGATCACTACGAAACCGGGGGGCCTACGTGGTGGCCCTCGACCATCCGGACGATTCGATCCAGGCCGATACCGCCAACCAGTTCGAGGCCGAGCTGTACCTCGGTCTCAGAATTGAGAACCACCCCCGGTGCAGGGTCGCCTATTTCGAGACCGAGGGGTTCCGTAGCGAGGGCGGCCTGCGATTGGCGCACCGGTGTGTAACGGCTCTTTCCGGTACCGGCCTCGATGTTGCCCCGGCACAGGGCATGCGCCTTCCGATCCTCCGGGGTACCCGGATGCCCGCTGTGCTGTGCTCGCTGGCACCACCTGCCGCAGTGGTCCAGGCCACGGCCGAGGTGACCGAAGCTCTGGCAATTGCCGTAGGTGACTGGGTCGCCGACCCGGCCGCCGACCCGGCCTGAACAGCAGACCTCTCCCCACAGCCGGTCCTGGTGACTGGACCAGTCCCCCGGTTCAGGAGTTGAGGATGTCAAATATCCTGGTCAGGTCGTCCCGGTCGGCGAACGAAACCGTGATCCGGCCCCGACGTCCACGGGTGGTCACCTTGACCGTCGTGTCCAGCCGGGCGGAAAGGAGTCTCTCGACCTCGAGCAGACCCGCATCGGGGATCGACCCCGGAAGGGGTGAGATCACGGGAGCCTGAACCGGTTGCACCAGATCCCTCACAAGGTCCTCGGTCTGCCTGACCGAGAGGCCCTCGTCCCTGATCCGGTCAGCGACGGTCTCCTGGACCTGCCGGTCGTCGAGGCCTGCCAGGGCTCGACCGTGACCTGCCGAGACCACGCCGTCGCGGAGCATCCCGAGAATGCGATCCGGGAGTTGCAGCAGCCGAACCGAGTTGGCAACCGCCGGCCTGCTCCTCCCGACCCTCTCGGCCACCTCGTGTTGTGTCATCTGGAACTCGTCCATCAGGCGGTGGTAAGCCTGAGCCTCCTCGAGCGGGTTGAGGTCATCGCGATGAAGGTTCTCGACCACGGCATGTTCAAGGGCTGTCCTGTCATCGGTGGTTCGAACTATTGCAGGGATGGTGGTCAGGCCTACCCGGCGAGCAGAACGCCAGCGCCGCTCTCCGGCCACAAGCTCGTAACCATCGGTTGTCTGGCGGACCAGAACCGGCTGCAGTACACCGACCTCTCCTATTGAGCGGGTCAACTCGTCCATCCGCTCGTCGTCGAAGTCGCTCCTTGGTTGGAGCCTGTTCGGCGAGAGGCTGTCAACCGGAATCTCAACATATCGGGAATCATTCTTGTTATCGTCTGAAGCACTCTCCCCAACCAGTTCGGGCGGAACCGCCACCGGCTCCGGAATCAGAGCGGCCAGACCCCTACCTAGTCCTGTTGGACGGTTCATGCGTCTACCTCCAATGCAAGTTGTCTGTATGCGAGCGCTCCCCGGGATGTCGGGTCAAAGACCGTGATCGGCTGACCAAACGACGGTGCCTCGGAGAGACGGACAGATCTGGGAATCACCTGCCGACAGACCCGGTCACCGAAGTAGGCACGGACCTCTGCAGCAACCTGTTGGGACAGGTTGGTGCGGGCGTCAAACATCACCAGGACGATCGTCGAGACCTTCAGGTCAGGGTTCAGGTTGGCCCTCACGAGGTCAACGTTTCCTACAAGTTGTCCGAGTCCCTCGAGAGCGAAGTACTCACACTGGATTGGCACCAGAACCTCGTCGGCTGCCACGAGGGCATTCACCGTCAGCAACCCCAGCGCCGGAGGACAGTCCACCAGAATCCAGTCGTAATCCGACACAACCGGTTCAAGGGCCCGCTGTAGTCGATTTTCGCGGCTGAACGCCGTTACCAACTCAATTTCGGCACCGGCCAGAGCAAGGCTCGATGGAACAAGCGAGAGACCGGGCACATCCAACTCCCGAACAGCCTCGGCCACCGGGATCTGGTGTAGCAGGACGTCGTAGATCGAGGTTTCCACGTCGCGGCTGGACACCCCGAGTCCGGTGGTGGCATTTGACTGGGGGTCCAGGTCAATGAGCAGGACCCTTTTCCCCTGTTCGGCAAGGGCAGCCCCGAGGTTGATGGTGGTCGTGGTCTTTCCGACCCCGCCCTTCTGGTTGGCAACCGCCATGATCCGCGCTGAATGATTCTCAGATTCCATTGACCGGATACTGCTCCCGGACCGGAACGATTGCAAGCACCCTCGAAAACCAGGCCCCTGTTAGCCGCCCCGGGGAAGACAACCGGGGTGATGAATCGAAATGTTCCACGTGAAACACCTGTACCAGTACGGCAGGCCCACGCCTCAGAACAGGGGATCGGCAACCTGACGGCTGTTTCGCCGGGGATAGCGCTCCGGACAGGAGCCTCCTGACAAGAAGGCCCTGTAGGTGGCCGATTTGACGTGCCAGGAACCCTCGTCCACCAGGTTCAACTCGTCGAGAACCACCTGGGACCACCTAGAACCACCTGAAGGAGGTTCGCTCACCACCAGCCTGCCGCCCTCTGAGAGAAGGGGGGCACCGCACTCCACAGTCGTGGCCGGAGACCCGAAACCCCGTGCGGTGACAAGGTCTGCCAGACCCCGGAGAGACCCCCTGGCGAGGTCGACGACGTCTCCGCAGACGACCTCCACCCGATCGGCAAGATCCAGCTCACCAATAGCCCACTGCAGGAAGGTGCAGCGCCTTTCAGCCCGGTCAACCAGAACCCAGTCACCATCTGTCATTCCCGCAAGAACCAGACCCGGGAGGCCGCCGCCGGACCCGATATCGACCCCGAGATCGCCGCCATCGAGGCGGATCGGCAGCTGGTCGACCCCACACCGCAGAAAGCCCGTGCTGTGCTCCACCCCGGCGTCCGCCGCCGACGG
Organism: Candidatus Neomicrothrix sp. UBA7884; assembly: GCA_002501135.1. Taxonomy (GTDB): domain Bacteria; phylum Actinomycetota; class Acidimicrobiia; order Acidimicrobiales; family MedAcidi-G1; genus UBA3125. The sequence goes on from DLRQ01000087.1 coordinate 69,381, forward strand.
GGTTACGAAGCCCTCAGCCGATGCCGCCTCGAGAACGTCGTTGACGTTCCCGGTCAAGGGGTCAACCAGCCCCTTCGGCCAGGATTACCACCCTGCGGGATGTATCGCTGCCTTCCGAGGCCGTGGAGACACCGTCGATCTCTCCGACAGCGTCGTGGATGACCTTGCGATCTGCCGCCGCCATGGGCTCGAGGGCTCGTGCCTGGCCATCTTCGAGTACAGCCTCGGCCTGCGTGCGGGCAAAGTCCTCGAGAAAAGACCGGCGCCGCTCCCGGTAGCCACCGACGTCAACGATGAGCGAGCCGGCGGCGGATCCCTGGGACTTTCGCTGGATGATCGTGCGGGACAGCTCGGTAATCGCACGAACGGTGTCGCCGCCCTGACCGATGGCGAGCCCCAGGTTCAGGCCGTGGGCCTCAACCGTAAGGCGGTCCTCATCAATTGTGCTTGCAACACGGGCATCGAGGCCCATCTTGTCGAGAAGTCCCTGGAGGAAGCCCTCTGTGATCTCGGCCTGTGTCGCCAGGTCCATCTTTTCCACGTCTGCCTTCTCCTCACGGTTTCCACGCCCATTGCCGGCCGTGGCCTTCTCTGTGGACGGGAGTTTGCCACCCCTGTCCCTTCCTGATCCACCTGTTGTGTTCTTTTCTGTTGATCGGCTGCCGGACTTTCCGCCGCGACGGCGTCCGGATCCGCCGGTGTCACGGTTCTCATCAGCCCTACCGCCCTTGTCTCCACCGCTTCGGGCATTGTTCTCCGAGGAGTCCTTTTGGGCTCCTGATCTGCCCTTTCCGTTCCCGGAGCGCTTATCACGACCCCGCGACCTGTCGCCGCGCCTGTTGCGGTCCCTACGTTCGGTCTTTGAGCGGGGGCTGGTAGGGCGGACCCTGGCACGCATCCGGGCATCGGTCTTCTTCAGGCCCAGCATCCGGCTGGTGGCTTCCTCGAGCACCTCGTACTCAAGTTCGTCCTCGGCGACCCCGAGGCGATCCAGGGCCCTTTCCTTTGCCTCGTCCAGCGTGATGCCGGTTGTCTCGATCCATTCCACTGTCTACTTCCTCCGCTTCTTTCTGGCCTTACGAGCTCCCTGTGTTCCGGGCGGGGTGGTACGTCCACCCCCGGAACGACCGGTCTGTGGCCTGTTGGTCCTATCTGTCGTCTTCTTTCCGGCCCTGCCGGAATTTCCCTTGTCAGCAGGCGTGTCTTTCGCCTTCCTGCGGCCGAACAACCCGCTCTTTCCCAGGGTGTTGGTACTATCTGATGCTGAATGAGATTGGTTCTCGACTTCTCCTGCTCTTGTGCGAGCCCGCCGCGCCGTCGACGAGGTTCCCGTACCGGTCTGCCCACCCCGGTCAGATGTCCTGCCGCCCGACTTCTTCACACCGCCTGAGGATTTTGCGCCCCCCGTGCCGCCACCCTTGTTCTTCGGCTTCTCGGGGGACTCCTCGACAGATTCGGGCATAACCACCGCCGGCGCATGGCTGTGTGGCCCATAGAGGCTCCGGGTGATGTAGGACTGCTGCCCGATGCGGTAGAGGTTCGAGATGACGAAGTAGAGGACCAACGCCGCATCGAGGCTGTAAGAGATGACTGGCAGGAAAAACGGCATCACCTTCATGATCATCTGCTGTTGAGGGTTTACCGGGGCGTCCTTGTTGCGGCCCCGAATCTGCTGCTGTTGAATCCAGGAGCTGCCAAAGACCAGGAGGATCAGGAGAAAGTAGGGGAGTGCCGTAATGATCCCCGCCGACAGTGCATCACCGGCCGACCTCGAGAGGTCGACACCCCACGACACCATCTCGGTCTGCTGGCTGAGATCTACGAACAACTGTGAGTCAGCTGCCACATAGTCGGGAAAGAAGACCTGCGGGTCGCTCGGTGCGTCAGAAAGTTGCAGGTCAGAAGACAATCGGCCAACAATCCAGCCGGCGTTCTCACCGATATCGGAGAGGCGACGGGTCAGACCGCGCAGCACGTTGTAGAGGACGATGAACACTGGTGCCTGCACGAACAGCGGCAGGCAACCACCCATAGGGTTGATGCCGTTGGCCTGGTAGAAGGCCATCAGTTCCTTGTTCATCTTCTCCCGGTCGCCCTTGTACCGGGTCTGGATCTTCTTCATCTCAGGCTGGAGGTGCTGCATCTTGATCATCGACCGTGTGCCCTTGAGGGTCAGCGGGGTCACGACAACCATCACAACGAGGGTCAGGAGAACGATCGAGAAGGCAAGCGACGGCACCAGGTCGTAGAACCAGGCCAGGACCGTTGCAATCAGGTTGAACATCGCCAGGACCCCCGATCTGCGGAGTCAACGCCGTCGGCACCCGGAGCTGGATCCCAGCCATGTCCGCCCCACGGGTGACAGCGCGAAAGTCGTCGGACCGTGAGCCACAGTCCCCTCACAGCACCATGCTGCTCAATGGCATCGAGGGAGTAGTTGGAACAGGTCGGCAGGTACCGGCATGGCGTTGGACGGCCATCGGTAAGGCGCTGGTAGACGTGAACAAGGCTGCACAGAAATCTAGATACAAAGCTCTGACCAGCGTTTTTCGACTCAACTACCGCTGTCATCTGATTTCCTCGGATGAGAACTCGCCGACCGCTGCAGCCAGATGGTGTCCCAACGTCGCGTGGTCACACGATGCCGCAGCCGGCAGAACACGGACGAGAAAATCACCGCCCGGAGGCCCGTCGACACGGTCTAACAGATCGGTCATGAGGACTCGGAGTCGGCGACGAATGCGGTTGCGAACGACGGCACCCCCGACGGCACGGCTAATCGCATACGCCACCCTGGGCTCACAGCCATGGGAATTGCGCTGGTCACCATCAAATGCCCTGAACCTGACCTCGAGGGGTCCGCGGCGAACTGTGCGACCGTCACGACGAAGGGCCAGAAAATCGTCTCGGAATCGGAGTCGACGGATCAAGCCGACAGTCGGGATCGGCCCCTCTGGCGCCGGGAGTTCACAATGGCCCGGCCTGCCCTGGTACGCATGCGCCTGCGGAAGCCGTGCTTGCGGGCCCGCTTGCGGACGTTTGGCTGGTATGTGCGCTTCATTGTCTGACTCCTGGTCGCACTGCGGGCGTCATCAGGAAGGGGAGCGCCCGGGTGCTGTCGATTGGGTTCCTGACCGTGACCCGAACAAGCCGGACACGGAAACAACTCTCATATGGACCGACACGTACAGTCGGTAGCAACAACTGGCCGGTCAGGTAAGGATCGGTGACAGCGTCGTTCCAATGAGGCTAGGGGGCACCCCGGGCGCGCGCCAACCAGCACTTCCAGGACCTGACCCCTAAGCACCCTCATTTCAGAGTTATCCACATTATCCACAGGGTCTGAACCCATCGGAACCGCGTCGTCGCGTCAATTTCGGCACGCGCCGGTACCTACCGGCTACATTCAAAAAACATGGTCTGAACAGGTAGTCTCGTTCGCGCGATTGGCACTTGTGCGAGACACCCTCTCCGGTGCTACGTTGCCCCGCCCACCAGAGGAGGCTTCGATACCCACCAGGTCGACAGCCACGAGCCATACCCGAAATCCACAGAAGAATCCACACTTGTGGATAACGAACCAGGAGCAACTGCATTGATAGAACAGTACGAACTGCCTTGAGCGACGCAGCGCAACTGTGGGAATCCTGTGGCGAGGCCATCAGGGCCCAGGTCTCGGACGTGGTCTGGCAGACCACCTTCAGTTCGGCAAGACCTGTCTCCGTCGAGGACGACACCCTCGTCGTGGCCGTACCGAGCACCGTGGTGAAACAGAGGATCGAAGGGCGCTACAACGGCCTTGTCCACGATGCCGTATCTGAAGCCGGCGACAACCAGTTGAACCTGCTGATAAAGGTCGATGACGGCCAACCAGACACGTTCCCGGACTCCATCGACGAGTTCACCCCTCTCGAAACGCCGATCAAAGGCACCGATTCGACCGAACCGGTTGACCTGCAGATCGACACGAGCGCCATCCCGCACGTCAACCCGGCTCCTCCGTCGGCCACCTCACCTGGCCGAAACCGCAACACCTTTGATGACTTCGTGATCGGAACCTCCAACCGCTTTGCCCACGCAGCTGCCCAGGCAGTATCCGAAACACCAGGCCGCTCCTACAACCCGCTCTTCATCTACGGCGGAGCTGGGCTCGGAAAGACACACCTTCTTCAGGCCGTCGCAACATACGTGGACAACCACTACCCGAACTACCAGGTCCGGTACGTCTCGAGCGAGACCTTCATGAACCGCTTCGTCGAGGCAATTCGCAACAAGACCCTTCCCGAGTTCAAACAGCACTACAGGAACATTGATGTCCTTTTGGTCGACGACATCCAGTTCATGGAGGGCAAAGAAGGTCTCCAGGAGGAATTCTTCCACACGTTCAACTCGATTCAGCAGGCAGGTGGGCAAATCGTTCTCACCAGCGACCGTTCTCCCGACTCAATTCCAACCCTCGAGGATCGCCTCCGGAGCAGGTTCAAGATGGGTCTGGTCACCCACATCCAGCCTCCGGACATCGAAACCAGGCTGGCAATCCTCCACAAGAAGGCCTCCTTCACGGCCGGGAACGTCAAGGTTCCAGACGAGGTACTCCTCTTCATCGCCGAGAACGTGACCACAAATATCCGCGAACTGGAAGGTGCCCTCACACGTGTTGCAGCGTTCTCCAGCCTCAACGATGTTCCATGCACGCGTGACATGGCGCTGACGGTGCTTGGTGACCTCATAACTAACAACCTCCCCATACCCATCACCCCCGACCTGATCCTCTCCAAAACGTCAACAATGTACGGTTTCAGCCACGATGAGTTGATTGGCGCAAGCCGCCGACGCCCACTCGTCACCGCTAGGCAGGTGGCCATGTACACCCTCAGGGAACTCACCGACCTCAGCTACCCGGCAATCGGTCGAGAATTCGGCGGTCGAGACCACACCACCGTCATCCACGCCGTGGACAAAATCGGCAAACTCATGTCGGAACGACGTGAGATCTACGACCAGGTAACAGCACTGGTATCGGCAATCAAGAACGGCGACTGAGGATCATGGCAATGAGTGGACCGATCTGCGGACCATCTGTGGATCATGAACCGTTCACCCACAACACACGACGATCCATTCCCCAGGTTGGGGATCACGGTGGATCATCAGTGGACAGCCATTACACCTCCCACCAGCAGGAATGGGTAATAATCCACAATCCACAGCCCTTACTGATTCAACTACCTGATCAGATCACCATCGAACCAAAGGTAACAAGCCTGTGAAGTTCCGTTGTGAACGTGATGTCCTGGATCGTGCATTCTCGACTGCTGGTCGTGCCATCAGCAATCGCGGAAGTGCACCACCGGTCATGTCCGGCCTCCACCTGCATCTGGTTGGCGACAACCTGGCCGTGGTTGGAAGCGATCTTGATCTGACCATCAGGGTCGATTCAAAGGTTGGTGGTCAGGAGAACGGGGTAGCCGTTCTCCCTGCCAAGCTTGCAGCCGACATCGTGAGGTCGCTCGATAGCGGTCAGATAACCGTGACCGTCGATGACGATGGTGCCCACTTGGTCGCCGGCAGATCTGACTTCAACTTGAGAACCATGTCGGTCGACGAGTTTCCAAAGTTCGAGGAACCCGGCGGAGATGCCGTCACCCTCGATGCCGAAAGCGTTTCCGCGGCGCTGGAACAGGTTGTCAAGGCAGCCAGTGGCGATGATTCCCGTCCGATTCTCACCGGTGTCATGCTGGCCGCCGAAGGCGACGGCCTTCGTTTCGTTGCAACTGATTCATACCGTCTGGCGGTGCGTGACCTTCCCGGCACCTCGGTACTGGGACGCGATCAGACCGTGCTGGTCCCATCCAGGGCACTAGAGGTGACCGGGCGCCTGCTGGGTGATGCCGAGGAACTCACCATCAGGCTCGCCGACCGCGAGGCATCGTTCGTAGTCGATGACGTGACTATCGTGACCCGCCTCATAGAAGGGGAGTTTCCGAACTATCGGGGGCTCATTCCATCAGACCACCCGAACACGTTGGTTGTAGACAGGGTTGCGTTGATTGACGCGGTACGCCGTGTCGGCCTTTTGGCAAGAGATGCAACACCTGTACGCCTTGCGATGAGCTCAGACGGCCTTGAGTTGATAGCCATCACACAGGATGTGGGTCAGGCTCACGAAACACTGGATTCCACCTATGACGGCAAGGAACTGAAGGTTGCGTTCAATCCCGGATATCTGCTCGACGGCCTCGAGGTGAGCCCCGGGGACGAGGTCAGGCTGGAGACGATCGATGCCCTCAAGCCCGCGGTTATCCGCAGCGTTGCCGACGAGGGATTCCTATACCTTCTGATGCCGGTCCGCGTTTCCTGAGACGGCACTGGCTGGCTTGAGCCGATGTTGGTTCGGAGGCTCTGGCTAAAGGACTTTCGCAATTACACGGGGGTCGAGTTGGATCTGTCCGACGGTGTCACGGCGGTCGTTGGAGCCAACGGACAGGGTAAGACCAACCTGGTGGAGTCAATCGCATGGTTGGCGCGAGGGTCCTCGTTTCGTGGGGCTGTAGTCGATTCCATGGTCCGGTTCGGCGTCGACCGTGCCGTCATCCGGGCCGAGGTCGAAGACGCTGGGCGGACAACCCTTCTTGAGGCAGAGTTGGTTGTAGGTGGCCGCAACCGACTCCAGGTAAATCACAACAGGGTTTCGCGCCAGGGCGACTTTGTCGGACACGTGAGCGCAACAATTTTCGGGCCGGACGATCTGGTACTCGTGAAAGGTGGGCCGGCAGAGAGGCGAAGGTATCTCGACGACCTCCTGGTCGATGTTGCATCATCCAATCATGGCATCAGATCAGATCTCGATCGGATCCTGCGCCAGAGAAACAGCCTCCTACGTCAGGCAGGTGGCCGGAACACTCCAGAGGTGTCGACATCGCTTGATGTCTGGGACTCAAAACTCTGTGAGGTAGGTGGCGACCTGGTTGCAAGGCGTATAGATCTGTTGGACGAGCTTGCGCCTGTGGCCGGCGGGTTGGTGAGGTCGTTGAGTAACGGCAGGTCTGAGCTCCAGATGTCCTACGAATGTGCCTGGGGAGGCGACGGTCTTGCAGCGTCTCTCGCCAGGGCACGCCCCGATGACCTGCGGCGGGGTACCAGCACGGTTGGTCCTCACCGCGACGAGGTTGGACTTTCGATCGATGGCCTGTCGGCCCGGGGCCACGCCTCTCAGGGAGAGCAGCGTTCGTTGGCGGTTGCACTCAGGTTGGCAGGGCACAGGGTCGTCACCTCCCACACAGGCAGTGATCCGGTGATCCTGTTGGACGATGTCTTCTCGGAACTTGACCCCGACAGGGCCGCGGCCCTCATTGAGTTGCTGCCTCAGACCCAGACCGTGGTGACCACGGCTGGCGACCTTCCCGCGGGTGTGACTGCTGATCGGAAAATCAGCGTCGAGGGTGGGGTTGTGATGCCGGCATGAGCACCGATTCTGGGCCGGTTCCGATCCGGAGGGGCCTGGAGCAGTTGATGGCAGGCCTCGGAGCACCTGAGATAGACGCCACCACCACAATCGTTGAGAGTTGGTCAGAGATTGTCGGCCCGGAGTTGGCCAAGGGCGTGGTGGCTGTCGCTGTCCGCGGCAAGGAGTTGCTAGTGAGGGTCGATGACCCGGCCTGGGCAAGCCAGATTTCATGGCTCGAGGCGCAACTGCTCGACCGGATCAACAACCTCGTGGGTCCAGGTCGGGTCACGTCTGTGAGAGCCACGGTGGCACGGTGACCTGAGCCCCGGGCGTCTCTTCACCACGGTCTGTCAATCCATTCTCTTGGCACCGGTCGGTGGCCCCATGGTGGTAGGCTGGTCGGGTCGTGATAAGGCCATCTGACCTGCTGTTTTGTGTTTTATGCAGGTGCGGGCAGGTGCTGCTTCCCTCCCTCCCAGAGACGCGCCCGGAAGGTGCCCTATGACAAGCACAGAGGCCACCTACAGCGCTGCCGACATAACCGTCCTCGAGGGTCTCGAAGCCGTCCGCAAGCGCCCCGGCATGTACATCGGATCCACCGGACCAACCGGCCTGCACCACCTCGTCTGGGAGGTCGTCGACAACGCCGTCGACGAGGCAATGGCAGGTCACTGTTCACGCATAGTCGTGACCCTTCTTCCCGACGGCGGATGTCAGGTGGCTGACGACGGTCGCGGTATCCCGGTCGACCAGCACCACCAGTATCCCGATCTCACCGCAGCCGAGGTTGTCCTTACGATCCTGCACGCAGGGGGCAAGTTCGGGGGCGATGGCTACAAGGTCTCGGGCGGTCTCCACGGTGTCGGGATCTCGGTTGTGAATGCCCTGTCCAGCCGTCTCGAGGTTGACATCGACCGCGACGGCCGTCGCCACTACATGGACTTCACAGACGGCGGGAACCTCAGCGCCCGCCTGACCGACACCGGTCCGTCGCCAGAGGGCCGTACAGGCACCACGGTCCGCTTCTGGCCCGATCCAACGGTCTTCGACGATGTCAACTTCAGGGTCCAGACCCTTCTCGAGCGCCTGCAGATGATGGCGTTCCTGAACAGTGGTCTCGAGATAACCCTCAGCGACAAACGATCCACCCAGGTCGGCCAGGTCGAGTCAACCACCTTCTGCTACGAGGGCGGCATCAGGGACTTTGTTGAGCACCTCAACGCCTCAAAGGAGTCGCTGTTCTCACTGGTCGGGTACCTCGACCAACACGAGGATGGAAACGAGGTTGAGTTGGCGTTCCAGTGGAACACCGGTTTCAACACCGACGGCCTCCATTCGTTCGCCAACGGCATCAACACCATCGAGGGAGGCATGCACGAAGAGGGTTTCCGCAGCGCCCTCACAGGGGTCCTCAACCGATATGCCCGAAACCGTGGCCTCCTGAAGGACAACGATGACAACCTCAAAGGCGAGGACATCCGCGAGGGTCTTACAGCCATCATCAGCGTCCGTCTTCCCGATCCCCAGTTCGAGGGCCAGACAAAGTCCAAGCTCGGCAACGTCGACATTCGTTCCCTGGTTCAAAAGGCCACCAACGACAAACTCTCCGACTGGCTCGAGGAGAACCCCTCCGAGGCTAAGCGCATCGCCCAGAAGGCCATCAGCGCCCAGCGGGCCCGGATTGCGGCTCAGGAGGCCCGGCAGTCAGCAAGGCGAAAGTCGGCCCTCGACGGTGCAGGCATGCCCGACAAGCTCAAAGACTGCTCGTCGCGTGACCCACGCGAGTCAGAGCTGTTCATCGTCGAGGGAGACTCAGCCGGCGGTTCGGCCGTCCAGGCCCGCGATCCCCGCACCATGGCGATCCTGCCCATCAGGGGCAAGATCCTCAACGTCGAGCGGGCCCGCCCCGACCGGATGCTCAAGAACACCGAGATCCAGACGCTAATCCAGGCGATAGGGGCCGGCTTCGGAGACGACTTCGACCTCGAGAAGATCCGCTACCACAAGGTCATCTTGTTGTGCGATGCCGATGTCGACGGCAGCCATATCCGTACCCTGCTGCTCACCTTTTTCTTCAGGCAGATGAGGCCCCTGGTAGATGCCGGACACGTGTTCATTGCCCAGCCACCGCTGTTCTCGACGGTCGTAGGCAGAGAGAAGACTTACCTCAAAGACGACCACGCCAAGACTGCGTTCCTCGCTGACAACCCCGGCCACAAGCGAGAGTTTCAACGTCTCAAGGGGCTTGGCGAGATGGACTTCGACGAACTTCGTGAGACGACGATGGAGATCTCCAGCCGGAGCCTTCTCCAGGTTTCGGTCGAGATGGGGTCAATCGCCGACGAGGCGTTCTCAGTCCTTATGGGCGAAGACGTCGAGAGCCGCAAGAAGTTCATTCAGACAAACGCACGTGACGTGCGGTTCCTGGACATCTGATGGACGACACAACGCCAGAAGAGGCCGACAAGACGGCCACCTCCACCGACGGCGACACCATCGTCGGTTCGATCCAACCCATCGAGATCCAGGAGGAGATGGAGAGATCCTTCCTCGACTATGCCATGTCGGTGATCGTGGCGAGGGCACTGCCCGATGCCCGCGACGGTCTCAAGCCGGTCCATCGACGGATTCTCTGGGGCATGTACGACCTGGGGGCCAGGCCCGACCGACCCACCATGAAGTGCGCCCGTGTAACCGGCGAGGTCATGGGCAAGTACCACCCACACGGCGACCAGGCCATCTACGACGCCCTGGTCCGGATGGGCCAGAGCTTCAGCGTCCGCCACCTTCTGGTCCACCCCAAGGGCAACTTTGGGTACTCACCCGACGACTCGGCAGCGGCCGCCCGTTACACCGAGTGTCGACTCAGGCCCATTGCCCTCTCAATCCTCGATGGAATCGACGAGGACACGGTCGACTTCACCGAGAATTACTCGGGCGAGTTCACCGAGCCGACCGTGATGCCGGCCCGGTTTCCCAACCTCCTCGTAAATGGAAGCCAGGGCATCGCCGTCGGCATGGCCACCAACATCCCATCCCACAACCTGGCTGAGGTGATCGACGCCACGGTGTGCCTCATCGACAACCCCGACTCCACCCCCGACGACCTGATGGAGTTTCTCCCGGCCCCCGACTTTCCCACCGGTGCCCTGATTCTGGGGCGTAGCGGAGCCCGTGAGGCGTACCGGACCGGCCGCGGAACTATCCGCATGCGTGCCTGTACCGAGATCGAAGAGGGCCCCCGTTCAACCCAGATAGTGATCAGCGAACTGCCCTACCAGGCCAGCCCCAATCAGATCATGTCCAAGATCCGTGACCTGGTAGATGCACGCGAGATTGACGGGATAGCCGACATCAACGACGAGTCCGCACAGGGCAGGACACGCATCGTCATAAGGCTGAAGCGTGATGCAGCGGCGCTCGTGACGCTCAACAACCTGTTCAAGCGAACCCCTCTGCAGACCACCTTTTCCGTGAACTCGGTAGCTCTCGTCGACGGTATTCCACGGACCCTGAACCTGTGCGAGATGCTTCAGGCATACATAGACCATCAGGTCGAGGTCGTCCGCCGCCGGTCGCTGTATCGGCTCGAAAAAGCCCGTGCAGAGGCCCACATCACCGAGGGCCTCATCAAGGCCCTGAAGTTGATCGATGAGGTTATTGCCCTGATCCGCGGCTCAGCCGACCGTTCTGCTGCCCGCGAGGGACTCATGGGTGAGACCTTCGAATTCACAGAGGTTCAGGCAAACCACATCCTCGACATGCAACTTGTCCGCCTTACCAGGCTGGGTCGGTCAAGCCTCGAGGACCGGCTCCGTGATCTGGATGTCGTGATTGCCGACCTCGAAGAGGTGCTGGCCGATCAGGGTCGGCTCCGTGGCGTCATCAAGGATGAGCTCATTGAGGTTCGTGACAGGTACGCCGAGCCACGTCGTAGTCAGATCGTCCACGACCCCGGCGAGCTTGACATCGAGGATCTGATCGACGACGAGGAAATGGTGTTCGCCATGAGTTCCTCGGGTTATGTCAAGACGATGTCGGTCACCGAGTTCCGTACCCAGGGTCGCGGTGGCAAGGGCGTTACCGGTACCCGCCTCAAGGAGGAGGACGCCGTCTCGCACCTCATCCATACGACGGCACACGCGTACCTCCTGTTCTTCTCCACGCGGGGCAGGGTCTACCGCCTCAAGGCCCATGAGGTTCCTATGGCCGGACGGACCGCCCGCGGTACCTCAATCGTGAACCTCCTGCCCCTCCAGCCCGATGAGCGTGTGCAGGCGGTCATCGACACCCGCGACTACGAGACCCATCGCTATCTGTTCTTCGCCACCAGGTCGGGGCGTGTCAAGAAGACGTTGTTCACTGCCTACGATTCATCGCTCAAGGCCGGGCTCATAGCCGTGAAGCTCAACGACGGTGACGAGTTGGTGGCAGTTGTGCCCACCAGCGGCGACGACGACCTGTTGTTGGTGTCGCGGTCCGGTCAGACCTTGCGAATCGGAGAGGGCGACGTCCGCGCAATGGGCCGAAGCGCTGCCGGTGTCAGGGGAATGGGGTTCCGCGGCGACGACGAGCTGGTGTCGTGCGCCGTAGTCAGGCCCGGAGCGTCGGTGTTCCACCTCACGACCGAGGGCTACGGCAAGCGGACAGATATCGGGGAGTTCACCCGCAAGGGTCGTGGCGGGCTGGGTGTGAGGGGAATCAGGACAACCGACGATCGTGGTCGTGTGGCCGGTGCGCTCGTGGTCGACGAAGCCGACGACGTGTTCGCCATCACGACCGGCGGCATGATCATAAGAATGCCGGTTGCCGACATTTCCATTCAGGGGCGTGATGCAACCGGTGTCGCGGTCATGTCCCCCGGTGAGGGCAACGAGGTGGCCGCCGTGTCACCGGTTCCCTCCCAAGAGGAAGACTCCGACTGACCACTCCGGTCTTGCGTTCTTCAGTAGGCATCCGGTAACAGCTTCCCCCGACAACGCCCGGATCGTGTGCATCGCGTCAGCGGATCCGGCGCAGGCGCGTGCCACCCAACCGGAGGACAGCCGTGCGACGTCGAGGCCCAATAGGTGATCTCGGGCAGATCCTGCCCCTCGTTCTGTTGATGGTGGCGCTTGGCGCCGCCATGGCCCTGCTGGTCGCCGAGTTGGGTGTGATCGCCGTTGACCGTGCACGGGCGAGATCTGCGGCGGTGTTGGCTGTGGCCACCGAGCGTGGCGACGGACGCACCGTGGCTAGGGAGTTCGCCTCGGCCAACGGAGCCCAACTCGAGTCCTTTGAACACGCCGGCGGCGAGGTGCTGGTTGTGGTCAGCGTGGGCCGTGCGCGGACTACCGCGAGGGCTGTTGCCGTGTTGTGCAACCAGGGCGAACCCTGTGGCCGCTTCACCGAGCCGTAGACTTCTGTGCCGTGACCGACCAGAGGACCGATGACGTGGATCGCGAGGGTGTACCGGCTGACCTGCCCCCTCGTACGCAGCCGCAGTCCTCAGCGGACCTGTTGGCCCGTGTCGCATCCGCCAGAGAGGCAGATGCTCCTGATCTGGTTGCACAGCCCGTAGGGCACACCGGATCGCCGGGCAGGTCTGTTGGGCAGTTCTTGAGGGGAGGCCAGTTTGCGGGCCGGTTCCAGGGTGGCAGGCGCAGTCTCAGATCCGGCGGGCCGACACAGAAGAAGGCCGGGCTTCCACGTGTCGTGGCGGAGCGACCGGCTACCGGAGTGGGGCGTGGCGGGTACCGGGTGCGTCGGGTACGTCGTCTTCTCAGACACATCGAACCGTGGTCGGTGCTCAAGGTCACGCTGGTGTTCTACTTCTGCGTCTGGGGCCTAGTCGTCATCTCCACCCGGATGCTCTGGGGTGCCGCAGAGGATGCCGGAACAATTTCCAAGATTGAGAACTTCGTCGAGGAACTGTTCACTCTGGAGACGTTCGAGTTCGACTCCGGTCAGATACTGCGGGTGTTCACCCTCGGGGGCCTCGTCCTGGTAATCGGTGGTACGGGTGTAACCGTTGTCATGGTGGTCCTCTTCAACCTGATCAGCGATCTGGTTGGCGGAGTTCGCTTCACAATGATCGAAGAGGAGACGGCCGTTCGACAGCGACGCCTCCGGCGCGGCGACCACGAGGTCGACGAGGAGACACCGTCGACCTATGACCCCGGAAGGGGTCACCCTGACAGACCACCCGGCGGGTAGTCAGCGGTTAGGGCCCGGCGATACCGTTTCCGGTCCACGGGGCTATAGCTCAGTCGGTTAGAGCGCACCCCTGATAAGGGTGAGGTCGCTGGTTCGATTCCAGCTAGCCCCACGTCAACCCCGTCGGGGAATACCATCGTTGTCCTCGATGGACCTGTCGGGTTGGCCTGTCAATATGGGGAGGTCGGACGCATATGAGGGCCATTGTGAGGGCCGTCAGGCAGGCGGCCGCTGCGGTCTCGGTGGCCGCTGCGGTGGTCACCGCCCTGCGCCTTCGGGGAAGGGTTGCAGCTCCGATGCAGTTCGGTGGGTGGCGGAGGCTTACCGGGCCGGGTCTGCGCTGATGAGGGTGGCGGTTCTGGGTGCCGGCGCCGTGGGTTCGAGGGTTGCACGACAGTTGCTTGCCGTGGACAGGGTCGACCAGGTACTTCTGCGTGACGTGTCGTCAGAGAGGCTGTCCCGGTCCGCAGGGTCGGTCGGTGACCGTGTCGTGATCGAACACCACCCCTTCCCGGCAACGATAGATGCGGACGCAGTGGTGGTGGCCAGCCCCCGGGGGACACAGTTGGCGGCAGCCGAGGAGGCGATTTCAGCTGGCCTGCCGGCCGTGCTTGTCTGCGACGGTCTTGCCGAGACGGTAGCGGTCTTGAAACTCGACCGGGCAGCGCGTGATGTCGGTATCCCGGTTCTCGTAGGTGCCGGTTTTGCACCGGGCTTGACCTGTGTTCTCGTAGCCCACGGCATGTCATGGTTCGATGAGGTCGATGAGATCCATGTTTACAAGATGGGTGCCGGCGGACCGGCATGTGCTCTGGTCCACCACCGTGCTCTCAACCGATTCTCATATGACTGGCGCGACGATGCCTGGACCAAACGGCCCGGTGGATCGGGTAGGGAACTGTGTTGGTTTCCCGAACCGGTCGGCCCGCGTGACTGCTACAGGGCTGCGTTGGCGGATCCGGTGCTCCTCCACCATGCGTTTCCAGCGGTCGGTCGTATTACCTCCCGGATGGCGGCGACCCGCCGTGACAGGCTGACGGCGCCCATGCCGATGCTGACACCGACCCATGCCGAGGGTGGTACGGGTGCGGTGAGGGTCGAGTTGAGGGGCCGGCGGGGGACCGCCCGAGAGACCCTGGTACTCGGGGCTGCAGAGCGGCCAGCCGTTGGTGCAGCGGCGGTTGCAGCCACCGCTGTTGAATGGGTCCTCGACGGCAGGGTGTCCGTTAGTGGAATGGCTGGGCTGGCTGAAGCAGTTGAACCGGTCGGGTTTCTCGGCGAGTTGGCTGATCGGGGCCTGGCCACCGAGATATTTGAGGGTGACGGTGCGGGAAACTGAGGGTCTAATGAACCGGTGAGCGACCGACTGCTGCCATGAGTGCAGCATGGAGCTTTGGGTTGGTTGCTATCGCATCTCCACCGTCGGCGGTGACGTTGCCTGCCATGTCGGTGAAGAGCCCACCGGCCTCCGGCAGGATGGTCAGCATCGGGGCGACATCCCACCGGTTGACGATGGGGTCGACCATTGCGTCGGCTCTTCCGGTGGCGACAAGTAGGTAGCCGTACGAATCTCCCCAGGTTCGGATGATGGAGCCGGCTGTCACCAGTGGGTCCAGGCGGGCAGCCGATTCCCAGTAGTCGACCCCGCTCGTGAGGATGCAGGCTCCGGCCAGGTTCGCGTGGTTGCCGACCCGGGTGGGAACGCCGTTGACGAAACAGCCGAGCCCCCGGCCGGCCCAGATGCACTCGCCGAGCGCCGGAATGTTGATGACACCTACGGCCGGACCGTGTTCGTCCTCGAGGGCGACAAGGTTGCCGAACAGGGGTACTCCCTGGACAAATGAGACGGTTCCGTCGATGGGGTCGAGGATCCAGGTGCGACCGGAGTCGCCTACCTTGTCGACTTCTTCTTCGCCGACTATCGAGTCGCCGGGGTGTGCTCCTGAGATTCGTTCTCGCAGCAGCCGTTCGGCACGTCGGTCCGCAACCGTCACCGGGCTTCCGTCGTCCTTGCCCTCAACATCCAGGTCAGGGCTGCCGAAGAGCCCGAGGGTCAGGTCACCGGCCTCGCGGGCAATGGACACGGCGAAGTCGACCAGGGAGGCCTCAACGTGTGGAGGTGAGCCGGTGGTCATGGTGCCTTTACTACCAGGTCAGAGCGGTTGTGAGGGGTAGTTCCGGCGGTCCTTACGGTATGAGGGGCTGCACGGCTACAGCATTGGCCTGTTGGGTACGCTGGACCAATGGAACAGCCTCTGTTGGAGCAGGTGCAGAACCTCAACGGATTGTCTTCAACCGAGTTGCTGGTAACGGTGGTTGGCGGACTGATCGTGTTGGGTCTGGTGGCGAAGTATCTCCTTCGTGGCGCCCTGGCGGTGTTCGTTGTCGCTGTGGGAATGTGGATGTTCGATGCACCCGAGGGTGTAAGAGAGATCGTGGGAAAGTACAGGGACCTTGTAATTGCGACGATCAAACCGGTGTTTGATCTCTTCGTCGGCGGGTGAATCCCGGGCACTTGACGGCTAGCTGATCGGCCTGGCGGTAACCGGCCTGCACAAACGGTCAGCGCGCTTGGAGGGACTCGAACC
>DLRQ01000039.1:0-18570 GCA_002501135.1 Candidatus Neomicrothrix sp. UBA7884
GTGGTTTAGGCCTCCCCGATCGCCGTCATGATCAGGTCAACGGCGGAATCCACGTCGACTCCGTAGCCGACCCTGCAGTTGGGTGCACCAGCTGCAGGGCCCCGCTCATCAACGAGGGTCTGGCCGCGGGTGTGGGTTCCATCCAGTTCGACCACGACCGTGCGGGGCTCGGATGTGATCAGGTGCGGGTGGGTTACAGCCAAGATGGCACTCGGGTCGTGCATCGCGCTGGTGTCAGCCCCCTCCCACTGGAAGTGGATGTCGATGAGGTGGTCCAGCAGGTGTGTCACGAAGTCGCCCACAGGGGTGCCCATCTCCCGACACGCTGTCGCGTGTGCGGGGCCCATGCGGACCTGGTTGGTGAGGTTCAGTCCGATCATGTCTACGGGTCCACCGGACCTGAACACGATGTCGGCCGCCTCGGGGTCGACGTAGATGTTGAACTCGGCCGCAGCGGTCACGTTTCCAGAACCCGCTCCTCCTCCCATGAGGGTTATCGATGCCACCCGGTGGGCGAGACCTGGGTCGGCCCGGAGGGCGAGGGCGATGTTGGTGAGGGGGCCGATGGGTACCAGATGGAGGCCCTCTTCTCCCCGGGTTGTCTCAACCAGATACTCGACGGCATCAGATGAGTCGGGGTGTCGGTCTGGCTCGGGGAGGTCAACGCCGGCTAGTCCATCGGCACCGTGCACGTGGCTGGCATCCTCCAGATCGCCGGCCATTGGGCCATCGGCTCCCCGGTGGATCGGGATGTCGAGGCCCAGCAGTGCACGAAGACGCAGGGCGTTGGCACAGGTCTGGGCCCCTGAGACGTTTCCGGCCACGGTCGTGATTCCGACCAGATCGGCCCACCGGGCGGCGGTGATGATGGCAATTGCGTCGTCGACACCTGGGTCGCAGTCCAGGATCATCCGGGGTCGTGTGTGGCTGTTCACCTGTTCATCTCCATCTGTCACAGTCCCACTGGTCAGTAGCCGGCTTCCAGGTCCACGAGGCCCTCAGGGGTTTCGCCCCGCAGCCACCGCTCAAGGTTGTCGGCGAACATGTCGAAGAGTTGTTGTACCGCATCGGGGCTGGACCATGAGATGTGGGGGCTGAGCCTCACCCCGGGATGTTTGTACAGCCAGTGGCCAGCCGGTAGTGGTTCAGGCTCAGAGACGTCCAGAGAAGCCAACCCAACCTGGCCAGAGTCGAGTGCCACGCGTAAGGCGTCCTGGTCAACGACCGACCCCCTGGCTACGTTGATGAGGTGCGCCCCCGGCTTCATCGCCGACAGGAGGGCTGCATCGACCAGGTGGTGTGTCTCTCCGGTCACAGGCACTGCCAGCACAACGTGGTCGGCGTCCCTGACCGCCACAGAGGCTGTCGAAGCCAGGTGAACGCCGTTGTCGTCGGTGCCGGAATCCGACCTGCGCACAGCAGTCAGGTGGGCTCCGAAGGGGCGGAGCCGGTCGGCGACCGCCTGGTTGATTGACCCGAAGCCGATCAGGGCGATGGTCTGGCCTTCTACCGAACCCAGGCTCGCCCAGCTCCAGCGCTCTGGAGGCTCGTCGGCCCAACTGTCGGGAAGGTCCTTGACGGCTGTCAGGATCATCGCCACGACCCATTCCGCTATCGGCGCAGCTGATGCCCCACGTGAACACGAGACCAGCATGTCGCCCATCAGGTCAAGCGGCAGGTGGTCGACGCCGTGGCCGATGCTGTGGACCCAGCGCACTCCGTGGTTGAGTACGTCGGCGACATTGCTGGGTCTGAAGGTCTGGGCGAACAGGACCTCGCCCTGAAGGTCGGCCGGAACCGGCTCGTCGGGGTCGACATGGACGAACCTGACGTCGGAGAAGCGCTCTTCCAGTTCCGCCATGTGGCGGCCCCAGCCGGGAGAGTGGACCAGAACGGTCACCCGGTTATCGCCCATGGCAGTCACGACACCCTGAACTGCAAGATCAGCGGGTCAGTTCCCGGAACAGGAACTCCTGGGCCACGCTCGCCACGTGGATGCCGTCCTCAGAGAAGATCTCACCGCTCGAGAGGCCCCTGCCACCTGTCAGCCCGTGGGACCTGAAGTCGTGAAGCTGCCACTGGTCGGCAGGTGCGTGCCGGTGGAACCAGATGGCGTGGTCAAGGCTGGCTCCCATGAAGCTCTGGTGGCGCTCCTCGCGGTCCATGCCCATGTCGATGACACGGGGATGCGAACTCACCGATGCGTTGCTGGGGAGGTCATCTGACAGGAAGGCAAGTGCACAATCATGCAGAACCCTGTCGTCACCCAGGTCGCTGAGTATCCGTAGCCAGCTGGCCGAGTGTCCGGGTTCCTGGAGAACCCGGCGGTGCCCTATCAGGCTCCAGTCCTCCTTGCCCCCGTCCTCAGCGCTTCTCATGTTCTCTGGAGCTGTCGACTCCTGGACATCTGCCTGGTCCTCAACCACTTGGAATGAACAGGACAGGTTCAGGATCGCCCCGTCGGACTGGCGGGCCACGACCCTGCGCGTTGTGAACGAACGGCCGTTGCGGATCCGGTCCACCTCGTAGCGGATCGGCTCGCTGCTCGTGCCGCCCCTGATGAAGTAGGCGTGGAGTGAGTGGACGTGGCGGTCGTCATCGACGGTGGCTGCTGCGGCACGCAGGCCCTGGGCCACAACCTGGCCGCCGTAGACGCGGCCCCACGGGTAGTCGGGGCTGATTCCCACGTAGACATCGGGTCCGTGTGACTCGAGGGCCATCAGGGCCGTGAAGTCGATGTCAGCCGGCTCGGTAGGTGCCATATCGTCTAGTTCCCCAGCGCCATTGCCGTGTGCAGGGCGATTCCGTGGACGAGGCCGGCTTCGTTCAGGCGCATCCGGTTCGAGTGGCAGGGCGGTGCTGTCTGCGGGTCATTGATGTCGTCTGGACAGACGCCGAGGAAGGCCATGGCACCGGGCACGCTATTGAGCACGTAGGAGAAGTCCTCTGCCCCCATGAACGGTGCAGGAAGAGGAAGGAATGACCCGGTTCCGAGGGTCGCCTCGCAGATGTCGGCAACCCGGGCGGCCTCATCGGCGTCATTGAGCGTCACTGGATACCCGGCTTCTAGGCGGAAGTCGACGCTGCAGCCGTGGGCAAGGGCGACATGTCTGCAGGCGGTCTCCAATGCGTCAGCCACGAGGCTCCTGGTTTCCTCGGACACGGCTCGGATGGTGCCCTCGAAGAACGCGGTCTCGGGGATCACGTTGG
This sequence comes from Candidatus Neomicrothrix sp. UBA7884, assembly GCA_002501135.1. GTDB lineage: Bacteria > Actinomycetota > Acidimicrobiia > Acidimicrobiales > MedAcidi-G1 > UBA3125. The sequence continues at coordinate 3,211 of DLRQ01000039.1, forward strand.
TGGTCGTGCCGGCGTCCACGTGGGTGATGGTCACGACCGATGGCTTGAAGGCGTCGACCTGGCGGGTAACAACGGCCTGTGCCGCGGTGATCATCTCGGCCATGGGCGGAACCGGGTCGGCACAGAAGTGCGGGGTCGAGGCGTGGCCGCCCCTGCCGGCGACTGTCACGTGGAATGTGTCGGCCGAGGCCAGCAGTGGGCCGGGCCGACAGGCAGCGTGCCCTACCGGCAGGTTGGGGGTGATATGGATGGCGAACGCCCGGTCGACCCCCTCAAGCACGCCCTCGTCGATCATCACGGCAGCACCTCCAGCACCCTCTTCTCCCGGCTGGAACATGAACCTGACCCGTCCCGCAATGTCGCCCTGCCTGTCGCACAGCAACCGGGCCGCACCGACCAGCATCGCCACGTGGGCGTCGTGGCCGCATGCATGTGCCCGGCCCGGCTCCGTCGAACAGAAGTCCTCGTCGGAGTCCTCTGTCATGGGCAGGGCGTCGGTATCGGCGCGGAGCAGGACGGTCGGTCCGTCCGAGGCTCCCTCAAGGTCGGCCACGACCGACGTGATCCCCGACCCCTCAGCGACATCCAGCGGGAGGCCGGCGAGGGCTGCGATTATCCGCTGCTGGGTGTCGGGGTTGTGTAGACCCAGCTCGGGGTGGCTGTGGATGTCCCTACGGAGGGCGACTGCGTCGTCAGCCAGCGCGCTTGCTGCTTCGAGGATCTCATGCATGGCGTAATCATGGCCGAGCCGGGGCCACCTTGTACGACCCGGCGATCCGTTTGGCAGACTTGCGCCATGTCCCTCAGTGCCGAGCAGATCCATGTGGAGCTGGCTGCCCTGTTGGAAACACGTTCTGCCAGTTCCAGCTCTACCGTCCTCGGTGCCGGCAGCGACGACCTCGAGGCCGGACGGATCTACCTTGAGACCCTGGTGGCCGGTGGCTGGATGGTGCCCGAGTGGCCAACCGGGCACGGTGGCCGCGATGCCGACACGGCTGAGGCCGCACTGATCGCCGAGGCCCTCGGCAGGTACCAGACGGCTGACCTCTACCCGTACGGGGTGGGTCTCAACCTTGTAGGTCCGGTTCTGCTGGCAAGGGGCACCAACGGTCAAAAGCAACGGTGGCTGCGGCCGATCGCTGACGGCTCGGAGGTCTGGTGTCAGATGTTCTCCGAGCCGGACGCCGGTTCCGACCTCGCCAATGCCGGGATGAGGGCTGAGCGTGATGGCGATGAGTGGGTGCTCAACGGGTCAAAGGTGTGGACGTCGCGCGGCACCTACTCCACCTGGGGGATGTGTGTTGCCCGAACCGACGCAGCCCTACCGAAGCACCGGGGTCTCACAATGTTCGCTGTCGACATGTCGTCTCCTGGAATCGAGGTACGGCCGCTCGAGCAGATGAACGGTGACCAGCACTTCACCGAGGTGTTCGTTACCGACGTGCGGGTCTCCGATGAGAACCGCCTTGGTGAACTGGGCGACGGCTGGGGTATCACTGTCGAGACCCTGGCCCACGAGCGGGCGACAATCGGGGGTCGTGCGTTCGGTGGTGGCGATGACTCCGACGTGGGCCTGCCCTCGTGGCTCGAAGCGTGGAGAGGTTCAGGCCGTCTTGTTGATCCCGTGGCCCGACAGGCGGCCATGCGGGCCTACGTGCTCCACCGGGTGAACCAGCTCGCCACCATGCGTGCAGTCCATCTCGCCAGGGGTGGTGCTCCGGGGCCTGAGGGCTCGGGAGCCAAGTTGCGAAGCGCCACCGCATTCAAGGCCCGTACCTGCCTTGGCAAGAACCTTGCGGGGGCTGCCGGCATGCTGGTCGACTCTCCGGGCCACCTCGGTTTCATGACGGCCCCCTCGATGTCCATCCGGGGAGGCACAGACGAGGTCCAGCGCAACATCGTGGGCGAGCGGGTGCTCGGCCTTCCGCGCGAGCCGAGTGTCGACAGGGACCTTCCGTACTCAGACCTGAAACGCAGCCGCTGACGGCAGGTGGTCAGCGCTGGTCGATGTGGGGGACCGTACGTTCCGGCTTGCCGCTGTAGGTCTGGCGTGGGCGGGCGATCCGGGATTCGTTGACAAGGAGTTCGTCCCAGTGGGCCAACCAGCCCGGTGTCCGTCCGATCGCGAACAGGACCGTGAACATCTCGACTGGGAATCCCATCGACTGGTAGATGAGGCCGGAGTAGAAGTCGACGTTCGGGTAGAGGTTCCGGCTGATGAAGTACTCGTCGGCCAGGGCGACCTCTTCGAGCTTGAGGGCTATGTCGAGCAGAGGGTTGCGGCCGGTTACCTCGAACACCCGGTGGGCGGCGTCTTTGATGATTCGTGCCCTCGGGTCGTAGTTCTTGTAGACGCGGTGGCCAAAGCCCATCAGTTTCTGGTCGCCGGCCTTTACACCGGTGATGAAGTCGTCGACGTTCTCGTAGGAGCCGATGTTTTCGAGCATGCGGACGACGGCTTCGTTGGCGCCGCCGTGGCGTGGACCGGAAAGGGCGGCAGCGGCTGACGCCACCGTGAGGTACGGGTCGGCGTGGGCGCTGCCGACGACCCTGGCTGCAGTGGTGGAGCAGTTTTGTTCGTGGTCGGCGTGCAGTACGAAGAGCAGGTCCAGGGCGTCTCTCAGGACGGGGTCGACCTCGTAGGGGCGGTCTCGCTGACAGAACATCATCGAGAGGAAGTTCCCGGTGTAGTCGAGGTCGGGGTCGGGCTGCACGTAGGGGGTGCCCACGCTGCGGCGGTAGGCGCTTGCCGCCAGTGTGGGCATCTTGGCGATGAGGCGGATCATCTGGGTGCGGCGACAGAGCGGGTCCTCGACATCCTTGCCGTCGGGCCAGAAGGTCGACATGGCTGCGATGCCTGAGACGAGGACACCCATGGCGTGGGCGTCGTCGCGGAATCCCTCGAGGATTCGCTTGTGGAAGTTCTCGTGGATCGGTGCCTCGGAGGAGATCTCGTCGGACCATGCCGTCAACTGGACCCTGTTCGGCAGTTCTCCGAACAAAACCAGGTGGGCCACCTCGAGGAAGCTCGTTGAGCCTGCCAGCTGCTCGATGGGGTAGCCGCGGTAGCGGAGCAGACCCTTGCCACCATCCAGGTAGGTGATTGCGCTGTCGGCGCCGGAGGTGGCGGTGAAGGACGGGTCGTCGAACCAGATCCCGGGCAACAGCGAGCCCCACGCCCTGGCGTCGATGCCGCCCCTGTCAATGGGGATCTCGATCGACTCGCCGGTGCGGTTGTCGGTGATTGTGATGCTCTCGCCCACGTCGACCCTTCTTGAGTTTCGGGGCGGCTCGCCCCCTGACCCTTTGAATGTACCTGCGATGCGGAACGGCTGTGCAGCCGGGCCGAAGCGAAGATTGTCGATTGTTTGCACCCTGTCGGGGAATTGGTGGGATTCAGCCCTCAGAGTGGACTGTTGTCATGGCGGCGACGCGGAATTCTTTCTCTTTTCCCGATCAGCACCTCGAGCGCCGCGGCCAACTCTGACCTTGTATCGGCCGGGTCTATGACCCTGTCGACCGACCCGCGCTCGGCAGCCGCATAGGGATTCAGGAGGCGGTCCTCGTATAAGGACTCCAGCTCGGCCCGCTCCGCGGGGTCGGCATTGCGGTGGAGTATCTCTACAGCGCCTTTGGCTCCCATCACCGCAATCTCGGCCGTCGGCCAGGCCAGCATTAGGTCGTTGCCCATGTAGCGGGAGTCCATGACTATGTAGGCGCCGCCGTAGGCCTTTCGGAGCGTGACGCAGACTCTGGGAACCGTAGCCCTGGCGTAGGCGAAGGCCAGCTGGGCTCCGTAGCGGATCATGCCCCTCCACTCAAGGTCCTTGCCGGGGTAGAAGCCCGACGTGTCCACGAAGGTCACCAGGGGAAGGTTGAATGCGTCACAGAAGGAGACGAATCTGGCGCCCTTCTGGGAGGCCGGGATGTCGAGCGTTCCCGCCATGGACTGGGGTTGGTTGGCTACGAGCCCGACCGGGTTGCCTGCAATCGTGGCAAAGGCCGTGACCAGGTTCGTCGCCCAGCCCTCTCGTGGTTCGAGCAGGTGTCCGTCGTCGACGACACACGACAACACGTCGCGGACGTCGTAGCTGCCGGTGGTCGTGGTCGGAATGAGGTCGCCGGCCTCCTGGGTGGGGCGGTCGACCGGATCTCCGTTCGGCCAGCACGGCGGAGCGGCGTCAGTGTGGTCCGGCAGGTACGAGAGGAGTTCGCCGATCAACTGGACGGCGCCCTCCCGATCGGCGCAGGTGAAGTGGGCTACACCGGTTGTTCGTGCATGCAGTGTTGAGCCGCCGAGACCCTCGTTGGAGAACTCCTCTCCGGTGAACTGGCTGACCATCCGGGGTCCGCTGACGAAGGCAAACGTGTCGTCGACCATCACGACCAGGTCGGCAAGACCGAGCAGCAGGGCCGGCCCGGAAACGGTCGGTCCGGTGACACAGAAGATGACTGGAACAACGCCTGAACAGGCCACAAACTCCCTGGCGGCCGTGCCCCAGCCGTGAACCGCTCCGACGCCCTCATCGACAGCAGCCCCACTGGAGGCCACGAAGCAGATCAGCGGCAAGCGCTTCTCACGGGCCGTACGGGCAGCGACAGCGAGGTTCTCACCGTCGGCAGGGCGGAGGGAGCCGCGGTCCTCGCCGGAGATCTCCACGAGCACGACGCGCCGGCCGTGGATCTCGTCGACTCCGAACGAGACAGTGCCGCCGGTGAGCGAGCGCAGAGCAACCCGGTCTGTACCGTCGGTCATCGCAGGGCCTCTGTTCCCGGTTCGGGGCTGGTGGTCGTCATGTTGCCCCCAGAGTTACATGGATGCCGGGCTGATGGGGTCCGATCTCGCGAATGACCTCGAGAAGCACCTCGCGGGCTGCCCTTGCAGGTGTTGACGGAGTCGTCCGGGCGCTGCGGGTAAGGCCCACCGATCGTCGGGCAAGGCCGTCGACCCTGATAATCGTCCAGATCTCGTCTGAGTATCCGGAAGCGGCGCTGGCAGGCAGCAGGGCAGGTGCATACCCCTGATAGGCGAGTGAGGTGAGCAGCCGAAGCCCGTCGATCTCGGCGGCTGAACGCAGGCTGAGGCCGGATCGGGCCAACTCCTCGTCGACGGCGTCGCGGAAGGTCGTACCCACCGGCGTGAGCATTATCTCGTGGTCCGCCAGGTCGGTGATGCTGACCGTGTCGTGTTCGGCGAGAGGGTGGTCGTTGGGTGCGACGACTATGCGCTCCTCGTCGAAGAGGGGTTCGGTGACAAGGCCGGCGTCAACTACCGGGGTGTTGACGACCGCCAGGTCCAGATCGCCGGTGCTCACCCGTGGTGTCAACGATGCGGTGGTGGCGTCTACGAGGATGGGGTGGAGCCCCGGAGCGGTCTCCTTCATGCGGCGAAGCAGGGGGGTGGCGATCCAACGGGCCGTGGTGCCGATGCAGCCGATCCTCACCGAGCCCGCCACTTCGTCGTGCATTGAGGTGATGTCGTCGGAGATCGACTGCATCTCAGTCGCGATTCTGCGGGCTCGCTCGATCACGGCCAGGCCCTCGGGGGTGGGCTGCATCGTTGTCCTGTCAATGAGGGTGACACCCAGTTCCTTTTCCAGTTTGGCCACATGGGTCGAAACGTTGGACTGCACCGTGTGAAGCGCCCTGGCGGCAGCCGAGAAGCTGTGGTGGTCGATCACGGCGAGCAGGTGGTTGAGTTGGCGCAGGTCCATCGGCAACAAGGATGCCATGGGGCTGAGCCATATGTACGAGGAATGGTCACGAGGAGGAAATAAACCAGGCCGAGACATCGTGCATCGTCATGCCGCTTTGCCCTGTCAGGCCCTATTGTCGACGACCACGAACACTGCCAATCAGACCCGAAGCAGCATGCCGACCGTTCTCTCCATTCATCTGGGGCCAAATCTGGCCCACGCAGCCGTCGACAGCGACGGTCGCATCGATCTGCTCGCCCTGGGTGACCGTGCCGCACACATGCCCGTCGTCCTCCATGTGGCTTCAGACGGCTCGGTCACGGTCGGGTCCGAGGCCCGCCACAGGTCGGGGTCAGAGCCTGACGGGACCGTCGACAACGTGGTCGGACGCCTGCTCGACGCCGAGACGATCGAGGTAGCGGGCCGGGCCCTCGCTGCCGAAACCGTTATCGCCCACCTTCTGGCCCACATCTACGCACGCTGCGTCGTAGTGCTCGACCGCGTACCCGACGAGGTTCTGGTCGTGTGTACCGCTGGAGGACCCGAGGCGGGCGTCTACTCAGCGGCCGCCGAACGGGCACGTCTGGGCGAGTTCACCCTGGTCGAGGAAACCCGCTCATGGGCGGCAATGGCGGCATACGGCCCCGATGGAATGGACCCCGACCTCGCCGGGGCCCTCGGTGCACTGTTCTGGAGGCGACACGGTGATGGTCCACCCGGACCAAAGCCGATCGTCACCCGTGAGGACCTCGGGGTCGTTTCACAGGAGCCAGCCAGGATCCCAACGGAGCCATCGGTCATGTCGCTCGGGCCGCGCTCGGTCTTTGAGGAGTCATCCATTCCCGACCTTGAGCGTCGCAGGTTCAGACCAGGCCTCGTCGTGGCCGTTGCTGTGCTGGGCGGCCTGGCGATCGGAGCAGCGTTTCTCTTCGTCAGGGGCGACGACAGCGCTCCCGAGCAGGTGAACGAACCCGAGGTTGTGGCTTCGACGACGGTTACTGAACTGCCCACAAGCCTGCAGGCAACGACAACTGCGCCCCCTGCAACGACCTCAACTACCAGTACCACCACAACAGCGGCACCGGTCACGGTGATGCCGGGGGTCGTGGTCTCAACCACCCTTCCTCCGGCCCTCACGACGACCACCCTCGTCCCGGCAACCACCACCACTGTCGCTGTCTCCACCACGACCACCAGGCCTCCGCTCGGCGTGTTGACGCTCTCCCCGGTCGGTGTGGTCACCAATGCAGCCACAGGAGCCGAGGCGCTTGTCGGCCTCGGCGACAGCGCAGACACGGTCGTTGCAGTGCTCACCGCAGTAGTGGGGTCACCTGCAACAGACACCGGCTGGATCGCAGATGAGCGGTGTGCCGGAGACCAGGTCAGGAGGGTCACGTTCGCCAACCTCGAGGTGGTCCTGAGCGATGTTGACATGACCGACGGAGAGCCGGGAACCAACGCCACCTTTACCCAGTGGTTTGCCGAGGGAACCGACGCCCTCCAGACATCCCTGTGGACCTTCGACCGGATCGGGGTGGGCTCGTCGGTCGCAGATCTGGCGGCTGCTCACGCAGCAGGGCTGGTGTTGACAAGCCCTGTCGAGGGTGACACCGCTGGCCTGTTCAGCATCGATGCCCTTGGTGTCAGCGATGGAATGAGGGGTGTGACAACCCACACCGATGACATCGGGCGGGTCCTCCAGATCTGGGCCGGCGACGGCTGCGCACGCTGGCCCAACTGACCGGGCCTCTCAGGTCGGGTCCAACTCCGACCTGAGAGCATCGTCGAGAGAGGTGTCGGCAAAGATGAAGCCGCCCTCCTGGAGCACGGCGGGGCGCACTACAGCGCTGGACAACATCAGCTCTGCTACCAGTCGTCGCCCGAACGGGACTGCAGGTATAAGCGCCGGGGTACGGAGGCGGGCCGGGCGCCGGACAGCCCGACCCAGAGAGGCGGCGAACCTGGCATTTGTAACCGGCACAGGCGAGACAAGGTTGACGGGCCCACAGGCCTCGTTGTCAATCAACCAGCACAGGGCCGAGACCTCGTCATGTAGAGAGATCCAGCTCATCCACTGTGTTCCTGGGCCCAGAGGGCCACCCAGCCCCAGCCGGAACAGCGGCAACTGTGCCCTCAGCAGGCCTCCCAGGGGTGACAGGACGATCCCGGTACGCGCGTGTGCGACACGGATACCTGCTGTTTCAGCCATTCGTGTGGCTGCCTCCCAGGCGACGCACACGTCGGCCAGGAAGCCGCCGCCGCGTGAACTTGTCTCAACGAGTGGCTCGTCGGAACGGTCACCGTAGAAGCCGATGGCGGAACCACTGACCAGAACACCCGGCCCGGCACCGGCCCGAGAGGACTCCGCCATGGCTGAGGAGATCAAGTGTGTGCCACGGGTTCGGCTACCGAGGATTAGATCCATCCGTGACCGGGTCCAGCGTCGGTTGGCGATCCCGGCGCCCGCCAGGTGGACCACCGCATCGACGCCTTCAAGGGAACCTGGATCCAACAGGCTGCGATCTGGATCCCAGTGGACCTCCCGTGGAGAACCGGTCGGTCGACGCACCAGGCGCCTGACTGTGTCGCCACGCTCTTCAAGCCGGTCACACAGTGCACCTCCGATGAGCCCGGATGACCCCGAAACCGCTACGTCCACCTGTTCATCCTCTGTGTAGCCATGAGATGCCGGTCAGCAACTGCGTTGCGAAGTGGTCTGCCCGAACAACGGGTGCTGCATGGTCGCCGGAGAACTCGACGACAAACGGCCGGGGAAGGGCTGTCGCCAACTGTCGCTGTCTGGCGGTGGGCACGACTCTGTCGTCAACGCCGATCAGCACGCTGGTCGGGACGTCTATGTCACCTACCCAACTGCTGGAATCGAACCCACCCAGAGCAACGCCGGCTGTCAGAATCTGGCCGAGGTCACCGGCCCTGACCTCGCGGGCCGCCCAGTCGTCGAACTCCGCATCAACCAGCGGCGCCGTGCCGGACCTGGCCGATGCCACCCGTTCTGCCAGGTGCCATCCCGTCTCAGGGAGCAGCGAGGCAGGTCGACAGGCCAGCCGGATCAGGGCGAAATCCCGGTACTCGGCGACGGTCTGGCGGAACTTCATTGCGCTGGCACACAGGGCCAACCCCGAGACCATGTGTGGATGGCGACGCCACAACAGCTGTGCCACAGTGCCACCCATCGAGTAGCCGACGGCGATCGCCTGCTCCACCCCGACGGCATCCATTACAGCGGCGGCGTCGTCGGCGCAGTCCTCGAGGCGGAACCGCCTCCGTGGTCTCAGCCCATTGGAACCGTGGCCGCGCTGGTCCCACGCCAGCACCCGGTAGTGGGAGGTCAACTCGGCATAGGCGTTGCCCCAGTTGAGATCGGCGCTGACCGTCCAGCCGTGGAACAGCAACAGGACGGGTCTTGTGGGGTCGTCATCATCCGGCTGGCCCGAGTCACGGAGCCTGAGTGGTCCGCGCCCCGGCAGGTCGATGACCCGCCACGGTGGGGGCTGTCCCCCAAACCGGGGTCTTGGCGGAGAACTCAACCGGGCTACTCCGCCGCTGTCCCGACCGACACCTAGTTTTCGATGGCGGTGATCCGTACGGTCAGCTCGCCACCAGGAGCCTCAAACGAGACCTCGTCGCCCACCGATCTGCCAAGGAGTACCTCGCCCAGGGGAGAGCCGGGTGAGACCACACCGACGTCGGCATGTTGTTCCTCGATGGAACCGAACAGCATCCGTTCAGGTTCGTCGTCGTCTCCGTAGAGGAGCGACACGATGCAACCGGGAACAACCGTGTCGGTTCCAGCCGGGGCACCGTCGAGAATCGTGGTGTTCTCAAGGAGATGCTCAAGGTGCAGGATGCGACCCTCCATCTTGCCCTTCTCCTCCTTGGCGGCGTGGTAGTCGCCGTTTTCGGAGAGGTCGCCCATCTCGCGGGCAACCTCGATCTTGCGGGCGATCTCGATGCGGCCACGGGTGGTCAGGTCGGTCAATTCGGCGGCCAACCGATCGAACGCGAACTGTGACAGTTGATGCTGCTCAGCCATCTCCGAAGCGTAGCCACCGGTCCGAGGAAAGTCGGGTGATAATGATCCGGGGATGCTTGGTAGGCTCGTCCCCATGGGTCACAGGTATCTGGTAATCGCCATTACGTAGCGCACGCCAGTTTGGTGTGCGCCCGGACCGTCCACCTCGGTGGGCGGTTTTTTGGTTGCAGGCTGCTCTCAGCTGGCATCTCGACTGATTCACCCGACATCCGACCCGGAACAGAAACGACAAGGAGAACAGAGGCGTGGCACATCGAGTAGGCGTCATCGGTGGTGACGGAATCGGCCCCGAGGTCATCGCAGAGGGCCTCAAGGTGGTTGCCGCTGCCGGCGTTGCTATCGAGATCGTCGACTACGACCTGGGCGGCTACCGCTATCTGCGCGATGGCGTAGTCCTGCCCGACGAGGTGGTCGAGGAGTGGCGTGGTCTCGACGCACTGTTCCTCGGTGCGGTCGGAACTCCAGAGGTTCCTCCCGGGGTGATCGAGCGCGGCCTCCTGCTGAAGATGCGCTTCGACCTCGATCTCTACGTGAACCTGCGGCCGTTCCTCTTTCCACCCTCAGACGTCGACTTCATGGTCGTCAGGGAGAACACCGAGGGCACCTACGCGGGCGAGGGCGGCTTCCTCCGGAAGGGAACCGCCGACGAGGTGGCTACCCAGGGATCGGTGAACACCCGGATGGGTGTCGAGCGTGCCATCCGCTTCGCGTTCGACCTTGCACGTTCACGCCGGGGCCACCTGACGCTCGTGCACAAGACCAACGTGCTCACCTTCTCAGGTGACCTCTGGGAGCGAACCTTCAAAGAGGTCGCAGCCGACTACACCGACGTTGAGACCGCCTACAACCACGTCGATGCCGCATGCATCTACTTCGTCGACTCACCCGAGCGCTACGACGTGATCGTCACCGACAACCTGTTTGGCGACATCCTCACCGATCTCGGTGGTGCGATCTCGGGTGGAATCGGCCTAGCTTCGTCGGCCAACCTGAACCCGGCACGGACCGGGCCGTCAATGTTCGAGCCGGTTCACGGATCTGCACCTGACATTGCCGGGAAGGGGCTCGCTAACCCCACGGCTGCGATCCTGTCTGGAGCCATGATGCTCGACTTCCTCGGCGAGGATGCTGCGGCCGAACGGATCCGGGCGGCGTGCGCCGACCCGGCCGCCCAACTGGACGGAACTGTCGCGACAGGCGATGCCATTGCCGAACGCGTACATGGCTGACCCGGAACGACATCAAAACAAACACCGACGCAAACTGAGCAGGAGAGGTAACAGGACATGCCGATAGAGAAGGCGGACAAGATCTGGATGAACGGCGATCTCGTCGACTGGGACGACGCCACCATTCACGTGCTGACCCACACCCTGCACTACGGCAACGGGGTGTTCGAGGGAATCCGGGCCTACGAGACCGACAGCGGCCCCGCAGTCTTCAGGTTGACCCCCCACATCGAGCGCTTCTTCAGGTCGGCCAAGATCTTGTTCATAGACATTCCATGGACGGTCGACCAGCTGGTCCAGGCGGTGAAGGACACCGTTCGGGTCAACGACCTGCCCTCGTGCTACATCCGACCTCTGGCGTACCTCGGCTACGGCGAGATGGGTCTCAACCCCATTCCATGTGACGTGGACGTCTCCATCGCCACGTGGCCATGGGGTTCCTACCTCGGAGACGAAGGCATCAGGAACGGTGTGCGCATGATGATCTCATCGTGGCAACGCCACGATGCCAACGCCATGCCGCCCGCAGCCAAGGGATGCGGCCACTACATCAACTCGCAGATGGCCAAGGTCCAGGCGATAAAGGCCGGCTACGACGAGGCAATCCTGCTGTCTCCACAGGGCAACGTGTCCGAATGCACCGGTGAGAACCTGTTCATCGTCAGCGGCGGCACGATAATCACGCCACCGACCAGCGCCGGCGCCCTCGAGGGAATAACTCAGGATGCCGTCCACCGGATTGCCGACGACCTGGGCATTCCGTATGTGCAGGGAAACCTGTTGCGCAGCGACCTCTACACGGCCGACGAGGCGTTCCTCTCCGGAACGGCGGCAGAGATCGTGCCGATCCGGTCGGTTGATGAACGTGATGTCGGTGATCCCGGTCCTGTCACCCGGGCCGTCCAGGAGGTCTTCTTCGAGGCCGTCCGCGGAAAGAGGCCGGAATACGCAGAGTGGAATGAGCATGTCGACGCCTGATCTGCCGGCAGCGGTCGACATCTACGACACTACGCTGCGCGATGGTGCACAGCTCGAGGGCATCTCGCTGACGGTCGTCGACAAGCTGCGCATCGCCGAACAGCTGGACCTGCTCGGCGTCCACTACATCGAGGGTGGTTGGCCGGGAGCCAACCCCAAAGACGTTGAGTTCTTCGAGCGGGCGCAGACCGAGTTGCACCTCAACCAGTCAAAGCTGGTGGCGTTCGGGTCGACAAGGCGCGTGAACGGCGACGCCAACGACGATCCGACACTCGCAAACCTCGTGGCGTCGGGTACCGAGGTCGTCTGCATCGTCGGCAAGGCCTGGGACTACCACGTCACCGAGGCGCTCCGGACAACGCTCGACGAGGGCGTGGCCATGGTCGCCGATTCGGTCAGGTTCCTCAAGGAACAGGGTCTGACGGTGTTCTTCGACGCTGAGCACTTCTTCGACGGTTACCAAGCGAACCCTGCCTACTCGATGCAGGTGCTCACCGGTGCTGCAGAGGCCGGGGCCGACTGTCTCGTCCTGTGCGACACCAACGGAGGTTGCCTGCCCTTCGACGTGGAGAGAATCGTGTCCGAGGTGGTTGCCGCAACAGACACCCCCATCGGTGTCCACTTCCACAACGACACGGGCTGTGGCATTGCCAACGCAATCGCCGGGGTCCGAGGCGGGGCCACCCAGGTGCAGGGGACGATCAACGGCTACGGAGAACGGGTCGGCAACTGCGACCTCGTTCCCATCATCGCCAACCTCAGCCTCAAGATGGGGGTAGAGACGATCCCAGCCGAGGGAATCTCCAGCCTCACAGCCGTGGCCCACCACGTGGCCGAACTCGTGAACTTCACTGTCGACCCACAAAAGCCCTACGTGGGTACGACAGCGTTCGCTCACAAGGCCGGCCTGCACACCAGCGCAATCTCCAGGCGCCCCGATGCCTACGAGCACATCCCGCCCGAGCTCGTCGGCAACGGAACCAGGTTCCTCGTCTCCGAGATGTCGGGAAGGTCCACAATCGACCTGAAGGCCCGGCAGCTGGGCCTCGACCTGGATGGCGACACCTTGGGTGCCATCGTCGAGACCATGAAGGTACTTGAACACGCCGGTTACCACTTCGAGGCGGCCGACGCCTCCCTGGAGCTCCTTATGCGTGCGGCCGGTGGATGGCAGCAGGACTACTTCGAGTTGGATTCCTTCACCGTCGAGGTCGGCCACCGCTCGGGTAGCGGCAGCCGGGCCTGGAACGAGGTGGCGGTCGATGTCGAGACCGCGGCGACTGTTCGCATCAGTGTCGGTGGCGACATGTGTGAGGCGACCGGCATAGGGAACGGACCCGTAAACGCCCTCGACGCAGCCCTCCGTGAAGCACTCGGCGAGAGCACCCCCGGCCTCGACCGGCTGCACCTGACCGACTTCAAGGTGAGGGTGCTCGAGACCAGAAAGGGCACCGGTGCGGTGACGCGGGTGCTCATCGACACGACCAATGGCGACCGGACCTGGACGACAATCGGGGTCTCAGAAAACATCATCGAGGCCTCCTGGCAGGCGCTCGTGGACTCGATCGTCTACGGCCTCCTCCACTCCGAGGAGTAGACCATCGCCGATATCTCAGCTGACTCGCCGGTTCCGCTGTCTCGCCTCCTCCTCGCCGAGGGTCTGGGCACCATGTTCCTGCTCATCGGCGTGGTCGGGTCCGGGATCATGGCCGAGCGCCTCAGCCCAACAGACGTCGGGCTTCAGTTGTTCCAGAATGCGGCAGCCACAGCTGCAGTCCTTGTGGCGATCATCTCGATATTCGGCACGATCTCGGCTGACTTCAACCCTGCGGTGACCGTCGGGGCATGGCTCCTGGGTCTCAGGAGCGGCCGGCAGGTTCCGGCGATGCTGGCAGCTCAGGTGCTCGGCGGCTGCGTCGGCACCATTGTCGCCAACCTCATGTTCGACCTGGCATGGGTCGACTTGTCCACAAAGACACGCAGTGGAGGGCACCTGTGGCTGGCCGAGGTGGTTGCCACCCTGGGCCTGCTGCTGGTCATCTTCAGCCTCGTCAGGACCGCACGCCATTCGGCGATCCCGTATGTGGTCGGTGCCTACATCGGCGGCGCCTACTACTTCACCTCGTCGACCAGCTTTGCCAACCCGGCGGTGACCGTGGCCCGGACAATCTCTGACACCTTTGCCGGGATCGAGCCGTCGTCGGCGCCCATGTTCATCGCCATGCAGGCTGTCGGAGTCGGGGTGGCCGTGGTGCTCGTGAGGGTGTTGTTCCCGTTGTCGGAGCGCTAGCTCAGGAACTGCACTGGTCGACGGCAGGCTCACCGTCGATGCGTGCCTCCAGCCAGACAACCAGGTCGTCGAAGTAGTCGAATACGGCTGATGTGTGGGTTGCGCCGGGGTAGACGCGTCGCTCAACGGGTGCGTGGTCAGGCATGTCGCACAGTTGGCCGAGGAGGAACTCGCTGCTGATGATCGGTATCTGTTCGTCCTGGTCTCCGTGGAGGATGATCACCGGAGCCTGATTGGGTAGCTGGTTCGTGTCGTTCTCAGTGAGCCTCGCACGCCATTCCGGGATGGCGAAGATGTCGGCGACACTCAACAGATCGGAAAACGGAATCGGGTTGACCAGGTCCATGACGTAGCCGGTGCAGCCGTTCTCCAGTTCGTCGAGCAGGTAGTGGTACTCCGGGTTGGTTACGGACTTCAGGTCCAGTTCCGGGTAGGAGACGGCTAGGCCAGCGCCGACCATGATGAGGTAGCCCTGGAAGTCAGAGCCCTGGAGGAACGTCGAGAGAAGGTCCAGCTGTGACGGTGGCGCCCCGGCTGCCACCCCGACCAGGTCAAGGTCGGGAGCCAGGTCCTGCCAGCGCTGTGACACGTGCATGGCGGCGTGTCCGCCCTGGGAGTGTCCCCACACGACCAGCGGTCCGTCGGCACCGACACCGCCGATGTTTCGCGCGGCTCTGACAATGTCGAACACGCCCCTCGCCTCGCTCTCGCCCACGATGTAGGCGTGCAGACCCGGTCCGCCCATGCCCTCGTAGTCGGTGGCCGTCACCACCCAACCACGTTCAAGGAAGGGTGTGAGGGCCGCAAGGTCGAACACGTCCGGGAACGAGGCTGACGGGGCGCACTGGTCAGCAAGGCCGGTTGTGCCATGTGCAATGGAGAGAACAGGGCGTGGGGTCGTGGTATCGGAATCAGGGGCGGCAATCACCCCGGTCACCTCGATGGGCTCGCCGGTAACGGACACCGAGGAGTAGGTGACTCGCCATGCCACGCCCAGTGAGCCGATGTCGACCACCTCGCTGGACAGGATTGAACCGGTCTGGATTGTCGTTGTGGTGGGGGGGAGGGTCGTGGTTGTCGTGGTAGGTGCGACCGTGGTCGTGGTCGTGGTCG
>DLRQ01000039.1:18926-50195 GCA_002501135.1 Candidatus Neomicrothrix sp. UBA7884
CCGTGGTCGTGGGAGCGACGGTGGTCGTTGTCGTTGTCGGTTCAGCCGCAGCCGGTTCCGGTATCTCGGTCGAGGAGCAGGCAGCCGCAGGCAGCGAGAAGATCACAACGATTGCGGTAACTGCCGATATGTGGTTCACGCGAGCGCCTTCTGGGGTGGATCCAGGTGACAGTCTGCCCCGCCCGGTGGCCTGTCACCCACAGGGGCGCCGATAGCGTGCCGCCGTGAACGACCAGACCGTCCTGCCCGCTGAGGGCCGCCCCTTCGCCCTGCTGGACTGGCTGTTGCTGGTGTCGGCTGCGGGCATCTGGGGCGCTTCGTTCCTCTTCATGGATGTAGCCCTCGAAGTTGAGCACCCCGGCCTTGTGACGTTCCTACGCCCCGCCATGGGGCTGTTCGCCGTACTCGCATTTCCATCAGCGCGCCGGCCGATCGACCCGTCTGACCGGGGTCGGGTCCTGTTGTTGGGCATCACCTGGATGGCATTCCCCCTGACGATGTTCCCCCTGGCCCAGCAGTGGATCGACTCATCGCTCACGGGGATGCTCAACAGCGCCATGCCGGTCATGACCGTCGCTGCCGGTGCGGCGTTCTTCCGGGTCCGTACCGGAAGCACCCAGATCGCAGGTGTCATGGTGGGCCTGGTCGGGATCCTCTTGGTTGGCCTGCCGACGGCGACGGCTGGTGGTACCAACGCACTGGGCGTGGCACTGGTCGTGGCGGCGGTCACCTCCTACGGGGTTGCGGCCCACATTGCCGGACCGTTGCAGAGGCGGTACGGGTCACCAGCGGTGTTGTCGCGTGTCCTGGCGGTGGCAACTGTTTCAACCATGCCATTCGGCATCGTTGGCCTCTCGTCATCCACATGGGCGTGGGAGGCTGTCGTCTCAAATGTCGCGGTCGGGGTCGGTGGAACCGGCCTCGCCTTCCTGGCGGCCGCAACCCTCATTGGCAGGGTCGGGGCTGTGCGCATGTCGATCGTCACCTATCTGGTGACGGTGGTCGCCGCCTTGCTCGGTGTGTTCGTGCTGGGTGAGACCCTGTCCCCATGGCAGGTGGCCGGCGGGGTGGTTCTGCTCGGAGGTGTCTGGCTGACCAGCCGCACCGATACCTGACCGCTGGCGTCTCAGAGAACCTGGCAGAGGCGTCGGGCATCGTAGATGGCAGCGTGGATGTCGCGTCCTGCCACAGCGTCGCCAATCCGGAACAGGCGAAAGCCGGCACCGGGTCGGGGTTGGGGACAGCCCGTGATGAAGGCGTCCAGGTCCAGTTCACCGCCGTTGGCTGACCGGTTCCGCAACTCCAGGTACAGGTCGTCGATCGGTATGACACCGTGTTCGACTACAACCTGGTCCACGGTCGAGGTCTGTTCAGTGCCGGTGTAGACGTTGCGCAGCACGGCCTCGAGGCGGTCGCCGGAACGGGACACCCCCACAAGTCGGTGGTCGGGCACCATCTCGACCCCGTCGGCGTGGAAGCGCTCCAGATAGCCGGGATGGAGTGTGCCATCAAGCTCGTGCCCGACTGAGCGATCCGGGGTAACGAGTTGCACCTCGGTGTCACGGTCCAACAGGTACTCGACACACGAAAGGGCCTGGACGTTTCCATGGTCGTCGAACACAAGGGTCCTCGGCCCGACGGTCGCGTGTCCGCTGACCACCTCGGCGACGCTGGCCAGGAGGTCACCTCCGACAGCATCGGGCGACAGCACGTCAGTGTCGGGCCACCCACCGGTGGCCACGATCACCACGTCGGGACCGCAGTCAAGGACCTGGTCGGCGGCTACCGGGCTGTTCAGCCTGACATCCACACCGGCTTCGGCGACCTCCCGACTCAGCCAGTCTACGATTCCGACCATGTCCCGGGTGCGGTCAGATGCACGGGCAGCCAGACGGACCTGCCCGCCGGTCTCGGACTGCGCCTCAAAGAGAGTCACGGCGTGGCCCCGCTCGGCACAGACCCGGGCAGCCTCGAGGCCCGCTGGCCCGCCCCCCACGACAACGACCGATTCGCCGGGTCCGGTCGTGGGAACCGTCAGGTGGGGGATCGAGGCCTCCCTACCCGTTGCCGGGTTTTGGACGCACAGGGCCTCCTGGGACAGGTAGAGGCGGTTGATGCAGTACGAGGCACCTACGCAGGTCCTGATCCGGTCCTCCTCACCACGCTCCACCTTGGCGACAATGTGCGGGTCGGCGATGTGGGCGCGGGTCATTCCCACCATGTCGACGATGCCCGCGGCGATCACGTGTCTGGCTGTGGCCACGTCGGGTATGCGCCCTGCATGGAACACCGGCAGGTCAAGGGTCTCCTTGATGGCGGCGGCAACAGGCAACTGCTCCGCAAGGGCGGTGCCTATCGGAGGAATGGCTCCGGCCAGTCCCGGGTGCGTGATCAGGTTGCCACCGATCACGTTCACGAAGTCGATCAGGCCAGTGAGGCTCAGGCGTCGAGCGATCTCCGAACAGTCGGAAGCCGTCAGGCCACCCTCAAGGTCCTCATCACCTGTCATTCGAATCCCGATGGCGAACCCCTCTCCGACAGCCGCCCTCACGGCTTCGAGTACCTCCAGGCTGAACCGCATCCTGTTGTCGAGGGACCCCCCGTAGCGGTCGGTTCTGCGGTTTACCGCAGGACTCCAGAACTGGTCGACCAGGTGGCCTGTTGCAATCACCTCCACCCCATCAAGCCCTGCCGCCCTGACCCTGCCGGCCGCATCGCCAAAGGACCTGACTACACGGCGGATGTCGGAGTCCTCCATGACCTTGGGAAAGCTCCGGTGCATCGGCTCGCGGACCCTCGAAGGAGAGATGGTCGCAAGCCAGTCGCCATCGTCCCAGATGGTTCGCCGCCCCATGTGGGTGATCTGACACATCACCGCAGCACCGTGTGAGTGCACTCCTTCGGCCAGCTCGGTGAGGCCGGGGATGACCCGGTCGTCGCCGGCGTACAGCTGCCCCCAGACCGACGGGGAGTCGGGTGCAACGTTTGTGGAACCGCCGATCATCGTGAGGCCGATTCCTCCGCGGGCCTTCTCCTCGTGGTACAGCCGGTAGCGGTCAGACGCCAGGCCGTCGACCGTGTAACCGGGCGCGTGGCTGCTCGAGAACACCCGGTTTCGCAGCATTACGCCGCCGACCCTGAGTGACTGAAGCAGCGGATCGTTCAGCATCGGGCCGTCTTCTCCATCCAGTCCACCATGGTCGCATTTCCTAGCACCTTGCCAAACGTCGGGCGAGCGTCCGGCCTCCGGGCCGCCAGTGGGTGGTGTGGCAGAACCCAGCCGTATGGATGTGGCTCCCGCTAGGTTCGGGCCGATGGAGAAACCTGAAGTTCACCGGCACCGCGACGTTCAGGGCGGTGCGGCGCGTGCGGCCGTGTTCGGCGTCAGCGACGGCCTCGTGTCCAACGTGGCGTTGATCCTCGGAATCGCCGGTGCCAGCACCGATCCTGCATTCGTCCGCGTCGCCGGGGTGTCCGGCCTCCTGGCAGGAGCCGTGTCGATGGCCGCAGGCGAGTACATCTCCCTCAAGGCCCAGGCAGAGCTGGTTGAGCGTGAACTGGCGATCGAGCGAGCGTCCATTGCCGAGGACCCCGAGCTTGAAACCGCTGAACTTACCGCCCTCTACGTTGAGCGCGGTCTCGACATCGAGCACGCAGAGCGCGTCGCCCGGGAGTTGATGTCTGATCCGGAGGTCGCCCTCGAGGTTCATGCCCGCGAGGAACTCGGCGTTGACCCCCACAACCTCGGCAGCCCCACGCAGGCGGCTATCTCGAGTTTCCTGGCATTCGCTCTCGGGGCCTTCGTGCCGCTGGTTCCGTGGCTGGGAGGCGGTGGCACCACGGCCGTGTGGGCGTCAGCGATCCTCGGGGTGGTAGCGGCGGCCGTCGTGGGTGGCCTGCTGGCGCGGCTCACCGAACGTTCGATTGTGCGAACGGTGGCGCGTCAGGTGTTTGTCGCCGCCGGTGCATGTTCGGCCACCTACCTGATCGGTGGCCTGCTCGGAGGTTCGGTTACCTGAGTCACGAACCCGGGGGGTCAGAGCCCCGATCAAGATCCGGCTCGACGTAGATCGGGTTGGCCTCAGGCACCACCCGCCTGATCTCGTCCTCGACGGCGTCGATGGCTGCGGCGATGGCCACGGTGTCGAGGCCCCGGCCGAAGGCCACCTTGGCGCCCACGAGAATCTGATCGGGGCCCAGGTGCTGGGTGCGGAGGTGGATGAGGCGGTCGACTGCCTCAACAGACGCGATCGCCGTCTCGATTGCCGACTGGTCATCGTGCCCGGCTGCCTCGCCGATAAGGAGGCTCTGCATCTCGCGTGCAAGGACGATTGCGATGACCGCCAGAAGAACCCCGATTGCGAGGGTTCCAGCGCCATCCCAACGTGGATCACCGGTTGCCTCAGCCATCCCCAGAGCCCCCAGGGCAATGACGAGACCCGCCAGGGCGCCGGCATCCTCGAGCAGCACGACCGGCAACTCGGGCTGCTTCGATGTCACGATAAAGCGACTCCACGAGGTGGTGCCGCGCAGGGGTCGGGCCTCTAGAACCGCCGTGCGAAGAGACCAGGTCTCGAGGACGATGCCCGCGACGAGAATGCCGATGGCCCAGCCGATGTTGTCGAGGTCATGGGGATCACGAACCTTGGCAATGCCCTGATAGACGGCGAAGGCGGCCCCTGCTGAGAAAAGCACCAGAGCAACGACAAACGACCAGAAGTAGCGCTCGCGCCCGTACCCGAATGGGTGCGTAGGAGTGGGTGGTCGCCGGGCCCGCCGGGCGCCGAGCAGGAGCAGCAACTGGTTTGTTGAATCGGTTGCCGAGTGGATGCTCTCGGCCAGCATCGAGGTGGAGCGGGTAATCAGGAACCCGGCGAACTTGGCGATCGAGATGCCGACGTTAGCCAACAGGGCGGTAAGTACCGCCTTTGAACCAACCGTGGCCATTCTGGACTCCTGTCGGGTGGGGGCTTCTAACAGGTCCGGTCCGACCCGCTGGCGGGACCTTCCGCAGCGTAGTGTCGCAGTGACCTGCCGGTGACGCCGGCACCGATGATCAGGAGTGTTCAGGTGACGACAGTTTTCGAGAGCCCCGACGAGCTTCCGGGTGCAGTTGGCACCCACCTCGGCTACAGCGAGTGGGTGACAATTGACCAGGAACGGGTCAACCTGTTTGCAGATGCCACCGGAGACCATCAGTGGATCCACCTGGATGCCGAGCGTGCAGCAGCCGGGCCGTTCGGCACCACCATCGCCCACGGCTACCTGACGCTCTCACTGACCGTCATGTTCATGCCCGAGTTGATCCAGGTGAAGGGGATCTCGATGGGTATCAACTACGGCACGAACAAGGTCCGTTTTCCGGCTCCTCTGCTGGTTGGTTCACGGGTGAGGGCCGGTGCCGAGATTCTCGAGGTCACAGAGGTCGCAGGCGGGTATCAGACCGTGATGAAGATAGCCATCGAGGTCGAGGGCAGCGACCGACCTGTCTGTGTCGTGGAGAGTGTCAGCAGGTTCATGCGCTGAACAGCACAGGGGCCGCGGGCGGCCGCACCTGGGTCCGCCCTGTCGGGGTGCCGGTAGCCTCTCCGGGTGGCGAAGCGAAAGATCCGATCCCCAGCTCCTGCTTCGCGTTCGGAGCCCCCTGTTCGGCCTGGCCTTCTCAGCCCCACCCGGACAGTTCCCCCCGGAACAGCCCTGCCGCCCTACGCGCTCACTGGAGACCCGGGCTCTGCTTCATCGTCCGATGTTCGAACCGGAGAAGAGATCGGGCGGATGCGGCGTGCCGGTAGGGCCGCAGCCGAGATCCTCTTCGAGGTTGCACCCCACGTGAAGCCGGGTGTCACCACCGATCGGCTTGACGAGGTGGTACACGAGGCGACCATCGCAAGGGGCGGCTACCCGAGCCCACTCAACTACCGCGGCTACCCGAAGTCGGTGTGTACGTCCGTTAACGAGGTCATATGCCACGGAATCCCCGACAGTCGACTACTCGCAGATGGTGACATTGTCAACATCGACGTCACCATCTATCTGGACGGTGTCCACGGCGACACCTCGGTCACGTTTCCGGTGGGTGGGATTGATCCCAACGACAGACGCCTCATTGAACAGACCTATATGGCCATGAACGAGGGAATCGCAGCCGTCGTGCCGGACCGACCCGTCAACTCGATCGGGCGGGCGATAGAGCGTTGCGCCCGTAAGCATGGCCTCGGGGTGGTGCGCGAGTTCATAGGACACGGCATCGGCACCGAGTTCCACAGCGGGCTCCAGATTCCCCATTACCACGACCCGCGGGCACGGACAATCATGGAGACCGGAATGACGTTCACGGTCGAACCCATGCTTACGCTGGGCGATCCGGCGTGCGCCCTCTGGGATGACGACTGGACCGCCGTGACCCTTGATGGCTGCCGGACAGCCCAGTTTGAGCACACGATCCTCGTGGTCGACGGCGGTGTCGAACTGCTCACGGTTTTGGACGACGGCACGGTCCCCGCCGAGGCGCTGGTTATCCAGACGTCTGCCTGAAGAGGTTCAGCGCCAGGCTGCCGAATCGGGCGGAGCCAGGGCCACCCATGTCCGCCCCGGTGTGAGGTGGATCGGTTCGCCTCCAACGGTCAGCCTGGCCGGCAGATCGGAGTCTGTCCGTCTCCACTCGCCGCGGATGATCTGACCCTCTGTGAACACCCAGGCCTGTCCGGACCCGCTCGTGATCGCCTCAGGTGACCTGGAGTCGGCGAAACTGGTCCCGTATTCGGTGAACATGACAACCATGTTCGGCGGAGCAACCCGGAGACCCTGGTCGTCAACGTGGGGCTCACCGTTGTGGGTTCGCTGCCACCCGGAGCCGTTCCACTCGTAGTCGACCTCGGTGCGGCCGAAGTCTATGAAGACTCCGGCCGCCGGTTCGGCGGCATCGTGGAGTGCCTCCCCCTCGAACCTGAACGAGAACGGCTCAGGGGGTACTGAGGTGCGTTCGGGGTGCAACCCCCAGAGCCCAGCGGTGGATGTGAACAGGTTGTGTGGTGCCCGGCGATCAGTTGACCTCCAGAAGTGGGAGGACGCAGAGTCGTGGCCGACATCTACCAGCGGCGAGGCATCGACTGACTCCTGGGTGCCGCGGTTGGCGCCCGAGTAGGCGAAAAGCGGCCGGTCATAGCCCGTCAACAGAGGCGGGTCCGACGTTCGGGCTGATCGCACCGGCCCGACGACAGGAGCGTCGGTCGACTGGAAAACCGCAATCAGGCGACTGATTCCCGCCTCGACAAGTTCTTCGTACACGACGTCGGCCTGGTTGATGCCGGCCTGAGGGTGGGCCCGTGTCACGTTGTCGATCTTCACCGCCAGAACCGGGCGGCCCACGTCAGTTCCCTGCAGCCCTGTCCATTTCGTGGTGATGGACATCTTCTCGAGACGAGTGATCTCCTCTTCGATGCCCTTGATCTGGGCCTCGAACTCGGTGATCTGGTTGCGGACCTCGACGATACGGGCCTCGACAAGCGGGATCTCCGCCTGCTCAGCCTCGAGCCTGTCGACCGACTCCCTCTGGCGATCCTCGGCCTCGGCGATCGTGCCCCTCATGCCGTCGATCTTGTCGGCGGCAAGACGGAGCCTTGCATCGACCACCTCGAGTCGGCTGAGCGCCAACTCGATAACAGAGTCGTAGAGCAGGCGGTTGCGGGCGTCCTCAAGGGCCTGCTGGGTCATCTGGGATGACTGGTTGAGGACTGCGTTAAGGCGGTCGTTGTTGCGGACGTATGAATCGATCGCCATCTTGTGGCGCAGGATCGCCGGCTCATTGCGGGAAAAGACGATGTCGACGAACTCGTCGGCGAGCAGCTCCATCTGCACAGGTAGCAGCAGCAGTGCGTCGTCACCTGCGACCAGGACGGCCTCGGCGGCGGCGATGCGGTCGTCTATGACCAGCAACTCCTCCCGGAGGTCGGCGATCTGGTCATGGCTTGCGGCGATCGCCTCGTGGTGGGTATCGATCTGTTCGAGGCTGGCTGCGATCTCTTCGTCATACGGCCCTGCAGCGACGATTCCGGCTGTGACAGCGGTGATCGTCAGGGCAGCAGGTAACAGGGTCAGGAAACGGGAACGACGCACGGGCTGGAGCGTAGGTTGTGCCCGGTGGTCGGTAGGTGCATCCGGGCGGGTGCTCAATCCCGGCCTGCCTCACCCTGTCCGTCTTATCTAGCCTGACAGGAGCGACACCATGTTGTGGTCCGCTGGTCCAGTTGGCGTGTCGCCAGAGCTGCCCCACAGGCCCTGCACGGTTGGCCACCACGCCCGTAGCAGTCCAGACGCTCCTGGTTGCGCCCCGATTCGCCATCGGGAGTCCGGTAGTCCCGCAGGGTCGTACCGTTGTTGGCGAGCGCCTCGCCCAGTACATCCCTGATCGAATCAAGCAGAACAGCGGCCCTCTCGAGGCCAACTCTGCGCGCCGCCGGGTTGATTCGGGCCCTCCACAGGGCCTCATCGGCGTAGATGTTGCCCACCCCTGCGATCGGTCGCTGCGACAGGAGGTTCGTCTTCACATGGCGTCGGCTGGAACTGAGCGCCGCGTGGAATGCGGCACTGTCCAGCGAGGGGTCAAACGGTTCGGGCCCCAGCCGGTGCAGGGTTGGAAGAAGGGAGTACTCGCCGGCTACGACAACAGCAAGTCGGCCGAACCGTCGAATGTCCCGGAATGCCATGTACATGCCGTCGTCCAGGGACCAGCACGCACGCAGGTAGGGGTCATCGGGAGGGGATTCGCCGACGCTGACGCCGCCGGTCATCCCAAGGTGGATCACAAGTTCCTGCGTGGGAACTGGATCGGCTGCTGCAGACATGTGCAGGCCAACCAGCAGGTACTTTCCGCGTCGGTCGATCTGGTTGATCCTGTGGCCCGTGGCCAGGGAGGCATCGCGGAACCGTGGAGACGGGTGGGTATGGCAGCCGGTTATGCGGGTTCCAACGATGAGGGGCTCCAACTGACGTCTCACCGTCTCCACCTCGGGCAACTCAGGCACCGACCCAAGGTACCGCCCGGCCCGGTGGAGCACCCGGCCGACCGGACCGGTTGGGTTAGGTTTCCCCTGTGACCTCAATTGCCGTGGTGAACCAGAAGGGCGGTGTCGGCAAGACCACGGTAGTACTGGGTCTGGCCTCGGCGGCAGCCCACCGCGGTATCGAGACCCTCGTCGTAGACATCGATCCACAGGGAAACGCCACGACGGGCCTTGGCGTGTTCGAGCCGACCCGCAGCGTCGACTCCGTGCTTGCCGACGAGAGCCCCGGCGGAATCGAGTCGGTGATGGAGACCACCGCATGGCCACATGACAGCGGCCGGAGGCCCCTGGTGGCCGCCTCCTCGCCTGCGCTCGCAGCCCGTGAACCGCAGTTGGCTACCGACCCGCTCGGGGCCCAGGACCGGCTCAGCCAGGCCATGAGCGGCTGTTCGGTACCGCTGGTCCTTGTCGACTGCCCACCCTCTCTCGGCCTTCTCACGATCAACGCCCTGTTCGCCGTTGATTCCGTGATGGTCGTAACTGAGCCGGGTGCATGGGCGGTCGACGGGGTCGGACGAATGCTCCAGACAATCAGCCGTATCCAGAGCCGCCGGATCGACGGTGGTCCCGTGGTCAAGGGCATCGCCATCAACAGGCTTGGCCGCACCCGCGATGGTCGCTACTGGCACGAACAACTGGACGCCGCATACCCGGGGAAGTGCCTTCCTCCGGTCCACCTGAGGGCCGCAGTCTCTGAGGCCTCCGCCCAGTCGAGGCCGATTCATTCGCTCGGCAGGCGTGCCGGTGCGTCAGAGGCAGCCGGAGAGTTCGATGTGCTGCTCGATGTGCTGCTCGGGCACGCAGCCACCAACGGCGCCAGCCGCCCCGAATCACCACAGCAAGGAGAGGCCTGATGGCCGGATACGACCCACAGGCCCGACGAGCCCGACCTTCGGTTACCGACGACAGTCCCGTAGACGACCTGCTCGGTCAGGTGCTCCCGAAGCCGGATGAACAGGCCGCCGGTGAGCCGGTGGTGCCCGAACCTGTAGCGGCAGCGGTCGAGGATCTGTCATCCGATGGCGGGGCCACTGTGGGTGGAGCGTCAGCCGGCCGGGAGACGCCGTCTGGTGCCGACCCCCGGCCGCCGTTTGACACCCCACCGGTTGAGATGACCGACGAGAACGCCGACCGCCTGAGGCGCCTGGCTGTTCTGGGAGCCGTGATCGCCTTTGTGGTGATGCTCTCGGCCCGCCGTCGCCGTAGTCGACGCTGATCCAACTGGCCCCGGTTCAGATGCCCAGGGCTGCCCTGGCGGGAGCGTCCTTTCGCATTCGGCCCGCCTTTACGCGCCTGACGACTTCTGACCCGCCCTCTTTGCAGATCTCCACGTAGGGGCACCAGCCGCAGAGTGGGCCCGGGCGAACCTCGAACCGGCCAGAGGAGCAGTCGGCCTCCAGGCTCGCCCAGGACGATGCCAGACCACCGGTGGCCTCGCCCAGTCCCTCGTCGGTGACCGTTTCCTCGACTGCCTCCTGGCCCAGGTAGAGGAGCCTTACCTGAACAGGGCGCTCGCCGGTGTCTGCCTCGACCGCTGCCGCATACAGGAGAACCTGTGACAGGGCCTCGGGGCGACGGTTCGGCGTGGGTGCCCTACCAGACTTGTAGTCGGTGATGGCCAGACCGGCATCGGTATTGTCCATTCGGTCGACTATCCCCCGGAAGGGAACTCCGGCGACCTTGGCGGTCAGGCGCTGTTCGGTGGAGCGGACGTCGACAAGGGCCGGATTTTCGAGGCCCCAAAGCCCCTCGATCGCCCTCCAGGACTTCCAGCGGAACTCGCGTTCGGCGTCGGGCCCGAGGTTCAGGGCCCGGTAGTCCCGGTGGGCCGAGATGGAGGGCCAGGCATCGCGGGCCAGTTCCTTTGCCCTCTCGATTGTTCGGAAGGACGGTTCCTCTCCGCAGAGGAGCTCGAGCACCCGATGGGAGAAGGTGCCAACCAGAGCCGCCTCGCCTGGCGGGTCTGGAAGTTTGTCGACGTAGCGGTGCTTCCACCTGCGTGGGCACTTGTCGTAGGTGGAAGCCGCCGACGGTGAAAAGAAGCGCGGAAGGGATGCTGCGGGAGGGGAACCGCTGGGGTCCTCGGTCATGAGGGGAACGGGGTGTTCGTATCGGCTCGGCTCATATGTCGAGGGCGTCGGGGTCGAGAAGGGAACTGTTGGCCACCAGGTAGTCACGGCGCCTCGCCACATCGGACCCCATGAGGGTTTCGAACAGCGATGCCGTTCGCCTGGCTGCCTTGGCGTCGTCGATGGTGAGGCGCTTGAGGATGCGGGTGTCCGGATCGAGGGCACACTCGGCCAGTTCGTCGACGTTCATTTCGCCGAGCCCCTTGAACCTCTGCCACACCAGGCTCTCGGCCTTGCGCTTCCCCCTGGTCAGCTCGGCCGTGATGTCGTCGCGCTCCTCATCGCTGAACGCCCGGTGGATGGTGTCACCGACCCTGCAGGTGAACAGGGGTGGCTGGGCGGCAAAGACGCGGCCCTCGTCGAGGAGAGGTTTCATGAACTCGTGGATGAGGGTCAACAGGAGACAGCGGATGTGGCTGCCGTCGACGTCGGCATCACAGAGGATGATGATTCGCCCGTAGCGGGAATCATCGATGTTGAACTCCTTGCCGGCACCGGCGCCGACTGCGGTAAAGAGCGCCTGTGCCTCGGTGTTGTCGAGGACCTGTTTGAGGGTGGCCTTGCCGGCGTTGACCACCTTGCCGCGCAGCGGCAGGATCGCCATGAATCGGGCGTCGCGTCCGGCCTTGGCAGGCCCAGCTGCTGAGTCGCCCTCAACGATTATCAACTCGGAGTTGGGTCCGTGTTCACGGCAGTCGGCCAGCTTGTCTGGCATACCGGTTGAGCCCATGCTGGCGGCACGGCGCTTGGTCTCGAGCAGTTGCTTGGAACTGACCCTGTTGATTACGGCGTTGGCGAGCTTGTCGCGGACTGCGTTGATGTGGGTCTTTGGTCCTCCACCGCCGAACCAGTCAGCGAAGCCCTGCTTGACGATGTCGTAGACGATCTTCTCGACGGCCGGCGTACCCAACTCCTGCTTGGTCTGTCCCCTGAACTGTGGTTCGGCGACGGTGACCTTTATCGCTGCAACCATGCCCTCCTGGATGTCGTCCTTGGTGGCCCTGTGCTTGTTGTCCTTGGCCAGCTTTGCCAGCTTGCGCGTGTCCTTGAGGAGGATGTCGTTCACCGCACGTGTGGCCGCCCGCTCGAAGCCGGCAACGTGGGTGCCGCCCTGGCTGGTGGGGATGGTGTTCACAAAGGACTGCAGGTTGGTTTCGAAGCCGGCGACCCACCTGACGGCTACCTCCACGGTGCACTCGCGCTCAACGTCGCTCATCTTGCCGTCGACAGGGACACGCTCTGTGAAGGTGTCGATTCCGGAGAGGGTGATGATCTCGGAGGTGTTGCCGCCAGATGAGTTGTGGTCGACGAGGTCGGCGAGGCCGCCACGTGAGATGAACTCGAACGGCTCCCCGCCACCGGCCCGCTTGTCGGTGATGCGGACTTTGACGCCTGGTACGAGGAAGCAGGCCTGGATGACCCGCTCGCGTATCAGGTCGGCGTCGATGGTGGCGTCGGCATCAAAGATGTCGGGGTCGTGCCAGAAGCGGATACGGGTTCCGGATTTGGTCTTTGCCGTCCGCTTCACCTTGGCGAGCTGGTGGCCGGCCTTGAACGAGGAGCCGCTGAACTGTCCGGCGACCCTGTCTCTGAAGGCGAGCTCATGGGTGTGGCCGTCGCGGTCGACCTGGGCCACGAGCTTGGATGAGAGGGCGTTGACGACCGATGCGCCGACACCGTGCAGGCCACCTGAGGCTCCGTAGGCGCTTCCGCCGAACTTGCCACCGGCATGCAGCTCGGTGAGCACCACCTCGAGGGCTGAGACCTTGCGCTTTGCGTGGATGTCGACAGGGATGCCGCGTCCGTTGTCGGAAACCTCGACGGAACGGTCTCGATGGAGAGTGATGTCGATTCGGGTGGCAAACCCTGCAGCTGCCTCGTCGACGGCGTTGTCGAGGAGTTCCCAGACAAGGTGCATGAGCCCGGGGCTGCCGGTTCCGCCGATGTACATGCCGGGCCGCTTCCGTACGGCTTCGAGCCCCTCGAGGGTCTTTATGGCGTCTGCGTCGTATCCGTTGCCGGAGCCGTTGGTGCCGCCGGTCTTCTTCCTGGGCTTGTCTGCCCCAGAGGCCCTTCCGGGCCTGGGCGCAGTGGTCTTTGCCGCCACCTTCACCACCTCGCTGGTCCGAGGGCCAGCACCTGGCGCTCGGTTGATGTGCTGACGAGGTCACGTCGGCCCGGTTCGAGGATGAGCGGCACCGGGTTGGGGTCGGCCTTGGATGGATCCTCGTCGGATGCCATTACAGCCAGGAGGCCCAGTGGTTCTCCGACCTCCATGAGCGTTACCAGGGCGCCGTCGGCAAGTCTGGTGACCCTTACCCCGACGCCGCCGCGGCCGCGGGAATCGAGTTCTCCCATGGGGGTGGCTTTTGCACAGGAGTCGTTGGTGACGGTGATCAGGGCCTCATCGCCGATAGTCGCCGCCGCACCGATGACGGTTGCGTCGGCCCGAAGTTTCATTCCGGCGACCCCTGCTGCACCGCGCCCCTGGATGCTGATGGCGTCTATGGGTGTGCGCAGTACCTGGGCGTCGGAGGCCACCATGACCATGTCGACCTCGGGTGGGGAGCAGAACGCAGCAGCCAGGCGGTCGCCCTGCTTGAGCTTTATCAACTGTTTTCCGGTTGTGGTTCCGGCGACCTCGTCGAGGGTGAGGCGCTTTGCCACGCCTCCGGCACTGACCAGAATCAGGGGTTCGGCGCCGTCGGACACGATGGTCAGGATGGACTCACCTCGGTTGGTGCCGAAGATCTGGGTTGCCGAGCTGCCGCGCGCGCGCCCGCCTCCGTCTGCGAGTTCGGCTGCGAGGACCTGGAGGGCACGTCCCTCTGACGTGACGGCGGTGACCTTGGCGGTTGTCCGGCTGATGATTGAGGCGACGAGAACGTCGTGGCGCCCCGGGGTGGCCCTGCGTGCTCCGTCAATCGGAAGGCGGCCGATCTGGCCCGAGGTGGTGAGAGTGACGACGCAGGCTTCGTCGGCGACGTCGTCGGCGACCTCGTTGGCCTCAAAGACAGGGAGGTCGTCGGGATGGGTGATCTCGGTGAGGCGGGGCCGTCCGAACTGCTCGACGGCCCCGGCCAGCTCGGTGAGCACCAGCGTGCGGCGTCGTTGCTCTGAGCCCAGCAGTTTCTTCAGGTCGGCGATGTCGGCGGTGAGATGGTCTCGCTCATCTGCGAGGCGTCTGGTCTCGAGTGCAGTGAGCCGCTTGAGGGGCATGTCGAGGATGTGATCGGTCTGGATGCGGCTCAGCTTGAACCGCTTAATCAACTGCTTGCGGGCGGCGGCGGTGTCCTCGGAACCCCGGATGACTGCAACGACCTCGTCTATGGAATCGAGTGCTGTGAGCAGGCCGGTCACAATGTGGAGCCTGTCCTCGGCCCTGGCTATCCGGTGCTTCGTGCGTCGGACGATTACCGAGAGCCGGTGCCCGATGTACTCGTTGCAGAGGTCGTAGATGCCGAGCGTGCGTGGTTCGCCGTCGACGAGCACCACGTTGTTGATGCCGAAGGTCTCCTCAAGGGGTGTGAACCGGTAGAGCTCTCCAAGCACCGCCTGCGGGTTGTGCCCCGACTTGACGGTTATCTGGATTCGCAGGCCCGTTGATCGGTCGGAGAGGTTCTTGAAGTCGGAGATTCCCTGAACCTTGTCGGTTTCGACGAGTTCCTTCAGCTTGGCGATGACCCGTTCGGGTCCGACCTGATAGGGGAGTTCGGTGACGACGATTGCCTGTTTGCCGCGGCCGGCCTGTTCTACGTGTGCCCGGGCCCGTACCCGGATGGTTCCCCTGCCGGTCTCGTACGCCTCACGGATGCCGTCGTCTATGACGATGCCGCCGCTGGGGAAGTCGGGGCCGGGGAGGACCTTCAACAGTTCGTCGATGGTCGGCTTCGGCCGACGTTTCTTCATTACCAGCGAGACCGCCGCATGGACCTCGGCAAGGTTGTGCGGGGCCATGTTGGTTGCCATTCCGACGGCGATTCCGGTGGTGCCGTTCAGCAGCAGGCCGGGGAGCAGGGCCGGCAGGGCGACGGGTTCCTCTGATTCGCCGTCGTAGGTGGGTCGGAAGTCGACCGTGCCCTCGTCGAGTTCGCTGACCATGGCCATGGCCGCCTCGGTGAGGCGACATTCGGTGTAGCGGGGTGCCGCCGGTGGATCGTCGAGGGATCCGAAGTTGCCCTGGGGGTCGACCATGGTGATGCCACGGGCGAAGCCCTGGCCCATTCGGACAAGGGCGTCGTAGATGGCGGCATCGCCGTGTGGGTGGTAGCGGCCCATGGTGTCGCCGACCACACGTGCGCTCTTGCGGTGGGGGGTGTCGGGGCGGATGCCCATTCTGAGCATGGCGTAGAGGATTCGTCGTTGTACCGGCTTGAGGCCGTCGCGAACGTCGGGTATGGCCCTTGATGTGATTACCGAGAGGGAGTAGGCGAGAAAGGACTCTTTCAGTTCCTCGTCGACCGGCACGTCGACGATCTCACGGGCGAAGGTCGGTTCTTCGGGTAGGAGTTGTTGTTGTGTGCCCATTGTCCTAGTTCTCCTCCGGATCCTGGTTCTGTTCCGGGTTCTACAGCGGGGGTGGTGTGGTCATCTGGCCTCAGCCGGTGGCCGGGGGTCAGACGGGTTGGCTCGTCTAACCCTGCTCACGTGATCATGCCTATCGCATGTGACAGGCCCGGGAGGGTCAGCGTGGAATGCGGCAGCGGGACACACCGGTCACGAGCTGGTCGAGGGTGTCGAGCAGCTTCACGCCACCCACGGTGCGCAGACGGGCTGTGTCGCCGGCGGTCCATGGCCGGTCGATCGTGGTTGGTTCAAGGCCTGCTGCCCGCCAGGTGTCGCCCAGCATTCGAAGGGCTGAGTCGACGCCCGGATCTCCGCAGGCGGCGAGGATTTCGCCCGCCTCGCTGGTGTCGACCGGGGGGTTGTTGCTGCCGCCGGGCTCGGACAGCGTGCCGAGCCTGAAACGGAGTGCTTCGGCGGCGATTCGGGCGTGGTTCATTGCCTTCAAAGTTACCCACCCCGGTTTCACCGGTCGTGGACCCTGAGGGCTGTCAGGTTGGGCTGGTCGGGCCCGGGCAGCAGTCCGCTGGGCAGTCGTTGGGCTTGACACCGGACTGCCCGAGTGCTGCGGGCCCGGTGTGGTCAGGATCGGTCCGCTCGGCGACCAGATCTCTGATCATTGCCACGAATCGAGGGTCGTTGTCGATGCATTCAGCACGGGCGAAGTTCATTCCGGCCCGCGCTGCATGCTCTGCGGCCTCGATGTCGAGGTCCCACGCCACCTCGAAGTTCTCGACCGGAAACCCGATCGGTGATACGGCTACGGACCGCACCCCGGCTTCTCCCAGCAGCTGGACCCTGTCGCTGACGTCGGGTTCGAGCCACGGAACACCGGGGTGTCCGCTGCGCGACTGCCAGACGATCTCCCACCGCTGGCGGTCGGTCAGCCCTGCCCGTTCGGCGACGAGGCTGGCCGCCTCGTTCACCTGGGCCTCGTAGTCGCACCTTGCGGCGAGATCCACCGGGAGGCTGTGGGAGCTGAACAGGACCGTTGCGTCGTCGGTGGGTAGCGAGGAGAGTGCCTCGGCCAGCCTGTCGGCTGCCGGCTGGATCAGCCCGGGGTGGTCGTGGTGCGGGCGGATCACGTCTACCTGGGGAGCGCTGGGGCCGACCTCGGCACAGGCTGTCTCGATGTCCTCGCGGTAGCGCCGACAGGTTGAGTGGGAGCTGTAGGGGGAGGCGATCCAGGCGAGTGCACGCCCGATTCCGTCGTCACGCATCTCTGCCACGGTCTCGGTCAGTAGCGGTGGGGCGTTTCGGTTGCCCCAGTAGACCGAAAGCCCTGATCCGGCTGCCCGGAGCTCGGCCTCTACCGACTCGACGAGGTTCCGGAGCCGGGCGTTGATCGGAGAGACACCGCCAAAGCGGGCGTACCGGTCGGCGACCTCGGCGAGCCTCTCGGCAGGAATATGGCGACCGGCGGTGACCCTCTTGAGAAAGGGCTCAACCTGGTCGGGCGCTTCGGGGCCTCCGAAGGCCACCAGGAGGACGGCCTCGTAGCCGGTGGGCACCTGTATCACCTGGCTGAGCCGGCCTTGGGCCTCAGGATCCGACCGAGAAGTGGGACAGGTCCTCGTCGAGGCCCGATCGGATGGAGTCGGCAATGGCGCCACGGGCGGTGTTCCGTGTAAGGACAAGCCCTCCGCGGCTGATGCCCGTCAGTCCTCTGGCCCGCTCGATGGCTGTGGACACCACATTGTCTGGGTCGGCGACCTCGTCAAGGAAGCCGGAGTCGACGGCGTCGTCAGGTCGGTACATGGTTCCGAGTGCCGTGGCCCGAGTGAGGTGGCGCTTGGAGATGCGGTCTCTTGCCAACTCGGTGGCGAAGAACGGCAGGGACATGCCTATCGTGAGCTCGGGTAGGCCGATCTTGAAGTCGCCCTGGGTGCCGACTCGGAGGTCGCAGGTAAGGAGGATGATCGCTCCGGCTGCGATGGCGTGACCCGTACACGCGGCGACCACGGGCCGGGGGAACATGTAACAGCGTAGAAACAGGTCGACGCCGCGCTTGAGCATCTCGCGTGCCTCGTCGGGTCCGGCGTTCATGGCGTTGAGGTCGAAGCCGGCCGAGAAACGGCCTGGCCTGCCTGCTATGACGACGGCGTCGGCACCCTCCTGTTCTGCCTGATCCAGGGCGGCCAGCAGGGATGCGATGGAGTTGTGGCCGAGGACGTTGGCCTTGCCGTCGTCGAAGTCGATCACGGCGACACCGTCATCGATCCGGACGGTTGCTGCCTGTTGCGGTGTTGGCTGGGCGTCGTTCATGGGTCGGAACCTACCGCGTGTCCTCCCTGAGCCCGAAGCGTGCATCAGGATCGCCTGTAGGCTCGCCGTATGAGCGAACAGCTTGCAGAGGCACCGTCCGTCGATTCCGTTGACGACCGGTCCGACCATGTGGTCGAGGTGACCGAGGCCGCCCTGGCCAAGGTCATCGAGATCCGAGATTCCGAGGACGACCCCGGATCGCTGGCGCTGCGTATCGAGGTGACCGGCATTTCTGGAATCGACTTCGTCTACGACCTGGCGTTCGTGCCGCTCGAAGAGGCCGAGGACGACGATCACCGGTGGGAGTCAGGGGGCCTTACGGTTCTGGTACCTGCTGACAGCCGCGACCGCCTGGGCGGCTCAACCCTGGACATTCCAAACAACCCCGGACAGGGCGGGTTGGTCGTTCGCAACCCAAACCGCCCCAACCCGTTGGGTGACATCGGTACCCTCGACCTGGCAGGTGAGGTTCCCGAGAAGGTCACCCAGTTGCTTGAGCAGCGCATCAACCCGGCGCTCGCCTCACATGGCGGCTTCGCCACCCTCGTCGGTGTCGAGGAACACACGGCATACGTGACCATGGGTGGTGGCTGCCAGGGCTGTGCGATGAGCCAGGCCACCCTCACCGACGGCATCCGGGCGGCGATCCTCGATGCAATCCCCGAGATAACCGACGTGGTCGACGCAACCGACCACTCCGCCGGAGACAACCCCTTCTTCACCTGAGTCCCGCTGCCCCCAGGGGCATCAATCGGTCAGGGCAGGCGTTCCAGCACTGAAGCCACGACGCCCGCTGCATCGAGGCCGAACGATGCGAGCAGGTCTTCGGGCCTTCCGTGGGCGTGGTGCGCCACGGGCACCCCGAGCACGCTGACCCTCGTGTCCGGCGAGATATCAGACACTGCATCGCGGACGGCGCTACCGAACCCGCCCTCCCTGAAGCCGTCCTCGATCGTCACGACAAGTTGGTGTCCGGCGGCATCGGAGAGCATTTCGGGGTCGAGTGGGCGCACCGCACGTGGATCCCAGACCGTTGAGGCGATGCCCCGGCGTTTCAGCAGAGCGGCGGCCTCCTCGGCGACCGCGAGCATCTTTCCGGCACCGATGAGGCAGACCCGGGCTTCGGGGTCGTTGCTCACCTGGCGGGCGCTGAGGCCCGTTCCGACCTGGTCCCAGGCGACCTGTGGGGCCGATGTCTTGGGCCATCTGATCGTCACCGGCCCGTCGGTGATCGCCAGGGCGTCGTCGAGCATCTGCTGGAGTTCCTGGTAGGACGACGGTGCCAGGATCGTCATGCCGGGGACCTTTGACAGGAGCACCATGTCGAGGAGGCCGTGGTGTGAGGGGCCGTCATCGCCTGTGACACCTGCACGGTCGAGGCAGAACAGGACCGGCAGTCCGTAGAGCGAAACATCCAGGTTGACCTGGTCGATCGCCCGTGTGAGGAACGTCGAGTAGATGGCCACGACCGGGCGCAGGCCACCAAGGGCCATTCCAGCGGCGGCCGTGACAGCGTGCTGTTCGGCGATGCCGACATCGAAGCAACGGCCGGGGAAGCGGTCATGGAACGGCAACAGGCCCGTCGAGTCGGGCATCGCGGCCGTTATGGCCACGACGTCGGGTCTCGACTCTGCGGCTTTGATGAGCGACTCGGTGAAGGCCTCGGTGTAGCTCCCCGGCTTCACCCCGGAGGTGTCGTGCATGTGTTTGATCGGGTCCTGCTCTGCAGGCTCGAAACCTCGACCCTTCTGGGTGAGCACGTGGACCACGACGGGGCCGTCGAACTCTGAGGCGTTCGTGAGGGCCTCTTCGATCTCGGCGATGTCGTGTCCGTCGAAGGGCCCCAGATAGTGGACACCCAGCGCCTCGAAGAACGCTGTGGGTTCGAACATCTCGCGGATGGCCGCCTTGGTGGCGCTTATACCGCGTTCGAGGAGTTCACCGACCCAGGGGAGTTGTTCGGCCAGCTCCTCGAGCCGACGCTGTCTACGCATGTAGGTGGGGTTGGCCCTGATGTGGATGAGGCTCTCGGAGAGACGGCCAACCGTTGGGGCGTATGAGCGGCCGTTGTCGTTCAACACGACGGTCACCGGCAGCTCGCTATTGCCGAGGTTGTTGAGCCCCTCGAAGGCCATGCCGCCGGTGAGGGCGCCGTCGCCGATCACGGCCACGATGCGTCTGCCCTCGCCCGTTGCCGAATGAGCGGTGGCGAGGCCGTGCGCGTAGGCGAGCACGGTCGAGGCATGCGAGTTCTCGATCCAGTCGTGAGGGGACTCGGATCGTGACGGGTACCCGGACAGGCCACCGGGCTGACGGAGATCGGAGAAGTCGTCGAGCCGACCGGTGAGCATCTTGTGGACGTATGCCTGATGCCCGACATCCCACAAGATGATGTCGTCGGGACTGTTGAACACCCTGTGCAGGGCCATTGTGAGCTCGACGACACCGAGGTTGGAGCCGAGGTGGCCACCGGTGCGGTCGACGGCCTCGACCACCCTGGTGCGGATCTCGTCGGCCAACTGTGTCAGTTGCCCGGTGTCCAGATTGCGGAGATCACGGGGAGACCGGATCGAGTCGAGAAGCACGTGCCGTCCTGGGATTGGGTCTGCTTGCTGGGTGGGGCCTCTAAACGGTACCTGTCCGGTGGCCGGTTCGGGTTGCGGCAGGTCGGGCTGGGCCGTGTGTCAGTCGATTCGTTCGAGGAACGGTCCGGATTCCACAACCACCCGCGTTATCGAGGCAGAGGCGATCTCCCGGTCGTTACATGTTGCAGTTGCCGAGAACGTGAGACGCCTTCCGTCGACCAGTTCCAGCAGGGCCTCGGCGGACACGAAGCGTCCTGTCCGGGTGGGTGCCAGGTGGTCGATGTGCACGCGCATGCCCACCGATGTCTCACCTGGTTCCAGGCATCCGGCGAGTGCCTCGACGGTGGCTTCCTCGAAGAGGGCGACGAGGCGCGGGGTTGCCAGAACGGGCACGTCGCCGGAACCCATGGCGAGAGCCGTGTCCGGGTCGGAAACGGTTAGGGATGCGCTGCCGCACAACCCCGGCGTTAGAGGCACACGGGTACCATACGCAACCACCCGGGCCGGAGGCCACAGGGGAGCGCGGCGGCTCGGCCGTCAGACAGCCAGGTGAGTTGCAGTGGAACACGGGGAGCACGACATGCACGCAGACAACGACGGAGCGCCTCTGATGCTCTCACCCGATGTCCTGTCCGAGACCCTCACCACGGCCACTGGTACAGGGGCAGAGTTTGCCGAGGTGTTCGTAGAGGATCGCCGCAGTATCTCGGCCCTGTTCGATGATGGCCGCGTCGAGGAACTCACGAGTGGCCGCGACCGTGGAGCTGGTCTGAGGGTGGTTGTCGGTGATACCACCGGTTTTGCCCATACCGCAGACCTCAGCCCATCGGGCCTCACGGCGGCCGCCGAGGCGGCCGCAGCGGCGGCACGGGGCGGGGGCGGTGGTATATGCCGGGTTGTCCTCGATCAGCACACGGGACCCACCCCCGGTCCTGTCGAGATCATGCCGGGCGATGTGTCGAAGGCCCGCAAGGTCGCATTACTGGAACGCGCCGATTCTGCCGCCAGGGCAAGCGACGGTGCGGTCACCCAGGTGGCGGTCAGGTATGCCGACAGTCACCGCAGGATTCAGGTGGCCAACAGCGACGGTCTCCTGACCGGTGACCGGCAGGTGCGAACCCTGTTCTCGGTCTCCTGTGTGGCCAGCGGCGACATGGGCATGCAGACCGGCCGTGAGTCGATCGGCCACACCCTGGGTTTCGAGGTCTTCGACGAGGTCGATGTCGAGGACCTTGCTCGCCGTGCCGCAGGGCGTGCACTGCTGAAACTCGAGGCGGTCCCGGCCCCCAGCGGAGAGATGCCTGTGGTTATCGGACCCGGCGGTGGCGGTGTTCTATTCCACGAGGCCTGTGGCCACGGGCTCGAGGCGGACCTGGTCGCCAAGTCGGCCTCGGTGTTCGCCGGAAGGCGTGGCGAGGTTGTGGCCGCCCCGATAGTCACGCTGGTCGATGACGGAACCATGCCCGGCGAGTGGGGCCGCTATGCCATCGACGACGAGGGAAGGCCCGCCCAGCGAAATGTGCTGATAGACGAAGGGGTGCTCACCGACTACATGTGGGATCACCTTCGGGCACGCAGGGAGGGTCGTGCCAGTTCCGGCAACGGTCGACGTCAGGGTTACCGACACCTGCCGATGGTCCGCATGACGAACACCTATCTGGGCGTGGGCGACTCCGATCCCGATGAGATCATCGCCGACACCACACACGGCGTCTACGTCGCCCAGTTGGGCGGAGGACAGGTCAACACCGCAACCGGCGACTTCGTGTTCGGCATGACCGAGGCCTACATGATCGAAGATGGCCGCCTCACCAACCCGATCCGCGACGGCAACCTCATCGGCAACGGACCCCAGACCCTCCTCGACATCGACGCCATCGCCGGCGACTTCGCTATGGGCTCTCCTGGAACCTGCGGCAAGGACGGCCAGGGGGTTCCAGTCGGCGACGGCACCCCGACGCTGCGTGTGACGAGGCTCACCGTCGGTGGAACGGCGGCCTGAGGTGGGCGAACTGCTTGATCTTGCCGAGAGTGTTGTTGGCCTCGCCGTGGCCGGCGAGCAACTTGAGGTAGTTGTCGTCCACGAGCGTGAGACCGAGGCCCGCGCCTACGGGGGCGAGGTCGAGTCCCTGACCGTGGCTGAGTCACGCGGGGTGGGCGTCAGGGTGGTCTCCGGCAACCAGCAGGGCTTCGCCTATACCGGAACTCTCGACAGGGACGCTGTCGAGGAGGCACTGGCCGAGGCACGTGACAACATGTCCTTCGCCACCCCCGACGAGTACTGCGGAGTGGCTGAGCCAGATGGGGTCGCACCAGCCGACCTGGACCTCTACAGCTTGGCTCTCCCAGGCCACCCCACCGATGACAAGGTGGCCATGGCGCTTGAACTCGAGCGTCTGACACTGTCTGCAGATGAGCGGATAATCGGGATCGAGTCGGCTGAGTACTCGGACTCCGTGTCTGAGGCGGCGGTGGCTACGACAACGGGTATCCGGTCAACCAGCAGGGAGACGGGCTGTTTCCTCTCGGTCTACGCGCTGGCTGGACAGCACGGCGAGACCCAGACCGGCTTCGGCTTCTCGCTCGGACGTGAACCCGGTGACCTCGACATCGAGATCGCATCCCGGGAGGCTGCCGAGCGTGCTACCCGCATGCTCGGTGCTGTCAAGCCGCCGTCGGGTCGTCTCACGGTGGTCCTGGATCCGTGGGTGAGTGCGCAGTTCCTCGGAATCGTGGGCGGAACCCTGAGTGGCGAGATGGTCCAGAAGGGTCGGTCGCTGTTTGCCGAGCGGCTAGGCGACAACGTGGCTGCACCCGGCGTGACCCTCATCGACGATCCGACCGATATGTGCGCGTTCACGGCTTCGGCCACTGACGGAGAGGGGCTGGCTACTCGCAGGAACGTGTTGATCGACGGCGGCCGACTCGACCGGTTTGTCCACAACAGCCAGACCGCGCGTCGGGCCGGCACCGTCTCGACCGGCTCAGCGGTACGGGGCTACTCATCCACGCCCGGGGCCGGGGTGAGGGCGGTTTCGGTTGTTCCCGGAACGCTCAGCCAGGCCGACCTGGTGGCAGGTATCGACGACGGAATCCTCATACAGGGTGTCAGCGGGCTGCACTCAGGGGTCAACCCTGTCAGCGGCGACTTCTCCACCGGCGCAGAGGGAATCCGAATCAGGGGAGGCCAGTTGGCGGAGCCGGTACGCGAGTTCACGATTGCCTCGACGATCCAGCGGATGCTGCTGGACATCGAAGCCATCGGCTGTGACCTCCAGTGGCTGCCGATGAAGGCTGCCGGCGTGACCCTCGTAATCGGCGAACTCACCATCTCGGGAACCTGAGCATCCGATCGTGTCGGTCCTGCATGCGATCATCCTGGGCCTGGTTCAGGGGCTGACCGAGTTCCTGCCGGTCTCCTCCAGCGGCCACCTGGCTCTCGTGCCATGGCTCTTTGGATGGGACCACTTCGGTGGTGACGACACCCTTGAGAACGCCTTCGATGTGGCCCTCCACCTTGGAACCCTTGTCGGGTCGGTTGTCTACCTTCGTTCCGACGTGGCCCGCTTCGGATCTGCCGGCCTGGGTTGGCTGAAGGATCGTGGGCCTCTCACCGGTGATGCCCGGGTCGCATGGCTGTTGGTCGCCACAGCGGTGCCAACGGGGATTCTCGGCATGGGTGTGCTCGCCGTCACCGACGACCTCGGCGACCGCACGTGGCTTGTCGCAGTGAGCCTGATCGTGTTCGGCCTGGCCCTCTACCTGTCCGACCGCCGACCTTCCGGCCGTGGGCTCGACGATCTGCGACTGCGTGATGCCCTGATGCTCGGCACGGCTCAGGGTCTGGCATTTCAGCCCGGTGTGTCCCGCTCCGGGGTGACCCTCACCGTGGCCCGCTGCATGGGCGTCGATCGTGAGGACGCAACGAGGCTCGTGTTCCTGATGAGCCTTCCGGTGATTGCCGGAGCCGGCCTGGTGAAGGCATCCGATCTGGTCGTGCCGGCCGGTTGGTGGGGAGCCTTCGCATGGGGAACGATCGCTGCCGCCGTCAGCGGGTGGCTCGCCATCCACTGGATGTTGCGCCTTGTTGCCCGGACCGGTTTTGGTGGTTTTGCCCTCTACCGGCTGGTGATAGGGGTCAGCGTGCTTGTGTTGCTGGCGTCGTCGTTCCGCTGACCCGGAGGGTTCAGCCGGGTACCAGCGCCAGTGCGACGTCGCCCCATCGGCGTGCAGCTGTCAGTTCGGCCACCCCCTTGACCGGTACGGCCACGGTGACGGTGTTCTTGTCGATGTCGAGAACACGGGCCGCTGCAACAAGGAGTCGCCCTTCGGGCGAGTAGTCGTCGACTGCTATCAGATCGACCCGGTTGCCAACTGAGAGCGGAAGCGAGTCGGAGCCGCGGTCGAGTGCCACACAGCGTTCATCCTCGACCAGCGAGCCGGAAGGGGTGTCGGCAGCCGCCTCAGTGATGTCGGGGCAGGCAACTGGACCGGCGGCGGACTGGACCGTGAGGCCGGCCAGGGCGACAAGTGCAGCAGCGCCGGACCACCATGCCAGCCTGTGGTGGGCGGCCCAGTGCCTGAGGCGGGCGAGCAGGTACCCCATGGTTCCTCCCGGGGTGGGGGTTTTCGTGGGGGATGTGGCCGAGGAGGTGGGTCGGTTCAGTGAACCCGGCTTGAGCGACTAGGTGGCCGTGGTGGCCTTTTTGTCCTTGGAGCCTTTTGAACCCTTGTCGGAGGAACTGTCCTTTGAGCCGTTGGAACCGGAGGACGTGTCCTTCGTTGAGGAGTCTCCTGTCCCCGAGCCTGATGATGTGTCCTTCTGTTCGGTCTTCTTCTCGGTCGTCTGTTCGGACTTCCTGCCTGCGGCGCTTGATCCGTGGTCGTTCTTGTAGAAGCCGTCGCCCTTGAACGAGATGCCGACGCTCGAGAACACCTTGCGGACCGCTCCGGCGCAGCCCTCGGTGGGGCATGTGGTTACGGGATCATCACTGAAGGCCTGACGTAGCTCAAACTCGTGGGCACAGTCGGGGCAGCGGTACTGGTAGGTAGGCATGGCAGAAGGGCTCGTTGCGTGTTCAGATGATCGTCGGGAAGCCGGGGGAAGCCTACCGGGGGATCAGCCGTCGTTGGATGTGCGAGCATTCCGGGGAATCCGCATGAACTGTTCCCGGAGGGGTGATGCTGTGGGGGTGATCGTCGTCGATGTGGCTCTGGTGGTCGGCTCCTACATAATCGGGATGCTGCCCTCTGCCCACTATGTAGCCGGACGTAAGGGCCTTGATCCGACACGTGAGGGCTCAGGCAACCCGGGTGCGACCAACGTGTTCCGTGTGGCCGGCAGGCGGGCCGGCATCATGGTGTTCGCCGCCGACATGGGCAAGGGCGCTGTTGCCACCGGGGTGGGCCTTGCCGTGGGCGGAAGGTCTCTGGCGGCGGTCTGCTGGGCTGCTGCGGTGGTAGGCCACGTTCTGCCGGCGGCCCGACGGTTCCGGGGCGGAAAGGGTGTTGCCACTGCCGGCGGCGGAGCGTGCGTGCTGTTCGGGTATCTGACCATTCTCGGAACGGCGATATTTCTTCTGGTGGCGAGGCTGACCCGCAAGGCTTCCCTGGCCTCACTCTCCATGGCCGTGTCGATGGCCTGTCTGATACTGCTGAGCGGGGTCCCCCTTCTGGAGGCGGTAGTGGTGGTGTGTCTCACCGTCCTCTTGATAGTGCGACACCAGGCCAACATCAGGCGTCTGCTCGCTGGCGATGAGGGGACCTGGAAGCCGCGCTCGTGACCGGTCGGAACGCTGACCACCGGTACGGGAAATACGGCCTGACCCCGTGGGTATCCTGACCCGGTGATCCCTTTCGAGGAAGCCAGGGCGTACGTGCTCAACCGGTGCCCAGCGCCGGTTGCCGGCGTCGTTGACCTCCGTGGGGCACTGGGCCTGGTCCTGTCAGAGCCTGTATGTGCCCTAGAGGCCGTGCCGCCGTTCGACAACACGGCAATGGACGGGTTTGCCGTGAGGGCTGCCGACACCACCGGAGCACCCGTAGCCCTTTCCATTGTCGGCACCCTGGCTGCCGGGTCGGTTCCAGACACGGAGGTCGGTGCCGGGGAGGCGATGCGCATAATGACCGGTGCTCCCATACCACCTGGCGCAGATGCGGTGGTGATGGTCGAACGAACCTCTGTCACCGACGACGACACCGTCGTCACGGTCGA
Source organism: Candidatus Neomicrothrix sp. UBA7884 (assembly GCA_002501135.1). GTDB lineage: Bacteria > Actinomycetota > Acidimicrobiia > Acidimicrobiales > MedAcidi-G1 > UBA3125. The sequence continues at coordinate 45,745 of DLRQ01000039.1, forward strand.
AGTCGAGGTTCCTGTGGGCAACCATGTCCGCGGTACAGGCGAGGACCTACGGCCGGGCCAGAAGGTGTTCGTCGCCGGAACCGTCCTGGGGCCGGCCCACATCGGCGTGCTGGCCAGCATCGGCTGTCGCAGCGTCGCCGTGTACAGGCGCCTCCGGGTTGGGGTCCTCTCAACCGGTGATGAGTTGGTGACCGGCACTCCCGGCCCCGGACAGATCCGTGACAGCAACCGCGATGCCCTGCTGGCCCTCCTGGAGGATTCCGGTGTCACAGGCGTCGACCTGGGCCTCGTAGCCGATGATGAGCACGAGATCGAACAGGCAATCGTGGCCGGGGCTGTCGACTGCGACGCCGTGCTCACCTCTGGTGGGGTGAGCATGGGCGACTTCGACTACGTGAAGGCGGTTCTCGACAGGATCGGCGACATGCGGTGGATGCAGGTGGCGATCAGGCCCGCCAAGCCGTTGGTATTCGGCCTGGTCGAGGACACGCCGGTGTTCGGATTGCCGGGCAACCCTGTCTCGTCCATGGTCTCCTTCGAACTGTTCGCCCGTCCGGCGCTATTGTCGATGTTCGGGCATGTCATGGTGGAGCGGCCACGTGTAATGGCCGTAAGCGATGGCGGTCTGGGCCGCCGCCCCGACGGAAAGGTCCACTTTGCCAGGGTGGCGGTCGCCTACACGGATGGCCGCTACAGGGTCAGGTCGGCCGGAGGGCAGGGCTCCCACCAGCTCTCGGCGATGGCTTCCGCCGATGGCCTGGCAGTAATTCCAGACGGCGACGGGGTTATTGACGGCGGCGAGGTCGAGGTGCTCCTGCTGCGATGAGCCATGGAGCGTGCCGATGCCCCGGAATCCTGGGCCCGGCCCTACGCTGTGGCCTGTGAGCGACCGGCTGATCGATTCCTTCGGGCGGGTTCACAGGGATCTCCGGATCTCCGTGACCGACCGGTGCAACTTCCGCTGCCGGTACTGCATGCCCGCAGAGGGTCTTGAGTGGTTGTCACGCGAGGGCCTGCTCACCTTCGAGGAGATTGAACGTGTGGCCCGGCTGCTGGTCGAGGACTACGGCGTAGAGAGCATCCGCCTCACCGGTGGAGAGCCCACGGTCAGGGCACGCCTCCCGACCCTTGTCAAGATGTTGGCCCGGTTGCCGGTCGATCTTTGTCTCACGACCAACGGTGCGACGCTCGACACGATGGCGTCGCCCCTCGCCGAGGCGGGCCTGAAGAGAATCAACGTGTCGTTGGACTCGCTTCGACGCGACCGGTTCGAGGAACTGACCCTCCGCGACGGTCTACCGGCCGTGCTTGCCGGGGTCGACCGGGCCATCGAGGCTGGTATCGACCCGGTCAAGGTGAACGTGGTCGTGATGCGGGGTGTCAACGATGATGAGATCCTGGCCTTTGCCAGGTTCGGACGGGAACGGGGCGTGGTGGTGCGGTTCATCGAGTTCATGCCACTTGACGCCGACGAGGAATGGTCTGACAGGTCGGTGGTTAGCCAGTCCGAGATCATCTCGACCATCGCAGGGGCCTTCCCCCTCGTTCCGGTCGAACGAACCTCGGCGCCGGCAACCCGGTTCCGCTACGAGGATGGTGGCGGCGAGGTCGGGGTGATCGCCAGCGTCACCGAGCAGTTCTGCGACTCGTGTGACCGGGTCCGTCTTACCGCCGATGGACAGTTCCGGAATTGTCTGTTCGCTGTCGACGAGTTCGACATGCGTGGTCTGCTTCGTAGCGGTGCGACCGATTCTGAGATCGGTGAGATGTTGGAGCGGGCTGTGGGGTCCAAGTGGGCCGGTCACGGCATCGGGACGGTTGACTTCATCAGGCCTGCCCGTTCCATGTCCCAGATTGGCGGATGAGTCGGGCCGTGTCCACCACGATGGGAACGGTTGGGCAGTGAGCGACGCGGTCGGGGGCTTCAGCCACCTGGATTCCGAGGGTCGGGCGCGGATGGTCGACGTGGGTGACAAGGATGCGACCCGCCGTCGGGCCGTGGCGCGGGCCAGGGTGACCATGTCGGCAGAGACGGCCCGGGCTCTCGTCAGTGGGACCGTCGCAAAGGGCGATGTCCTGGCAGTGGCCCGGGTTGCCGGCATCCAGGGGGCCAAGCGGACCTCTGAGTTGATTCCCCTGTGTCATCCCCTGATGTTGAGTTCGGTGTCGGTTGACCTGACCGTTGGAGACGCCTGGGTCGACATCGAGGCCGTTGCCGAGACCGTCGAGCGGACGGGGGTCGAGATGGAGGCTCTCACGGCGTGTTCGTTGGCGGCCCTCACGGTCTATGACATGTGCAAGGCGATGGACCGGTCGATGAGCATCACAGAGGTCACTCTCTGGGAGAAGTCGGGGGGCCGGTCGGGGTCATGGAGCAGGGAGACCTGAGGCCCTGAATCGGCGGTAGATGGACAGCGCGCGGCTCGCGCGACTCTTCGCGCTCTCCGCGCGTGGAAATCCACCATTTGAAAGGGGTCAGACTGTACGGTGACGCCACACGCCGGCCACAGTGGATCGGCGGGGAGGGAAACCTGACCGTGTTGATTCTCTTGGGCCTCGGAGTCCTCTGGGCAGCCGTGCTGGTTCCCCCACTGTTGCGCAGGGAGGGACCTGCGATGCGACCCGTCGGGAGCCTCTCGGCGATCGGACGTTTCGATGTCAACGGCCTGCGATCCCTCCACCAGTCGGCCAAGGCCGTTCCCAGCGGAGCCTCGGCAGCACGACGCCGTCGCCGTGACGTCCTCGTCGCCCTCGCCGGTGTGGCTATCTTCACCCTGCTCGGGGCGGTGGCTGTCGGCGGAGTCCTCTGGATGATCAACTTCCTCGTCGACATCGCTCTTGTCGGCTACGCGGTCATGCTCACCAACCGCCACCAGAACGAGAGCGAACGCCGGGCAACCGTTGTGCCCCTCAGGCCGGCCAACCCGTTCCTCGCAGGCGAACAGGTATCGGTGGCGATGAGCGACGAGGCAGTTCTGCGCCGACAGGCCAACTGACCCCGACAGACCGGGCGGGCCCCCCGCTACGCTCACCACCGCCCACGGGGGTGTAGCTCAGTTGGCTAGAGCGCTACGTTCGCAACGTAGAGGTCGTGAGTTCGATTCTCATCACCTCCACCGTCGGGCCCACCCTGGTCAGGCGTTGTCAGCCTCGACTGCCTTGGCGAGGTCCTCGGCCAGGCTGGGCATCTCCGAGTCGACCCGTGACCAACTCGGCATGAACGGCGACTCCATGGGGTCATCCAGGTAGTCGCCGCCCGCCCTGAGGATCGCATGGGCGAACACGTCTGCCGTCGCCTCCTCCTCCTGGCGGTCATAGGGAATGCCGTTCAGGGAGGCGTCGGCGTTGTAGCTGTCGATCAGGTCGAGAGCGGACTGGAAGAATGCCGCCTCAAGCGTGCGAAAGCCCGCTGAAGTCAGCACGACGCCTGAAGAGGCCAACTTCTTGAACATCGCCCTGGCTATATCGACGCTCATCCTGTGCAGGCCCGTCGAGGCGTCATCGGGTGAGAGTTCCTGATGCCTGTGGTCGTAGATGTCGGCCACATCGACCTGACAGACCCTTGCGCCGGAGTGGCGGTGGAAGACCTCGCCCAGAACACCTATCTCGAGGCCCCAGTCGGCCGGGACGCGAATTGACCGGGCCACGCTCTCGTCCATCGCACACTCGCCGGCCAGTGGATACCGGAAGCTCCCGATGAAGTCCAGGTAGTCGCTACGGCCAAAGGTCAGCGACAGGGCCCGAAGAAGCGGTGCTACGAGCAACCGGGTGACGCGGCCGTTGAGACGACCGCTGTCGGACGCAGCCCGGTAGTAGAAGCCCTTGGCGAAGAGGTATCCGAATCCGGGGTGGGCGACCGGGTAGTGGAGCCGCGCAACCATCGACCGGTCGTAGGTGAGGATGTCGGCATCGTGGAGGGCGACCGACCGCGCCCGCCCCGAGGCCAGGAAGTAACCGAGGCACCACCACACGTTTCGCCCCTTGCCGGTCTCTGTCGGTGCCAGGCCGTGCTCTCTCAGACCTGTCTCGATCGAGCGCAGACGAGGGCTGTCGCTCCAGACGATCCGGTGGTGCTGCGGCAGGGGGGCGAACAGTTCCCGGGCTCGGGTGAAGTCATCCCCGTCCGCATGGTCCAGGCCGATGATCACCTCGCTCAGGTACGGAATCAATGACAGTTCCCTGATGATTCCGCCCAGTGCCGGGCCTTCCATCTCGGATGCAAGGCAGGGGATGATCAGGGACATCGGCCGCTCGCTCCCCCACGAGGTCAGCTCAGCCTCGAGGGACTCGAGGGGCCTCTCACCCAGATTGTGGAGCGTGGCGATCGTTCCGCTCTGGGAGAAGTCCGCCATCGGCTCAGGTTAGGCGTGCCGCAGGTTGCTGCTCCGGGTCGGAACATGTGCGGATTGTCAGACAAGGGGTCAGTCTGGCTACCGTTTCGGAAAGGACCT
>DLRQ01000005.1:0-14732 GCA_002501135.1 Candidatus Neomicrothrix sp. UBA7884
TCCAGATAGCCGAGCCCCAGGCGGTCAGCCACGCCACGCGCCACCGTGGACTTCCCCGAACCGGCGGGACCATCGATGGCAATGACCCTCAGGTCGCTCATGCCCGCAGGCTCTCAAGGTCACGACCAAAGGCCGGGTAGCTGGTGTCCACGGCCTCCCAGCCTGACACGACCGTCGGCCCCTCTGCCACGAGCGCTGCCACCGCACTGGCCATGGCAATCCGGTGGTCGCCGTGGGAATCCACCTCGGCACCTTGCATCGGCCCACCCACCACGATCAGGTCGTCGCCCTCAACGCGCACCCGGGCACCCATGGCCCCCAGCTCAGACGAAATGGTCGCCATGCGGTCCGTCTCCTTCACACGCAGCTCCCCCACCCCGCAGAACCGTGTCTCTCCCTCGGCGCAGGCTGCCGCCACGGCCAGCACCGGCACCTCGTCGACGAGGCCGGGCACCTCGGCGGCCTCGACCACTGTCCCTTTCAGGGCCGACGCCCCAACGCTCAGGTCGCCGCTGACGGCGTCGTGGGTGATGTCGGCGCCCATACGGGCAAGAACGTCGACGAACCCTGTGCGAACCGGACCCGAATACACGTTTTCCACAACGACATCCGAGCCCTCAACGATCGCAGCGGCAACAGCCCAGAAGGCCGCCTGAGAGGGGTCGCCAGCAACCCTGTGGGTGAACGCCACGGGCCGACCCGGCTGCACCGTCACGCCGCCAGGGCCCGTGATCACCTCGATGCCGAAGGCCGCCATGAGTTCCTCGGTGTGGGCCCGTGTCGGCTCGGACTCGACGACCGTCGTGGGGCCATCGGCCGACAGGCCCGCAAACAGGACACAACCCTTCACCTGGGCGCTCGCCATGGGTGGCGCATACTCCACGCCGTGCAACCCGCCACCGTCAATCGTGAGCGGCGCCAGCGCCGAACCGTCGACACCGCAGATGTCGGCCCCCATCGCCCGGAGCGGGTCGACCACTCGGTCCATGGGGCGCCGCCTGATGGACTCGTCACCGTCGAGCACCGACGTGAACGCCAGACCGGCCAGCATCCCCGCCAACAGACGAATGCCCGTGCCCGAGTTGCCCACGTACAGCGACCCGCCGGCGGGCCCCAGGCCGCCACCGGTGATCGACACCACCCCGTCGACCACCTCGACACCCGCACCCAGAGCCTCCACGATGGACACCGTGTGGGCCACATCATCGCCATCACTGAGGCCCGTAATCTCAGACGTACCGTCGGCCAGGCCCGCCAGCATCACCACCCTGTGGGAAATGGACTTGTCGCCGGGCACCGAGAGCCGGCCGATGAGCGGCCCGCCGGGTGAAACGGCGAGGGAGGTCACGTCAGCGGGCCCGATGTGGGCCTGTAGCCCTTGGCCATGAGCCCGCCCTTGAGGCGTTCAACAAGGCCGGTCTCGACGATCAACAGCACCACACCACGGTCACCCTCGGCCGAGTGGGCAATCTCCAGGTCGTAGATGTTCACGTCCAACTCGGTGGCCAACGTGGCAATGGCGGCAATCTCACCGTGCCGGTCCGGAATGGGCACACGCACCTCAGCCAGCTCCGACGGCCGCGGCGCACCTGTCGGCAGGCTCACCCGGGCGGCCCTGGCGGTCTCAAGACGGGCCAGCAGGCCATCGCGGTCCGAGTCGACCACCTCACGGCGCACGACCCCCAGAGCTGCGATCAGGTCGTCGAGCACCTCGGCAATGGCGTGGCTGTTCTCAGCGCAGATGTCAGGCCAGATGCCCGGATGCCCCGCAGCCACCCGCGTCATGTCGCGAAACCCACCGGCGGCCAGGCGCAATACGGCGTAGTGCTCCTCCGAACGGGAAGCCGCAAGGCCCATGAGGGTCGCAGCGGTCAGGTGCGGCACATGCGACACCAGCGCCACAAGACCATCGTGTCGATCAGGCGACAAGGTCACCACCTCGGCACCAAGGGAGGCGACCGTCGTGCGCACACGGGCGAACGCAGCGTCGTCGGTGCCCCCACCGGGGGTGAGCACCCAGTTGGTATCAACGAACATGTCCGCAGAGGCACCCTCAAGGCCGTCCTGTTCCGAGCCGGCCATCGGGTGGCCGCCCACGAAACGCGGATCATCGACAGCCGAGACAACCGGAACCTTCACGCTGCCCACATCGGTAACAAGCCCCGACGGCGAGGCAGCGAGCGCCTCACTGACCGCATCGGCAATGTAGGCAACCGGGGTCGCCACAAAGGTCACCTCGGCGACCGGATCCCAGCCCGCTGAGTCGATCACACCCATCTCAAGAGCCGTCGCCAGACGAGCCTCGTCGCTGTCTACACCGCTCACGTGCCAGCCACACTCACGAAGCGCCAGACCGATCGAACCACCGATAAGGCCCACGCCCACAACGGTCGCACGGCCGATCATGACCGGACTCTCAACAGGTCGGGCCGCGCCGCGGCCGGGGACAGACGGGTTGCCATGGCCGTCGATGCTACCGGTAGACCCATCGGCTACTGGCCCGGTTTGTCGGCCACCGCCTGCTCCAGAGAGCGCAGTTCCTCAACATCCAACTCACGGAACGAACCCGGCGCCAGGGACCTGTCGGCAATAGGGCCCACACGGGTGCGAACCAGGCGCACCACCGGATGGCCCACGGCCTCACACATACGGCGCACCTGGCGGTTGCGCCCCTCGTGGATCGTCAACTTCACGACCGACGGATCCATCAGCGAGGCCCTGGCCTCGGCCGTCATCCCGTCGTCGAGCTCCACGCCCTCCCGCAACGAACGCAGGGCAGCCCGACTGGGTTCACCGTCGACCTCGGCCACGTACTCCTTTTCGACTCCGTAGGACGGATGGGTCAGGCGATGCGCCAACTCTCCGTCGTTGGTTAGAAGCAACAGGCCCTCGGTGTCGGCATCGAGGCGCCCAACCGGGAACACCCTTGGCTCACCGGGAACCAGGTCGACAACGATGGGGCGCCCCTGCGGATCATCAGCCGTCGTAACCACACCGGCCGGCTTGTTGAGCAGGTAGTAGACAAGGCCCGGTCGGACCCCTATCGGCGCACCGTCAACTGCCACCAGCGCCGACTCGGGATCTACCCGCCGCCCCAGCACAGCCACCTCGCCGTTCACGGTCACCCGCCCAGCTGCGATCAGGTCATCGCACTTTCGGCGGCTGCCGAAGCCCACACGGGCAAGCACCTTCTGGAGGCGTACATCCTCGGCCGGCTCCCGGCTGACGGGCCCTTCAGGTTCGGTCACGACTACGTACGGTCGTCGACGGGCACCTCGGTGTCGGACCCGCATTCAGGCTCGCCACCGACCTCTGCCTCTGCCTCTGCCTCCAACTCGACCACATCGGGTTCGGCCAGCAAACCACGCTCAAGGGCCTCGACGAGCTCAGGGCCCGGCACGAAGTCACCCAGCGACGGCAGGTCAGACACCTGGTCGATGCCCATGCTCTCAAGAAACCCCTGGGAGGTGCCGAACATGAGGGCGTTGCCGGGCCCGGGATCGGTCGCCACCACCTCGATGTAGCCGCGCTGCTGCAGCGTGCGGATCACCGTGTCGACATCGACGCCCCGGATGGCCGACACCTGGTTGCGAGAAATGGGCTGCTTGTAGGCCACGATCGCCAGAGTTTCCAGAGCCGCCGACGTGAGGCGGCTGTGCTGGCCCTCCAGGACGAAACGCTCTACCCACTCGGCCTGGGCCGGATGACTCTGGAAGCGGTAGCCACCACCAACCCTGAGCAGCACGAAACCCCGCCCCTCGGCCTCGTACCCATCAGCCAGAGATGAACAGATGGCCTCCACCTTCTTCGTGGGCATCTCCATCAGCTGCGCCAACAGATTCGGCGCCACCGGATCGACCGACACCATCAAGATGGCCTCGATGGCCCGCCTGATGTCGGAATCGTCGTCTTCGCCGATCATTGCCTCGTCACCCACCGGGTCAGCCCTCGTACACGTCGATCAGGTCTATCTCGGCCCGGTCGGCGCCAGGGCGCCAACTCACGTGGATATCACCGAACGTATCCACCTGGTCGATCTCGACAATGCCCTGCTTGAACAACTCCAGCACCGCCAGGAACCGCACCACGATGGCGATGCGGTCGACCATGCCCTCGGTGAGGCTCTTAAACGTGACAGTGCCCTCATGGGGAATCTCGTCGACCATCTGGCACACCGCGTCGGCCACGCTCACCCTTATGGGGGCGATGTGTTCAGTGTCGATGTGAAACACCGGCTTTGGCGCCAGGGCCCGCCGGCCGGCGTCGCGCAGGTCAACCGGCGACACCCCCGCCAGGAGATCTGGTGCCAGATGCAAGAAGGCGTCTTCAAGACCTGCACGCCTCGGCCATGACAGCGACGCATCGGCAGCCAGACGACGCAACTGGACAGCTGCATCCTTGAAGGTCTTGCACTCGAGCAACCGCGCCAGCAGCAGGTCGCGTTCCTCCCAGAGACCAAACTCGTCGTCAATGTCGAACCGGTCGTCGGTCGGCAACAGACGCCTGGTCTTGAGCTCCAGAAGAATCGCAGCGATCAGCAGGAACTCGGTCGCCATCTCCAGGTCACACGAATCCATGTTCTCCAACTCGGCCAGGTAGGCGTCGACAATCGACGACAGTGAGACCTCGTAGAGCTCAACCTCCTCGCGCAGGATGAGGTTCAACAACAGGTCAAAAGGGCCCTCGTAGACCGGGGTGGAAACCGTGACGCTCACAGGCCAGACCCTACGCCGTGGCCCCCATCACACGACGGACACCGCCGCCTGACTTCGCCGATCTGTTGGCCGCTGTAGCCTCGTCTGGTGGCGATTCCGAGCAGCGGCAGCATCCCCCGACCCGTAATCCAGTTTCTGGCCTTCGCGTTCGCCGGGCTCATCGCCATTGCGATCGGAAGCCAGTTCCTGTGGGGTGGTGAGTCTGAGGCACCCCCCACGACCCGTGCACCGGCCCCGGTGACAACCACCACCCGGTCGCCGTACTGGATGAACAAGTACGGCTGGGACTACAAGGCCTTCCTCGACAACATGGCCACCATCCCCGACTGCAGCGGCCTCCACAGCGAATACATCCGTGCCCTGCAGGGCAACGCCGAGATCAACGCCCAGTTCGGCACCGGTACCGCCGACCTCATGGAGTACATCTTCAACACCCAGGACTCCGCCGGCTGCTTCGGCTGAACGGTCCCAACCACCCCCGCCCCGCACCGGTACCCTGACCGGCCATGGCAAGGGTCTTCTCGGGCATCAAGCCCACCGGCGATGTACACCTCGGCAACCTGCTGGGGGCCCTCAACAACTGGGTCGCCCTCCAGGACCAGGCCGAATCCGTCTACTGCGTCGTCGACTTGCACGCCCTCACGGTCCCCCACGACCCTGAGTCCCTTCGCTCCGACACCCTCTCGCTGGCCCAGGTGCTGTTCGCAGTAGGCCTCGACCCCGACCGCTGCACCGTCTTCGTCCAGAGCCACGTGCACGAACACACCGAATGCGCCTGGATCATGGAATGCACCGCCGCATTCGGCGAACTTCGCCGCATGACCCAGTTCAAGGACAAGTCCGAAAGCGCCTCCTTCGTATCCGGCGGGCTCTTCACCTACCCGGCACTGCAGTCCTCCGACATCCTCCTCTACGACACCGACCAGGTCCCCGTCGGCGAAGACCAGCGCCAGCACGTCGAACTCACCCGCGACATCGCCATCCGCTTCAACCACCGCTTCGGCGAGACCTTCGTGGTTCCAGAAGCTGTTGTCCCACCTACAGGAGCCAGGGTCATGGACCTCCAGAACCCCACCTCCAAGATGTCCAAGTCCGACGAGAGCCCCCAGGGCACCATCCGCGTCCTCGACGACCCCGCCGTAATCGAAAAAAAGGTCAAGCGGTCGGTCACCGACAGCGAAAGCGAGGTCCGCTTCGACCCCGCCGAAAAACCCGGCGTATCAAACCTGCTCTCCATCCTCGGGGCCTCAACCGGCCAGACCCCCCAGCAGGCCGCAGACGGCATCGAACGCTACGGAGACCTCAAGGCCGCAACCGCCGAGGCCCTCATCGAGATGCTCCGCCCCATCCAGGAGCGCTACAACGAACTTGCAGCCGACCCGGCCGAAACCACCCGGCTGCTCGCAGTCGGAGCAGACAAGGCCCGCCAGGTCGCATCGGCAACGGTTGGCCGAGCCAAGACCAATATGGGCCTGTTGCCAGCCTGACTACCGGTCGGCGCCGGCCAGCACCTCGGCCAGCCTCGCATCGACACTCCAGGAACCAGACGGATTCTGGTGCTCACGGGCCCAGGCCACCGTGAAAGCGTCGCTGCCAGCCGCCTCCAGCAGCAACGCACCCGACTCGGGGTGGCAGAAGTAGCGGCCGACCCGACCCGTGAAACCCCGGCCCCCGGCCCAGGCCTCAAGCGTCGACCGCGACGTGCCGGCAATAGCCAGCGTCGCCACAACACGGCCCATGGTCCCCAACCCGCAACCCAACTTGCCCACGTCGTGCAGCAGCGCCGCAGCAACCACCGGTCGCTCAGCGTCGCCCAACACGCCGACCACATCGCGCGCCACCTTCATCAGGTGCCGCCGGTCGGGGTTCGACAGGCGACGCCACAGGTCAACCTCACCTGGCACCAGATGCGACTCGGCCCAGGCCTCGTCAACCGCTGAAGGCCCACCGGGCCTCAGAGAACCAAAGAAACGTAGGGCCAGATGTGGGAGCCGACCCACGAGGCCCCGGAGGCCCGCGGTCAGCCGACTGCTCCGACGTCGACCTCGTCCAACTGCAGCAGCTGCGGGTTGCGGCCCTCGGCCCTGCCCATCGCAGCCTCGACAAACGCCCTGAACAGCGGAGCTGGCCGATCGGGACGGCTCTTGAACTCCGGGTGAGCCTGTGTGCCGATCCAGAACGGGTGATCGTCGAGCTCGACGAACTCGACGAGGCGCCCATCGGGAGACTCACCCGAGCAGACAAAGCCCGTGCCGTCAAAGCGCTCGCGGTAACGGGGGTTGAACTCGTAGCGGTGGCGGTGCCGCTCGGAAACGACCTCTTCGCCGTAGATCTCGGCAACCCTGGAACCGGGCTTCAACTGCGCCACATAGGCACCAAGGCGCATGGTGCCACCAAGGTCGGTCACATCACGCTGCGACTCCATGAGGTCGATTACAGGGTGTGGTGTGCCCGGCTGGAACTCGCTGGAGTGCGCACCCTCGAGACCCAGGGCGTTGCGGGCAAACTCGACGGCCATGCACTGAAGGCCAAGACAGAGTCCCAAACACGGGATGTCGTTCTCGCGGGCATAGCCGGCAGCTGCGATCTTGCCCTCGATGCCCCTCTCGCCGAAACCGCCGGGGATCACAATGCCATCGAGGTCACGCAGCCGGTTCTCGGCCAGCAGGCCCTCGACGTCCTCGGCCTGGATCCAGTCGATGTCGATGTCGGCACCGTGATGGATGCCAGCATGGTTGAGCGACTCGACAACCGACAGGTAGGCGTCGACGAGGCTCACGTACTTGCCGATGAGACCGATTCGCACCGGCGTGGTGGCATCGGCCACCCGCTGGTTCAGCGCCTTCCAGTCGGCGAGGTCTGGAGGACCGGCGTCGATTCCGAGAACGCCACAGAGGTAGTCGTCGAGTCCCTCGTCGTGGAGCACCAGTGGGATCTCGTAGAGGCTGCCGGCATCGGGAGCGTTCACCACACCGTCGAACGGCACGTTCGAGAGCCGCGAAATCTTACGTTCCAACTCGTCGCTGATGGGCTCGTCGCTGCGGCACACGATGGCGTGGGGCTGAATGCCGGCACTACGCAGCTCCGCCACCGAATGCTGGGTGGGCTTGGTCTTGTGCTCACCCGAGGGTGCGATGTAGGGCACCAGGGTCACGTGCACGTAACAGACGTTGGCGTCGCCGGCGTCGAGGCGAAACTGCCTGATGGCCTCGAGGAAGGGAAGGATTTCGATGTCGCCGACGGTGCCACCGACCTCGGTGATGACGACGTCGATCGCCTCGCCGGTGAGCATCCTGATGCGGCGTTGAATCTCGTCGGTGACATGGGGAATCACCTGAACGGTGCGTCCAAGGTATTCGCCCCGGCGTTCAGCGGCTATGACCGCCGAGTAGATGGACCCGGAGGTGGCGTTGGAATCGCGGGTGAGGTTCTCGTCGATGAAGCGCTCATAGTGGCCGAGGTCAAGATCGGTCTCGCCGCCGTCGTCGGTCACGAACACCTCGCCGTGCTCAAACGGGTTCAACGTGCCCGGATCAACGTTGATGTACGGATCCAGCTTCTGGATGACGACCCGGAGACCACGCTGTTTGAGGAGGCGACCGAGGGATGCGGCGGTGAGGCCCTTACCGAGCGAACTTGCGACGCCGCCCGTCACAAAGATGTGTTTCGTCACGGGGCCCCAATCTATCCGCGGGTCAACGGGCTCGCGCGGCAGGCCGGAGGGAAGCAGCGGTCGCCGGTCACGCTTCGCGTGAAGCCGAGGCCGCAGCCAGCAACTCGACGGCGTGATCCTGCGCTGTTCCGCTCTCGGGAGAACCCGAGAGCATCCGTGACAGTTCAACGACGCGTTCGTCGTCACCCAACACGGTGGCTGTGGCCACAGTCATCTCCCCGTCATCACGCTTTGTGACCGTGACCTGGCTGTGGGCGTAGGCGGCCACCTGGGCGAGGTGGGTCACCACCAGCACCTGGCTGTGGGTTGCCAGCTCAGCCAGCGAGGCACCAACGGCGTGGGCCACCTCGCCACCGATTCCGGCATCTACCTCGTCGAACACCTGCGTGGGGGGTGAGGCGGTGAGCACCCGGCGCACCGCCAGCATGGCCCTCGCCAACTCGCCGCCCGATGCCACCTTGGACAGAGGTAGCAGTGCGGCCCCCGAGTTTGCGGCCAGAAGTATCACCACGTCATCGCCGGCCTCGCCGTCGACAGACACGCCGATGGATGCTGTAGGCATGGCCAGCTCTCGCAGATACGACTCGATACGTGCAGCCAGATCTGGAGCGGCGCGGCGTCTGGCATCGCGGACCACGCCGGCAGCCTCCACACGGGCGGCTTCGGCAGCAACCCGCTCGGCATCGAGAACCGCCGCTCGGGCATCGTGGTCCAGCAGGCCCGCCAAACGTTCGGCTGCGTCGCGGTGGTAGTCCATGACCTCGACCAAGCTGTTGCCGTACTTGCGCCGAAACTCGGCCAACAGGCGCCGACGCTCCCCAACCTCGTCGAGACGTGCGGGATCCTCCTCGACGGTCTCGGCCAGGACACGCAGCGATGCCGACAGGTCGGCCAGGTCGGCCCCCATTCCTGCCAGCCTGTCGGCCAGGTCGGAAAATGGTGGACGCTCGACCAGGTGGCCCAGCGCTGAGGCCAGCGCCTCAGATACCGGGCCGTCACCGTCGAGGAGAACCAGGGCTGCCCCGGCGGCCTCACGGTGGGCACCTGCATCGGCCAGAATCGCAGCCTCAGCCGCGAGACGGTCGTCTTCGTCGGGGTCCTCGATGGCCGCATCGTCCAGTTCGGCCACCTGGTAGCGGAGTAGGTCGATCTCTCGCGCCCTCGCCCGTTCGTCTCCGCCCACCGATTCAAGTTCGATGTCAATGGCGGCGAGGGACTCGACGGCATCGTGCAGAGGTGCCAGGTCGACACCTCCGAAGCGGTCCAGGGCCGCCCTCTGGGCCGGCCCGGCAAGAAGGTTCTGATGGGCGTGCTGACCGTGCAGGTCGACAAGGGACGAACCCAGGTCGGCAAGGGCTGCGGCCGTGGCCAGCTGCCCGTCGAGATAGGCACGGCTACGGCCGTCTCGTGGCACTACCCGACGAACGAGCACCTCGTCGTCACCGGTGAGAAAGCGGCCCTCGACAACAGCCTCGTCGGAACCGGGCCGCACAATGGAAGGGTCGGCACGGCCACCCAGCAGCAACTCGATGGCACCCACGATGAGCGTCTTGCCGGCACCGGTCTCGCCGGTGACGGCGGTCAGACCGGGGCCGAACAGGATGGAGACCTCCTCGATCACCCCTAGGTCGGCAACGCGCATCTCAAGCAACATGGGGAGCATCCTCGCACGCACCTGCGACAAGGTTGGGTGACCATCCGACAGGGGCGGGCCAGATGCAACAGACAGATCAGGCCCTAGCGGTCCTCGAGACCGAACTTGGTCTTGAGTAACTGCTCGAAGTCACGCCTGCCGAACGTGACCAGTTGCGCCACACGATCCGCAGCCGTGCAAACCACCCGGTCACCAGGTTCAAGGTCACCGAGCACCCGACCATCGACAGTCCCGGTCGCCGAACGCTCGCCCAGCACCTCCAGACACACCTCACTCGAGGGGTTCAACACGAGCGTCCGGTCAAAGAGCATGTGCGGCGACACCGGCGTCACCTGGATGCAACGGTGCAGGGCGTCGACGATCGGCCCACGGGCCGAAAAGGCATACGCCGTCGATCCGGTGGGCGTGGCCACAACCATCCCGTCAGCCGCATACGAGGTAAAGAAATCGCCGTCCAGCGACACACCCAGCCGGACTGTCTGGCTTGCGGCAGTGCGCTCGACCACGACCTCGTTGAGGGCGTAGTCGACGGCGACACTCGAGCCGTCGGCCCTCTGTAGTTCCACGCGCAACATCATCCGCTCCTCGAGCCCGTGGTCACCGGCAAGGGTCCTCGCCACGGCATCGACGGCATCCTCGGGCTCAACTGCGGTCAGGTAGCCGAGGTGGCCGAAGTTGACACCCAGCACGGGCACCGCCGCACCGTCGAGCAGACCCACCGCACGCAGGATGGAACCATCGCCGCCGAGGCTCACCACCAGGTCCAGCTCAGCTGAACCACCGGCACCGAAGCCGTCGTCGCCCGAGCGGCGGATCTCGTGACCCTCATTACCCAGGCGTGCCGCCAACACGTCGGCCTGTTCGACTGCAGCCTCGCGGTCCTCGTGCACGACCAGGCCCACGACCGCCATCAGGCACCTCCCCCACCGGTGAGGTTCACGGCCTCGGCGACCAGAGCCGCCGGATCAAACTCCGGGGCGTCGCCCCGCACCACGTGCACCAGGAACTCAACGTTGCCATCGGCGCCTGTAATCGGAGAGACCATGCCCTCCATGATGGCGGCTCCGTGGCCGCGAATCGACCGTTCGACCTCGATGAGCACCCTCAGCCAGACTTCAGGGTCCCGAATGACCCCGCTGCCGCGGTCCACCTCGGGCTTTCCGGCCTCAAACTGGGGTTTCACGAGGAGAAGCATCGGGGCATCGTCACCAACCAGGGTGAACAGGTCGGCCATAACGGTCCGCAGCGAGATGAACGAGAGGTCAGCGACCAGCAGGTCAAACGGAGCCCCGACGACCTCAGGATCAACCGACTTGACGTTGGTGCGCTCGTGAACAGCGACGCGGGGGTTGCCACGGAGGCTCTCGTGGAGCTGCCCCCTGCCGACATCGAGGGCCACCACCGACTCGGCACCGCCCGCAAGCAGACAGTCGGTGAACCCACCGGTGCTCGAACCAACGTCGATGACCGCCAGGCCGGCAACGTCCAGACCAAACCGCTCGAGGGCCGCCTCCAGCTTCAGCCCACCACGGCTCACGAACCTTGCTGGCGGGCCGGCAACGACCACGGCCTGTGCCGGGTCCACCAGACGGGCGGCCTTGGACGCCGGCGCACCATCGACCGTGACACGGCCATCGGCGATCACGGCCTGGGCCACCGAACGGCTCTCGACGAGGCCAAGCCTCACCATCTCCTGGTCGAGGCGCCGCCGCTGGCTCACCGAAGGGCCTCGTCCACAACCGCTGCCAGGTCGGCATGCACCGAATCGGGAACCGGGTCGAACGGCATGTCGTCATCACCCATTACCCCCGACAGAACCATGGCGAATTTCCAGCCAAGGGCCCGCGCCAGGAGGCCGTCGGTATCCGGACGGTCTCCCACGACAGTTCCGGTCGGGCCGGCGGCATCGAGCACCAGATCACAGATTGGTCGGTGGGGCTTGCCCGCGAACTGCGGCGTGGCACCCGCCGCCGTGGCCACAGCGGCCACCAGTGCCCCGGCACCGGGGCGGATGCCGTCCTCGGCTGGCCAAGACGCATCCTCGTTGGTGCCCAACAGCCGTGCCCCGCCCAGCACCGCCTGAACCCCGGCCGTCAGACCCCAGAAGTCGAAGTCCTCGTGGAAGCCGACCACAACCGTGTCGGCCGGGCCCTCTCGCACGACGATGGCACCCCTTGCCTCCAACTCCTCACGCGCTCCCGGCCCACAAAGGCCCACGACGGTCTCGCCCGGCTCGACCATCTGTGCCGCGGCCATGCCCGAGGTAATGACCCCGCCCATGGCGTCGATTCCGTGAGAGGCCAGCTTGGCCTCGACGTCAGCCACCCGGCGGCCCGAGTTGTTGGTCACAAACAGCACCTTCTCACCCGCAGCCTGCAGGCGAGCCACAGCGTCGGCGGCACCGGGGATGTCGTCTGTCCCAAGCCAGACGACCCCGTCGAGGTCCAGAGCCCAACTCATGGTGGAGGCATCGGGCGCGAGCCCGTTGCGCTCAGACCTCCCAGGTGGGAAGGGAACGCAGCAGAGCCGAGAGGTCACCCTTGCCGCGGCTGGCAGTCACGTTGGCGATCTGGTCTGCCACGGCCCTGCCGTACTCGTCGCGCTTACAGGCGCGGAACACGCCGATCGGGGTCGGTGTGTGCGGTCCCTCTGCCAGACGTGAAAGTGAGAACGCCGTAGACGGATCGGTAAGCGACTCGTCATGCACGAGGATGGCATCTTCGCCGACGTCGGCCACATCGACGATCTCAACGCCACCCTCACGGCGGGCGACACCTCGTTCGCTCTCGGCACCGAAGCGGACCGGCTCGCCGTGGCTCAGTTCTATGAGCATGTCGTCGCGGGCGTCTTTCTTGGTGATCGCACCGAACGCCCCGTCGTTGAACACGTTGCAGTTCTGGTAGACCTCGACGAACGCCGCACCATCGTGCAGATGTGCACGCCGGAAGGTCTCCTGCATGTGCCTGCGGTCCATGTCGTGTGTGCGTGCCACGAAACTTGCCTCTGCACCGAGGGCAACGCTCACCGGGTTGAACGGCCGCGGTGTCGCACCCATAGGCGACGACTTCGTGACCTTGCCGGTCTCACTCGTCGGCGAGTACTGGCCCTTGGTGAGACCGTAGATCTGGTTGTTGATCAACAAGATGTTCAGGTTGATGTTGCGTCGCAGGGCGTGGATGAGATGGTTGCCGCCGATCGACAGCATGTCGCCATCGCCACCGATGACCCAGATGTCGAGATCGGGGCGGGCCATGGCCAGACCTGTGGCGAACGCCGGGGAACGACCGTGGATGGTGTGCACACCGTAGGTGTCCATGTAGTACGGAAAGCGCGCTGCACAGCCGATGCCCGAGATGAAGACGGTGTTTTCGCGCCTCACCCCCAGCTCGGGAAGCAGGAGCTGGATGGCGGTTAGCACCGAATAGTCGCCACAGCCCGGACACCACCGGACCTCCTGGTCGCTCTGCCAGTCGGATCGGCTCGTCTCGGGAGCCTCACCGACATCGGTCGTGGCGACTTTGAGAGCGTCAGTCATCGAGGGCTCCGAGCGTTACCTGTTCGATCTCTCCGGCAGTGAACGGCTGACCGGTTACCTTGCCGATGGCCTGGGCGTCGACGAGGTACTCGGCCCGGATCATCTTTGCCAACTGGCCCAGGTTCATCTCGGGAACGAGGACCTTCTTGTGACGGGCCAGCACCTCACCGAGGTTCTTCGGGAACGGGTTCAGGTGGGTCAGGTGCACCTGGGCAACCTTGTGGCCGGCGTTTGCGACTCGCCGCACGCCTCCGGTGATGGCACCCCAGGTTGAACCCCAGCCCACGACCAGCACGTCGGCCTCCGGGTGGCCGATTACCTCGACATCGGGTACTTCAATCTGTGAGATGCGATCGGCCCTGATTGCCACCATGTGACCGTGGTTCTGTGTGTCATAACTGACGTTTCCGGAACCGTCCTGCTTTTCGATGCCACCGATCCGGTGCATCAGGCCAGGCGTGCCCGGAGGCGCCAGAGGCCGCACCAGGTTCTCGTCGCGGAGGAAGGGCCAGAACTCGGGCTCGCCGTCGGCGTTGGTGTGGTTGAACTCGGTGGCGAACTCCACCGGAATCGGTGCGAGGGAGTCGACCTCGGGGAGGCACCACGGCTCGGAGCCGTTGGCCAGGTAGCCGTCGGACAGGAGGATCACGGGGGTGTGGTAGGTCAGCGCAATGCGGGCCGCCTCGATTGCCACGTCGAAGCAGTCGGCCGGGGTGCTGGCAGCCACCACCGGTAGCGGTGCCTCGCCGTGACGGCCGTACATGGCCATGAGCAGATCGGCGGCCTCGGTCTTGGTGGGGAGCCCCGTCGACGGGCCACCACGCTGGATGTCAACTATCACCAGGGGCAACTCGAGGCTGACCGCAAGACTGATTGTCTCGGACTTCAGCGCCACTCCCGGGCCACTCGTTGTGGTGACGCCGAGGTAGCCACCGTACGAGGCCCCCAGCGCCGAGCCGACAGCTGCGATCTCGTCCTCGGCCTGGAATGTGGTGACTCCGAACGACTTGTGCTTTGACAGTTCATGGAGAATGTCGGTGGCGGGTGTGATCGGGTACGAGCCGAGGAACACCGGAAGCCCGGACAGTTCGCCGGCAGCCACCAGACCCCATGCCAGCGCCGTGTTTCCGTTGATGTTCGTGTAGGTGCCGGGCT
>DLRQ01000005.1:15135-15537 GCA_002501135.1 Candidatus Neomicrothrix sp. UBA7884
ATACGCCGCCTTGTTGGCAGCGATGATCAGGTCACGGCCGGCGAACTTGGTGTCGATCCACTCCATTGTGGGTTCGGTCGGGCGGCTGTACATCCACGACACCAGGCCAAGGGCGAAGAAGTTCTTGGACCGCTCGGCATCACGCGGCTTGACTCCGAGATCCTTGCAGACCTCCTTGGTGAGGCTGGTCATGGGCGCCGTGATGAGCATGTAGCCATCGAGGTCTGAGCCGTCGAGTGGGTTGGTCTCGTAGCCGGCCTTTGCCAGGTTGCGTTCGTCGAACGCGTCGGCGTTCACGATCAGGGTGCCGCCGGGCACCAGCTTGTGGAGGTCGGACTTGAGTGCCGCCGGGTTCATGGCCACCAGAACGTCGGGGGCGTCGCCGGGGGTCATGATGTCGTG
>DLRQ01000022.1:0-5493 GCA_002501135.1 Candidatus Neomicrothrix sp. UBA7884
TCTGTGGCACTTTCCTGCGGGTCGCCCCGACTGGCCGCTAGCCAGCATCCTGTCCTCTGGAGCCCCGACCTTCCTCAGCGTGGCGGACCACGCCGCGGCCACCCGGCCGGCTCACCGTCTTCACCAGTGTGGCGCGGGGGAGGTCGATATCCAACGGAGACATCAGGGGCTCGAATCTGGACGGGCGCTCCCCGCGGGTTTGTGGCAATCGGGCTTGCGTCGCTGCCTGTAGCGCTGTATCAACTGCCGGGGACATGGGAGCAACTTCTGACACCGGGACCGTCGTGGTCGCATGGCACCAGAGAGGTGCATGCCGAGGCCTGGACGCGTCGATCTTCTACCCGGACCCGGATGAGGATTTTCAGGCTGAACGGGCCAAGGCCGTCTGCGAGGGTTGTGACGTCCGACAGGCCTGCCTTGACTACGCCCTCTCGCGACGCGAGCCCACCGGCGTATGGGGTGGCGCTACCGAGTTGGAGCGACGCCGGATCACCAGGCGCCGCCGGCGCACCGCCTGAGGGCGCGATCCGTGCCCCTTGATGACCTGGGTGGCTGGCCCGGCCTGTTGACGCGCCTGTGTGACGGTGACGATCTGAGTGCCTCAGAGGCAGAGTCAGTGCTTGCCGAGATTCTGGCGGGGGTCGCTGATCCTGCACAGATTGCCGCTTTTCTGGTTGCGCTCAAGATCAAGGGTGAGACTGCCGAGGAGACGACAGGTCTCGTCAGGGCCATGGTGGCGGCCGCCGAGCCCCTGAACCTGCCCGAGGGAACGATCGACATTGTTGGAACCGGTGGATCTCCGGCCAGAAGGCACGGCGCTCTGAACGTTTCAACCATGGCCTGTTTTGTGGCTGCCGGGGCAGGTGCGACCGTTTGCAAGCACGGGAACCGGCGGGCTTCGTCATCCTCGGGTGCCTTTGATCTGCTGGAGGTCATGGGCGTCGACATCGACCTGACGCCGACCGAGTTGGAGAGACAGGTGACGGGCAGGGGTATCGGTTTCGCCTACGCACGTACCTTCCATCCGGCAATGAGGTTCGCAGGACCGGTGCGGGCAGGCATTGGTGTTCCGACCGTCTTCAATGTCCTCGGCCCCCTGTCCAACCCCGGTCGGGTGAGGCGCCAGGTGATCGGCGCCGCCGAGGCCGAACTCGCCGACCGGATGGTAGAGGTGCTCAAGGCCCAGGGGTCGGTCCATTCGTTGGTGGTGACTGGTCACGGCCATCTGGATGAGATCGCGACGACCGGGCCGACGAGGGTGGTCGAACTCCGCGACGGACACATCAGCCGCTGGGACCTTGACCCGACCGACCTGGGGATTCGGCTCGCTGATCCGGCCGATCTGGTTGGCGGGGACCCGGAGCAGAATGCTGTCATCCTCAGGGGGGTACTGTCCGGCGAGGATCGTGGTGCGAGGCGGGACATCGTGGTGTTGAACGCTGCCGCAGGGCTTGTGGTTGCAGGTGTTTCGGAGGACCTGGTGTCGGGACTGGAGGCGGCAGGTGAGTCCATTGACTCGGGAGCAGCCACCCGCGTGCTCCAGTCGATTTCCGACTGATATTGCAGATCAAGCGTAGTTTCGGAGACTCCGTGAGGGGAGTGTCCCACCCTGTCTCCATGATGTGTGTATGGCATTCCTTCCCAGAAATCCACTCCCCACCCACACCGGTCCACCACTGCTGATCGACTGCAACGACTGCAGCCTGGTTGACACCGATGCATGTTCCGACTGCATGGTCACCTATCTGTGCAGCCGCCAGCCCGGTGAAGCCGTCGTGGTGGAACTGGCAGAACACAGGGCCATCTCCCTGTTGGCCGGTGCTGGCCTTGTTCCGCCACTCAGACACGTCGACAGGGGCTGAGCCGACGCTCCGGGCCCGCTGCGTGCGAGCATGGCGGGGTG
The DNA here is from genome assembly GCA_002501135.1 of Candidatus Neomicrothrix sp. UBA7884. GTDB lineage: Bacteria > Actinomycetota > Acidimicrobiia > Acidimicrobiales > MedAcidi-G1 > UBA3125. The sequence continues at coordinate 1,904 of DLRQ01000022.1, forward strand.
TCACAGCAGATTCGATCAGCGCCGGTGCTCGGTAACGTCGGCGTCGCGCCGCCCGAGGTAGCCGAACTCAAGTCGATCGGCCTGTCAGCAGGCCTCGATGCCATTGGAGTGACCACGGCTGAGCCGTTCGAGGCGACCCTCGCAGAAATACTCAGACGGCGTGAGGCAGGCCTGCATGCCGACATGCAGTTCACGTTCCGCAACCCGGAGCGCTCCACGGATCCGGGCCGCATCCTGGAAGGAGCAAGGTCCATCATCGTCGGAGCGATGCGTGTCTCAGCGCCCCGCCTGCCCGATGCAGGTCCCGGCAGAGCCCGGATCGCCGCCTATGCGCGACACGACCACTACGGCGACTTGAGAGCGGCTCTCGAGGTAGTTGCCGGCCGCCTCATTGCCGCCTCCTGTACTGCCAGGGTTGTGGCCGACAACAACTCCCTCGTCGACCGTGCCGCGGCCGTGCGAGCCGGTATCGGTTGGTTCGGTCGCAACGGAAACGTCCTTATTCCCGGACACGGCAGTTGGTTCGTCCTCGGCTCCGTGGTCACCGATGCTGCGCTCCCAGCCGACCAGGAAGTGGTTGCCGACGGTTGCGGAACCTGTCGCTCCTGCATCGACGGATGCCCTACCGGTGCGATCGTCGAACCCGGCGTCATCGACGCCCGACGCTGCCTTGCCTGGCTCGTACAGGCTCCCGGCGACATTCCCCTGGAGTTCCGCAAGGCAATGGGCGGGCGAATCTACGGCTGCGACGACTGCCAGGAGGTCTGTCCGGTTGGCCGCGCAGACCGGTCAGCGGAGGGAAGCACCGACACGGCTGCCGACGTCGAGGCGGTCGAGGTCCTGGCTGCCGCCGACGATGACCTCCTAGCAAGGTTCGGGCGCTGGTACATCGCCGAACGGGACCCCCGATACCTGCGTCGCAACGCACTCGTTGTTCTCGGTAACACGGCCGATGCCAACGATCCCCTGGTTGTCCGGGCGCTCACGGAGAACCTCAACGCCTCTGACCCGATGCTGCGCGGTCATGCTGAATGGGCGGCTCTCGAGTTGGATCGAGCGGACCTGCTCGACGGAAGCATCCGATGAGACGTCATATCCTCGTCACCAACGACTTTCCGCCAAAGTTGGGCGGAATCCAGTCGTACCTCTGGGAACTCTGGCGTCGGCTACCTCCCGGGGACTTCTCGGTTCACACCACCCCCTACAGAGGCGACGATGAGTTCGACGCCGCCCAGGGATTCGACGTGACCCGCTCCCGAGAGCCCTTCCTGCTGCCCTTCCCGTGGTTATCCGGCAGGGTCAATAGGCTCTCGGAGGAGACTGGTGCCGAACTGGTCATCTGGGACCCGGCACTACCTGTCGGGCTTTCGGCGCCGTCGACCGGGCGGCCCTACGCAGTCGTCCTGCACGGCGCCGAGGTGGCCATCCCCGGTCGCCTTCCGTTCACCCGGGGCCTGCTTGGAAAGGTGCTGCGTGGCGCGTCCCTGGTCATCTGTGCCGGGCGCTATGCAGCGGCCGAGGCGGAGAGGGCCGCCCGGTCTTCCCTTCCGACACTGATCGTGCCCCCAGGGGTCGATACCGACCGCTTCTCGCCCCTCGACAGGGCCGAGAGGGACTCCGTCAGAACAGAGTTGGGCCTGCCAACCGATGCCCCTGTGGTGGTGGGGGTGAGCCGTCTCGTGCCCCGGAAGGGAATGGACGTCCTCGTCAGGGCAGCAGGTCGGCTGCGCTCGCGTTTTCCCGATCTGGTCGTCGCCATCGCCGGCACAGGCCGTGACCACAGACGTCTTACCGATCTAATCGAACACACTGCTGCACCGGTTCGCCTGCTGGGTCGGGTGCCGGACCGCCTGCTGCACGGTGTGTACGGAGCCGGAGACGTGTTTGCCATGCCATGCCGGTCCAGGTGGCGTGGTCTCGAACAGGAGGGTTTCGGAATCGTGTTCGTGGAGGCAGCGGCCTGCGGGGTACCCCAGGTTGCCGGCGACAGCGGTGGTGCCGCCGAAGCCGTCGAACACGGTGTGACTGGGCTTGTCGTTGAACAGCCGGAGTCCGACAGGGAGGTTGCCGAATCCATCGGCCAGATTCTCGACGACGAGCAGACCCGGGGCCAGATGTCCCGTGAGTCCCGCGAGCGGGCAGTCCGTGAGTTCTCCTACGACGTCCTGGCCGAGCACCTCCGTCTCGGGATCGACAACGCCGAACTCCGAACCTGACCTGAACCCCGCCTGCGGTGGGCGATGAAATACCTCCCACCATCCTGCGGGTTGCTCCGGTAGGGTCCAGAAGGAGGAGAAACGCGATGACAGAGCACGCCAGCCAGCACGTCACGATTCAAGCGTCACCACGGCGCTGCTACGAGACGGTCCTCGACGTTGAACGATTCTCCGAGTGGGCACCCGACATCAAAGAGGCCAGGGTGCTTGCCCGCGATGAAGACGGACGACCCGGCGACGTGGCCTTCCGGGCGGCAGCGATGGGTCGCAGTAGTTCCTACACGCTCCGCTACACCTACGGATCCAACCCCCTGCGTATCTCGTGGCGCCTGGTCGAGGGCGACGTCATCTCGCGCATGACCGGCGACTACGAGTTCATGGCAGTCGACGGCGACCCCGACTCGACACTGCTCGCCTACGACCTCGATGTCGACCTGCTGGTGAGGTTGCCCGGCTTCGTAAAGAGGCGCCTCGAGGCCAAGGTCGTCCACACGGCGATCGACGATCTCAAGTTCAGGGTCGAAGCGGGTACACACACCACCTGAACAGTGCTCCGACCGACCCACCCGGCCGCGGGTATCTCCAGTTGACCCGAACCCACTAGAAGTACGCTCCCGCCATGGAGTTCCGGCGCATCACGTCTCTGCCCCCCTACGTGTTCACCATCATTGACAACCTCAAGGTCGAGGCTCGCAGGGCCGGCGAGGACGTCATCGACCTGGGGTTCGGCAACCCCGATCTTGCCTCCCCCGACCTGGCTGTCGAGAAGCTCGTCGAGGCGGCCCGCAACCCACGGAACCACCGCTACTCCTCCAGCCGAGGTCTACCAAAACTGCGTGAGGCGGTCTCTGCCCTGTACAAGCGCCGTTTCGACGTGGACCTCGATCCTGACACGCAGGTCCTCAACACCATTGGTGCCAAGGAGGGGTTCTCCCACCTGATGTGGGTGCTCCTGCAACCTGGAGATGCTGCTCTGGTTCCGTCGCCCTCATATCCGATCCACCGCTACTCGCCGCTGTTTGCCGGCGCCGAGGTGCGCGAGATGCCGTTCACCCTTGACGGCGACTTCATCGGAATGCTGAGAGAGGGATGGGAGTATTCGTGGCCGAGGCCACGGGTGATAGTTCTCTCGTTCCCCCACAACCCGACCACCGCATGCGTGGACCTGCAGTTCATGGAAGAGGTTGTTGCATTCGCGAGGGAGCGCGATGTCATCCTGGTCCACGATTTCGCATATGCGGACCTCGGCTTCGATGGTTATGAGCCGCCATCGATAATGCAGGTTCCCGGAGCCGATGAGGTGGCCGTCGAACTCTATTCCATGACCAAGAGTTTCTCCATGGCCGGCTGGAGGGTTGCCTTCATGGTCGGCAA
>DLRQ01000022.1:5800-34555 GCA_002501135.1 Candidatus Neomicrothrix sp. UBA7884
GAGGGTTGCCTTCATGGTCGGCAATGCCGAGGTAATTGCGGCGCTGACGAAGCTCAAGTCCTACCTCGACTACGGAAGCTTCCAGCCGATACAGATCGCAGCGACCGTCACGCTGAACGAGGCTGCCGACTATCCGACCGAGGTACGCGAAACCTACCAACTCCGCAGGGACGCCCTCTGTGACGGGCTGAACCGCATCGGCTGGCCCCTCCAGCCTCCGCGGGGAACGATGTTCGCCTGGGCACCCATACCCGAGCCGTACCGTTCCATGGGTTCGATCGAGTTCGCCAGCATGCTGGTGCGTGAGGCAAACGTGGCGGTCTCGCCGGGAATCGGGTTTGGCCCGGGTGGCGAGAACCATGTCCGCTTTGCACTCATCGAAAATGAGCAGAGGATCGCTCAGGCGGTCCGGCACATGCGCAACGTTCTTGTTGACCTCGAGGTCTGAGTCCGGCTTCAGTCAGCCTGTTCCCATGCCAGGCTGCGTTCGACCGCCGCCAGCCAGCGACCGTAGGACACCTCTGCCGCCTGCCGATCCTGCGTCGGCCTGAAGGTTGTTTCGGCTTTCCAGAGGCCGGCCAACTCGCCAGTAGACGACCAGAAGCCCTCGCCGAGGCCGGCCAGCCATGCTGCACCGAGGGCTGTGGTCTCCTGAACCGCCGACCTGGTTACCGGCATGTCCAGCAGGTCGGCCTGAAGTTCAAGAAGCAGGTCCATCACGGAGGCGCCACCGTCAACACGCAGACGGGTGATGGCCGGGCCGCCGCCTCGACCGACTGCATCGATCACGTCGCGTGTCTGGAAGGCCATGGCCTCAACTGCAGCACGGGCTAGGTGGGCACGACCTGAACCGCGGGTGAGGCCGACGATTATGCCCCGGGCCCGCGGGTCCCACCAAGGGCTTCCCATCCCGACGAATGCCGGCACCAGATAGACGCCGCCGGTGTCAGCGACAGAGGCAGCCAGGGGCCCGACCTCTGATGCGGAATCTATGATTCCCAGCCCGTCCCGGAGCCACTGGATTGTGGCACCCGTTGCGAAGATGGAGCCCTCGAGGGCGTATGTGGGCGGCTCGCCCTCGGCAAGGGTCCATGCCACGGTCGTCAGGAGTCCATCGACGGGGTCAGGGAGTGTGGATCCCATGTTGGCGAGCACAAAGGACCCGGTGCCGTAGGTGTTCTTGGCCTCACCGGCCTCGAAGCAGGCCTGACCGAAGAGGGCAGCCTGCTGGTCGCCGGCGATACCGCTGACCGGTGTACCGGGTGGCAGTGGGCCGTCGTCACACGTGACGCCAAAGCGGCCCGATGAAGGGCGGATCTCAGGCAGTGAGGCCATGGGAACGCCGAACAGCGAGCACATCTCCTCAGACCATGCTCCCGTCGCCAGATCGAAGAGCATGGTGCGACTGGCATTGGACGGCTCGGTGGCATGGACCCTTCCTCCAGTCAGGTTCCACAGCAGCCAGGAGTCGATCGTGCCCAACCTGAGCGAAGTATCGGCCTCGACTCCACCATCGGTAAGGAGCCATTCGATCTTGCTCGCCGAGAAGTATGGGTCCAGAACCAGCCCGGTCGTCTCGCGTACCAGATCGAGGTGGCCCAGGTCCCGGAGGGCTTCGCACCGTGAGGTCGTGCGACGGTCCTGCCACACAATCGCCCTGTGGAGTGGAAGGTCCGTGTCGGCATTCCAGGCGACGATCGTCTCTCTCTGGTCGGTGATCCCCACAGCGGCGATAGGGGTTCCAGCCTCCTCCATGCGGCCCCGGACCACAGCAAGTGTGCCTGCCACCGCCTCCCAGATCTCGACAGGGTCATGTTCGACGAGACCCGGTCTTGGGAAGTGCTGGGTGAATTCCTGTTGAGAGGAGTCGACCACTACTCCGCCCTCGTCGACGGCAACGGTCCGGACGCTGGTGGTTCCAGCGTCGATTGCCAGCACAACTGCCATCCAGAGAGGTTACGTTCACTGTGGGGGAGCAACGGCACTAGCGAGGTGGAGAGATGCGAATCGGTGTGCTCACTGGTGGTGGGGACTGCCCCGGCCTGAACGCGGTGATACGTGCGGTGGTGAGGCGCGCTGAGCGCGGGTTCGGCGACCAGGTGGTCGGGTTCCTTGACGGGTGGCGGGGTGTCGTCGAGGACGACACGGTTGTCCTCGACGTCGACGCCTGCAGGGGACTCCTCCCCAGGGGAGGAACGGTTCTCGGCACCTCACGCCTTCAACCCTTCGCGATGGAGGACGGTGTGGAGCGGGCACGTGGCACGATCGACCGTCACGGGCTTGACGGCCTGGTCGTCGTCGGCGGTGAGGGAACCCTCTCCTGCGCCAGAGGCCTCCACGAGCTGGGCTTCCCCGTGGTCGGCGTGCCCAAGACCATCGACAACGACATCAACGCAACCGAGATGACCTTCGGCTTCGAGACGGCGATCGAGATTGCGACCGAGGCCATAGACCGCCTACACACAACTGCAGAGTCGCATGACCGGGTAATGGTGGTCGAGGTCATGGGCCGACACGTCGGCCACATCGCAGCATGGGCCGGGATGGCAGGTGGCGCAACTGTCACCCTCGTACCAGAGGAACCGTTCGACATCGGCGAGGTTTGTGCAGTCGTTCGAAGGAGGCATGACCGTGGGCGTTTCGCCTCGGTACTTGTCGTAGCCGAAGGTGCGCGGCCTGTAGAGGGGACGATGGATATGCCCGAGGACGAGGTCGATGCCTTTGGCCATGTTCGTCTGGGAGGCATCGCTCACCGGGTGGCAGACGAGATAGGTAGACGAACGGGATTTGAGACACGCGTCACGATTCTCGGTCACGTTCAGCGAGGTGGCACACCGACGGCCTTCGATCGGGTCCTGGCATCCCGCTTCGGGGTGGCGGCGGTTGATGCCATCCACGAGGGAGGGCTGGGGACGATGACTTCCCTGACTGCAGGCAAGATCGTGCTGGTGCCCCTCTCTGAAGCGGTTGCCGAGGTCAAGAAGCTGGATTCAGGTCTCTGGGAGACAGCGAAGGTCTTCTTCGCCTGAGCCCTAGCTGTTCTTGGTAATGAAGCTCTCGTAACCCGAGCAGTTCACGGGCTCTCCGGCTGTCGGAGGGTCACCGTCGCTGACGGGGATGCTGATCGGGTTGAGGGAACCGTCGCTCTGAACCAGAATCCTGACTTCCTCGATGTCGGCTCCCACGATCAGCTCTGTGGCCGTGCAGACGAGCATGGCGTAGGCGAGGCGGTTGCCGATCGAGTCGTCCTGGGGAAAACCGTCGAGGGTGTCCAGGTGGACCTCAAGGAGAGTTCCGGTGAGGATTGTGCCGACAACCGAACTTCCCTCAGCAAAGGGCGACACCAGGTCGGCCTCCTGTTCAGCTGCAGTGGGGCCGGCGAACACCCGGTCCAGGATCACGTTTACAGAGCCGTCAGATGCGATCTCGCGCCCTACGGCCTCGAGCATCATCGGTCCGTCAGCTACTGCTCTGGCGAGGAAGATCTCAACTGACTCGGTCGGAGCAGGCGCTTCAGTCGTGGTTGAGCCGGCGGGCAGGAGGGCATCGGGCAACTCAGCTGAGAGTTCGCGTGGTGCCTCGTCGAGGGGAATGCTGCACGCGGCGGCCAGTATCACGGCGATCCCCAGGACGGGAATAGCCAGGCGGCGACGGGTCAACCCACTAATCACAGTTCATCCTCCGTGTCGGCTGGCAGTTCGACCACGAAGCGTGCACCCGACAGGCCGTCGGGTCGCTCCTCAACCCAGACCCTTCCCTTGTGGAGTCTGGCATCCTCGATAACCAGGCTGAGCCCCAGCCCGGTGCCGCTGTCGCCGCCACGACGGCCGCCGGCGGAACCACGGGAGAAGCGTTCGAATATTGCGGCCCGTTCCGCTTCGGGGATGCCGGGTCCGCCGTCTTCGACGGCGATCCTGAGGTTTGGGCCGTCGTTCTCAACGACAATTGAGGTGGCACCTCCGCCGTACCGGTCGGCGTTGTCCAGGAGATTTGAGATGAGCCTTGCCAGGCGTCGCTTGTCGGCCCGGATCATCAGGTTCTCGGAGTGGGGAGGCATGTGAAGTGGTATGGGTCCGATCCCCCTGGTGGTCGCGCTGAGAAACTGCAGCACCTGCACCTCTGAGAGGTCCAGAGCCGCTGCCCCTGCGTCGTACCCTGAGATTTCCAACAGGTCGACGACCAGCCGGGTGAACCTCTCAAGGTCGTCTGACAGCAGGGTCAAAGCTGTCTGGGAGCGGTCCGACAGTTCCTCGCGACGTGCCTCGAGTACACCCACACTGGCCTTGAGCGTTGTCAACGGACTGCGCAACTCGTGGCTGACATCAGAGGCAAAGCGGGCATCACGGAGGATGCGTTCCTCGAGTGCCCTGGCCATTTCGTTGAACGAGTCTGCGAGGCGGTCGAGGTCGGGGTCGGACTGGGGTTCGAGCCTGGTGTCGAGGCGACCACCGGCGATGGCCTCGGCGGCACTTCGGACCCTCCGCAGAGGGCGAAGGGTCCTCTGGCTGACCCATGCGCCGAAAACTGCGGCAATGAGGGTCGCGAAGATGCTGGCCCCGAACAGGACGATCTGAAGATTTCCCAGGGTGTCCTCGACGTCGGCAAGGTCAACAACAGCGAAGTAGTCGGCGTCGAATGCGGTCAGGGGTATGCCCACCACCAGGTGCGTCTGTCCGGAGAGGGAGGATCGCTGCTGGCCTGCCTCTCGCTGGGCCAACTGGTCGAGGAGCAGCCGAGGCAGGTCCTCACTGTCCAGTTCAGGTGTCGGTAGCCATGAATCGCCGAGCCGGATGAGGCGTTGGATTCCCTCGATCTTGGTAAGCGAATCTGCGATGGCTGGAAGGTCCTCGATGGTGGCATCGTGGGTGAGCTGGTTGCTGAGACGTGTGGCGTTGCTAACCGCTACAGCGGCCGCAGCGCTCTCCCTGCTGTCGATGAGCTGTCTGCGGGTGAGAACCAGGGTCGCTCCAGCCAGCACGACCGACACCAGAAGGCCTCCAACGGCGAAGGAAAGCGAGATTCTGGCCCGGAGACCGAGGGGTGCCGGGCGGGGGTCTTCATGGTCGGGAACGGGAACCGAGAGTTCGGAGGGCTCGTCGCCAGACCCGACTTCCCCGGCCATCAGGTCTGCAGCTTGTAACCCATGCCCCGCACCGTGATCACGTAGCGAGGGTTGGCGGGGTCTGGCTCGATCTTGGTGCGAAGCCGTCTTACATGGACGTCGACGAGGCGGCCGTCTCCCAGATAGCCGTAGTCCCATACAGCTTCGAGGAGGTCCTCTCTGCTGAAGACCTTGTTCGGGTCTGATGCCAACTCGACGAGAAGCCGGAACTCGGTGTGTGTCAGGTGCACCTGCTTCCCGGCTACCCGCACGGTGCCTTCGTCGGCGAGGAGTTCTAGTTGGTCGATGACCAGGTGGGCGTGCGCTGTCTCAGATGGGCGGGACCTGCGTAGCAGGGCCCTGATTCGGGCCGACAGAACCTTGGGGTCGAAAGGCTTGCTCAGGTAGTCGTCGGCTCCGGCCTCGAGCCCAGCGACGATGTCATGGCTGTCATCACGTGCCGTGACCATGATGATCGGCACCTCGCTCAGCCGCCGGATCCGGCGGCAGACCTCAAAGCCGTCGATACCGGGAAGCATTATGTCGATCAGGACCACGTCGCTCGGTGACGGCGCGAACACCTCAAGGGCGGCTTCGCCGCTCTCGGTCTCGACGACGGCGTACCCCTCCTCCTCGAGGACCAGTCGGACAGCCGTGCGGATTCGTTCGTCGTCTTCGACGATGAGAATGTTCTTGCTCATAAGTTGCGAATAGTGCTCCGGGTCCGCTCCTGCTTCACCTGATCCTAGGAGTCGCCGGGCCTCTGCGCCCGTAGTGGGCGGGTTCAGGTCCGATCGGCACCGCTGCTTCGCAGCAGGAAAAGCAACTCGGAGAGGATTCCCTCTGGTGCGGCTACCACCAGGTCTCCCGTGGGGCTGCCCTCTGAAAGGTCGCACACCCTGCCTCCAGCCTCGCGCACGATCACAACTCCGGCCGCAATGTCCCATGGGGCAAGGCCCCTCTCGAAGAAGGCGTCGACCCGCCCACAGGCGACTGAGGCAAGGTCGAGTGCCGCCCCACCCATCCTTCGAATGTCGCGAACCCTGGGGAGAATCTCGACAAGACCTTCTGCCTGTCGGCGGCGTCGGTCGGGCTGGTAGCCAAAGCCAGTTGCAACAAGTGCCTCTGAGAGAACGGTGGCGCCGCTCACTGTGATTCCGGTTCCGTTGCGTGTCGCGCCGTGACCCAGTGCTGCGGCAAACTCGTCACCCAGGATTGGGTCGAGAATGACACCTATCGCGGGTTCGCCATCCAGCTCGGCGCCGATTGACACTGAAAAACCCGGGTGGCCGTAAACGAAATTGGTCGTGCCGTCGATCGGGTCCACTACCCACCGGATTCCGGTGGTTCCCGTGACGGTGGTTCCCTCCTCGCACTGGATGGCGTCGTCTGGACGGGCGTCGTGGAGCAGCTCGGCAATTCGGCTCTCGGACCAGAGGTCGGCATCGGTGACCAGGTCGGTTGTTGAACTCTTCGTTTTCGTGTTGAGCGACCCGCCGGCCCGCCTGGCGAGTTCAGGAGCGACCGAGCGGGCGGTCCGGAGGGCCAGATCCCGGAGGGACAGGAGGTCGGGCATGGTCGCTCAGTTGACCGGGTGGTGGTCGCGGGCGGCCTGCTGGGCCTGCCCAGCACGCCATTCGGCCATTGCCCGAAGCGTCAGCGCCACCACGATTCCGACCCCGACTGCGGCCAGGGCGGCACCGAGCACTCCCATTGAGCCGGCCAGGTTGGGGCAGCCAGATTCGCACTGGAGGTCGGTGACCGCGTATCCGACGAGACCTCCAGAGGCGCCGGCTGTCAACACGGCGATAAATGCCAGAAGGCGGGCCATCAGGGATGGGGCGGCTGACTGTGGCCCGGGAGCGCCTGCCTCTGTGTCGGTGCCTGTCACAATGGGTGAGGCTACCGCCCGCTCCTATCAGCGGTGAGGGTGGCAGAATGTGTCTATGGTCGGTCTGGAGGAACGCGGGTGGCGAGAGTGGCGGGTCGCCGGGGCCCTCATCGAACAGAACGGCCTGCTCTTGTTGGTTGCCAATCGCAGGCGAGGTGGAAAGTTGGAGTGGACTCCGCCGGGAGGGGTGGTTGACCCCGGTGAGACGAATATCGAGGCGCTGGCCCGCGAAGTTCGCGAGGAGACCGGCCTCATTGTCGAGTCGTGGACTTCCAGTGTCTATGAGGTGTCTGTCGAGTTTTCGGACAGCGGCACGCGGCTCGGGGTGGAGGTCTTCATGGCGCAGTCGTGGCATGGGTCGATGCTCTTCGAGGACCCGGACGGCATTGTCGAGGAGGGTCGCTTCGTGGATCCGGCCGAGAGCAGGACTCTCCTTGTCTCGGCCCCTGTGTGGGTGAGCGAGCCTGTCGGGGCCTGGCTGGGAGGAGCGATCGAACCCGGGGCCCGGTTCGAGTACCTGGCTACCGGAACTAGGCCGGGGGAAATGACAGTTGAGCGGAGGTGAGGCCGGCAACCCCGATTCTGCACGTTGACATGGATGCCTTCTTCGCATCCGTGGAAGTTGTGCGAAATCCTGACCTGCGCGGCAGGCCTCTTGTCGTCGGTGGAAGCGGTGAGAGGGGGGTGGTTGCTGCCGCCTCCTATGAGGCACGGGTGTTCGGCATTCGCTCTGCGATGCCGTCTTTGAGGGCACGGAGCCTCTGCCCGGACCTCGTCTTTCTGCCGGGTGACCACGCCCACTATCGGGAGGTGAGCGGACGCGTAATGGCGATTTTCCACCGGTTCACACCGCTGGTGGAACCTCTCTCCCTGGACGAGGCCTTCCTGGACGTTGGGGGGGCGGGACGGAGCGTCGGAGATCCGGGTGGGATTGCCTCGGAGATCCGTCGTCTGGTGTCCGTAGAGGAGGGCCTTACCTGTTCTGTGGGGGTGGCTCCCAACAAGTTCCTCGCCAAGTTGGCGAGCGAGCAGGCCAAGCCGCGGGTGTCGACATCGGGTTCTCATGAGGGGTCAGGAGTCTGCGTGGTTCCACCAGCTTCGGTCGAGGCCTTTCTGGCGCCGCTCCCGGCGGAGGTCGTGTGGGGGGTCGGTCCACGAACCATGGAGCGCCTGAGGCGACTAGGGGTGGTAACGGTCGGCGACCTTGCTGTCGTGCCCGAGGCAACCCTCGTGTCGCTTCTGGGTGCTGCTGTCGGCAGCCAACTCTGGCGCCTCTCCAGGGGTGTAGACGACAGGTCGGTAGAGCCCGGTCAGTCCGTCAAGTCCATCGGCCATGAGGAGACCTTCACGGTGGATCTGATGGACCCTGAATCCCTGATGCACGAGCTGGGCGGAATGGCGGACTCCGTCGCAGGCAGGGCGCGGGAAGCCGGAGTGACGGCCAGAACGGTGAACATCAAGGTCCGATTTGGCGACTTCACGACAATCACCCGCGCATCGACCCTTGCTGACGCGACCGACAGCAGTGCCGAGATCGCCGAGGTGGCCGGCGCCATGCTGGACAAGATCGATCCGAGTCCCGGGGTGAGGCTCCTCGGGGTGTCGTTGAGTGGTCTGCGTGAGGGATCGGTGCGCCAACTTCGACTCGATGAGCTGCCTGGCTCCGGTTGGGACGGGGAGGAGCGTGGGGATCGTCTGCCGAGATGGCGTGAGGCTGAAGGTGTGGTCGACCGGATAAGGCGCCGCTTCGGCCACAGGGCCATCGGTCACGAGGTAGCCGGCTCAGACCGGAAATCTAAGGATCCGGCGGGGAGGCAACCCTGGGGCCCAGATTCGTGAGAGGTGGTGACAAATGCCCGCGTGCGTTGTTGCGTGGGTGCTGCTGTGCGATGCTTGAGGGCTGACGAGCCGGTCCGGCAACGGGCCGCAGAACTGGTGAGGAGAGGTGAGAACCCGGTGCCGTTGTCCGACGAAGAGGAGCGGATCCTCAGCGAGATCGAGGAACAGCTGTACGAGACTGACCCCAGCCTGGTGCGCGAGGTCTCACAGACGACGGTCTACACGCAGTCGATCCAGCACCTCAAGTGGTCGATTCTGGGATTTCTGCTCGGTGTGACCATCATGATCGCGAGCCTCTCTACGTCGTTCCTTCTGTCATTCCTCGGCTTCCTTGTGATGCTGGCGTCGGCCCTGGCGCTTGAGCGCAACGCACGCCATCTGGGAAGGACCGGCATGCAGCAGGTGGCACAGTCTGGTCGTGGGGCGGCCCTGAAGGCAGTGGTTGGAGACAGTCGCCAGCGCATGCGGGACCGCTTTCGCCGCGGAGAAGAACGCCGCCCCGGCGGATTCTGACAGACCTGCGCAGGCGGTAGACCTTGGCCAGTGCCCTTGCCATCGACATCGGTGGCACAAAGTTGGAGGCCGCACTGGTTGACTCGACCGGTGCGGTCCTCGGTCGCCGGCGGGCACCCACGGCAGGAGCTGAAGCTGAAGCCCTGTTCGACCAGTTGAGCGACCTGGTTTCCCCTTTCCTGGGCGAAGGTGGTCTGGCTGTCTGTGGCGTCGGGTCCGGTGGGCCCATGTCGGCTGGTGGTGAGACGGTGTCGCCGCTGAACATTCCGCAGTGGCGCAACTTTCCCCTCAGGGAGCGGTTGGCTGACCTCCTGGAGATTCCAGTGGCGATAGACAACGATGCAAAGGCCCTTGCCCTGGGTGAGGGGTGGCGGGGTGCGGCGGCCGGGTACCGGAACTTCCTGGCAATGGTCGTCTCCACCGGCGTCGGTGGCGGGTTGGTAGTCGACGGGCGTCTACTCGACGGCGATGAGGGTAACGCCGGTCACGTTGGTCATGTCATCGTCGACCCGGAGGGTCCGCCGTGTGCATGCGGCAGCCGGGGTTGTCTCGAGGCTATGGCATCGGGCCCTTCCATTGCCCGCCAACTCGGCTATCCCGTCGAAGATGCCCCGGCGGAGGTACGCAGGCGAACCGGCCAATTGGTAGGTAGGGCTGTGGCGTCTGTCGTGAACCTCCTTGACCTTCCTCTGACGGTGGTGGCCGGGTCGGTGGCACTCGGTTTCGGCGACGAGTTCTTCGACGCTGCTCAAAAGGAGCTGAGCAGGCACTGCGGGCTGGACTTCACTCATGGCGCCAGGATCGTTCCAGCGGGGCTCGGCTCAGATGGACCGCTCGTGGGTGCAGCGGCGGTCGGCTGGATGTCGTTGGGTGAGTTGGTGCTTTCCTCGTGAGCGTCGGCAAGGTGGCAGCGCTCGCCCTCGCCCTGTTGCGTCGGCCCGTCCTCTGGCCTGTTGCTGTGCGACAGGCTCATCGTCTCGCCTCCCGCGGTTGGTGGCGTCGAGCCCCGTTTGTACCGTTTCCGGACGCCACGTACGCGGGATTTCGTGCATTGACCCAGTACGGCGACGCCGAGCGTGAACCCGATGTCGCAGATGTGCTGGTGTGGCTGGAGTGGTGCAGGGAGATGGAGCAGGGTGCCTGATGTCGCCAGGTTGGGTGGTTGAGCGCCCGGTCGGGAGCATCGCCGAGAGACACAGATCAGAGCCCTCCCTCGACGATCGTCGTGTGCTGGTTCACGAGGTCGAAGATGTCGCCGTGGTGGTCGGCAGTGGCCAGAGGGTGATGCCCGTGCTCGAGGAGCCGTCGGTGGTGCGGCGAAGGTCCGGCGGAGGAGCCGTTCTGGTAGGTCCCGGCGAGGTCCTGTGGATCGACATCTTGTTGCCGCGGGGAGATCCGCTCTGGAACGATGACGTCTCCCGATCAGTGGGTTGGCTTGGCGGTGCATGGTGTGCGGCGCTCGCCGAGATAAATGTCGAGGCGACGGTTCACCACGGTCCGATGGTCGTTACCAGGTGGTCGGAGGTGGTCTGCTTTGCCGGGATTGGCCCCGGCGAGGTTCTGGTCGGAGGCCGGAAGGTCGTCGGGATAAGCCAGAGACGCAATAGGGGTGGAGCCCGCTTCCAGTGCGCTGCTCTTCTTCGATGGCGGCCCGGCGAGATGGTCCGGCTATTCGGACTCCAGCCCGAGGAGGCTGTGTCTGCCGATCTGCAGGGAGTGGCCGTCGGCCTCGGGGTCGATGCCGGGGAACTCGCCGAGGCCCTTTTGGGCCAGCTTCCCTGAGGTTCGCTCACTCCGGTCGGGCACAGCTGCTTTACGTCCTGTTTTCGCTGCTCTGCCTCTCATGGGGTCCTGCGCACCCTTCGCTTACGCCCGAATCCTCTTCAGTTGGCCCCCTGATTGGGGAAAGGTGGGTTCCCTGGCTTGCTATGTGGGTTAAATCCCCATAAAGTGGAGCGTTATGGAGGGAAGGGGAGATCTGGCCATGCCATTCGTCGGGACGCACGACCACACCCTTGACGACAAGGGACGTCTTGTCATGCCAGCCAAGTTCCGCGCCCACTTCGACGGACCCGCCTACCTCTCACCCTGGGCCGGCTGTGTCGCCCTCTGGACCGCTGACCGCTTCGAATCCATGGTGCGCCGCCTCGAAGAGGAGGTCCGCTCAGGAGAGACGGAACCTGCTGTCCTTCGAGGCCTCGCAGCCCGCTCCGAGGAGGTCAGGCTGGATCCCCAAGGACGAATCATCGTTCCCCCGAGGCTCAGGGATTTCGCTGCACTCGAACGCGACGTGGTCGTCTGTGGAGCCATCGACTGGATCGAGATCTGGAACGCTCCCGACTGGGAGGGAATGGCCGACGAACTGGACCGTTCCGTCGCCGAGGCTTTTCGTCGGGGGAGCGGGATTTGAGCCCACGGCTGGGGAGACCATGAGGCTGATGACCGTTCGCAGCCGGCGCAGGACCCACCGCTGCGATGCGGACAGAACCGCGGAAACAGATGAGCAGATGGACACAGACAGACCAGACCCGACAGAGAACTTCCAGCATCAACCCGTGATGCTCGACGAGGTGATCGAAGCTCTGTCGGATGTACCGGCAGGGCTGATCCTTGATGCGACCCTCGGAGGAGCCGGCCACGCGGCAGCGCTGCTCGAAGCCCTCCCGGACTCCACCCTCATCGGTCTTGACAGGGACACCGACGCACTCACAGCCGCAGGCAGACGGCTCTCGGTCTTCGGAGATCGCGCACTGCTGCACCACTCGGACTTCGGAGACCTCGGCCTCGTTCTCGACCGGGTCGGCACCCGACAGATCTCGGCATTCCTGTTTGACCTTGGCGTCTCCTCGCCACAACTGGACCGCCTCGACCGCGGGTTCAGCTACCGCGACGCGGGACCCCTCGACATGCGAATGGACCAGACACGTAGCCGCACGGCATCAGAGGTCGTAAACGGTTACAGCGAGAGCGCGCTGGCCGATCTGCTCTACCGGAACTCTGACGAGCGCTACGCCCGTCGAATCGCCGAGGCGATCGTGGCAGCTAGACCACTCACCGATACGGCAGAGCTGGCTGACCTGGTCCGTTCCGCAATACCCGCTCCGGCACGTCGCACAGGCGGGCATCCGGCCAAGCGGACCTTCCAGGCAATACGCATCGAGGTGAACTCGGAACTTGAACAGTTGGCCGTCGGCCTTGATGCGGCTATACGGCATCTGAAGCCCGGTGGGCGGGGAGTGGTCATCTCCTACCATTCGGGCGAGGATCGCCTGGTCAAGGTCAGGTTTGACAGTGCCGTGACCGGCGGCTGCAAGTGTCCTCCCCAACTGCCCTGCGGATGTGGTGCCCGGCCTGAGGCCGTGGCAATCAGAAGAAGGGCGCTTCGACCGGGAGCGGCTGAGGTCGAGCACAACCCCCGCGCAGCCAGTGCCCGCCTACGGATTCTGGAGCGGGCATGACAGCGGTAGTCAGACCAGTTGGAGGCAGCGAGGTATTTCCTGACCGGGCTACCCGCAGCACAGCTGGAAGCCGGGCCGCAACCGGCGGCAGACCGGCATTCGGGGCCATGGGGGCCCTGAGCGTCTTCGGGTTCTTCGTAGCGCTGTTGGCAATGGCATCGCTGCACAGCGTGCTCGTCAACGGACAGTTCGAGTTTGACAGCCTGCAGGATCGTCTGGAGTACGGCCAGCAGCGATCACAGGTCCTCCGAGAGGAGGTGGCCCGCCTCGAGAGCCCATCCCGGATCCTGAGTGCTGCCACCGGGCGCCTGGGAATGACACCGCCACCCAACCGCCTCTACCTGCCGGCCGTAGTTCCCGGTGACCCCCTTCATCCGCTTCCGACTCCGTCAGAGAACCCCTTCTCGCTACGGGTCCGTTGAGCACCGCACCTGCGGCGACAACCGCCACCGGCAGAGGCTCCAGTCGCGATCTCCTACGCCTCGGCGCCCAGAAGCGCCTCAAGAGGCGGATCGTGCTCGTCGGGCTTATCTTCATGGTTCTGTCCGGACTGCTCGGATGGAGGCTCGTGGAGCTCCAGATAATGGAACCCGACCGCTACCTGGAGAGGGGCCTGGCCCAACGGATCCACACCGTGACCCTTCCGGCCGCCCGGGGAGCGATCGTTGATCGCAACGGGGTTGATCTGGCCCTCTCGGTTCCACGCCAGTCGGTGGTTGCCAATCCAGGGATGATCGACGATCCTGCGGGGGCCGCAATGGCGTTAGCCGGGGTCCTGGGCACAGACATCCAGGTGCTTGAGGAGCGCCTCTCCAGCCAACGCTCCTTTGTCTACCTTGACCGACAGGTTGACGACGAGATCGCTGACAGAGCCATGGCGCTTGACCTCTCAGGTGTCTATACCCAGCCCGAGAGTGCGCGGCTGCGACCTGGTGATGGATCAGCACTGGCGCTTCTGGGCAGGACTGACATCGACAACAACGGGATCAGCGGTCTGGAGCTCGTCTACGACAACCTCCTCTCTGGAACCAACGGAGAGATGATCGTCGAGGCGGGATTGGGTGGATCGACCATTCCCGGCGGCGAGTACCGGGTTGAACCGGCGGAGCAGGGCCTCTCCCTCGTGCTGACAATTGACCGCGCACTCCAGTTTGAGGCCGAGCGTCTCCTTGTAGACGGAGTCGAGGCCGCAGGCGGCAAGGGCGGCACTCTGGTGGCGATGAGCCCGATAACCGGCGAGGTGCTCGCCTCGGCGACGGTTACGCGAGGTGATGACGAGGTGGTGCGCCCCTCGACCGAACACAAGGTTGCCACCTGGACGTTCGAACCCGGATCGATAATGAAGCCGCTCACCATGTCGGCCGTCCTCGAGACAGGTACCGCTGCACCCGACACTGTCAGAGAGGTGCCAGGCAATGTGTTCGTGCATGATGCCGACTTCAAGGACTCGTTTCCGCATGGGATAGAGGAGTGGTCCGTGGCCGACATCCTCCGCCAGTCTTCAAACGTCGGAACGATCCTGTGGGCCCAGGATCTCGGCGAGGAGGCCCTGTACCGACAACTCCTCGACTACGGGCTCGGAGCGGTCACAGACCTGGGCTTTCCCGGAGAGGCCCGAGGCATCCTTACACCTGTCGGCAAGTGGTCCGGGACCTCCCTTCCAACAATCGCCATAGGGCAGGGAGTCTCAGCCACGCCAATACAGATGCTCACAGCATTCGCGACGCTGGCAAACGATGGTCGGCGACCCGCGCCCACACTGGTACGCGGTTCGTTGGATGATGGCGGAGTGTTTACACCGATCCAGGTTGCCGAGCAGATTGAGGTGGTTTCGCCGGGTATCGCACGCAGCGTGGTCTCGATGATGGAGGCTGTCGTCTCAGATGGAACAGGGACGCGAGGCCAGGTGCCGGGCTACCGGATTGCGGGCAAGACCGGCACCGCATGGAAGCCGCTTGCCAAGGGTGGATATGGCGAGGACAAGGACGAGATTCGCTACGTCGCCAGCTTCGCCGGTTTCCTTCCCGCGGAGGCACCCGAGTTGGTGATTCTCGTCGTTGTCGATGAACCGGCTCGCAAGACCTATTCAGGTGGAAGGGCAGCCGCACCGATCTTCTCCGACTACGCGCAGTTCGCCGTGAGGCAGCTACGGATACCGTCAGAGTTTGAGAGGACGGGCCTAGACCAGGTCGGAAGGGTAATGGCCACCACGCCGGCAAGGGCGTCCGACCTCCAGGCCGCCGAGGAGGCTGCCCTGTCGGGCATCGGGTGAGATGCTGTTATCCGCGCTGTTGGCGGCCACCGAACAATCCGCCTCGACACTGCCGGCGACAGGCGGCGACCCAGACATCGGGCGAGTCGTCCACGACTCCCGCATGGTCACATCCGACGATCTCTTCTGCTGCATTACCGGCCACAACAGCGACGGCCACGCATACGCCCGTGAGGCCGTAGAGGCGGGAGCCGTAGCCGTGCTTGCGGAGCGGACCCTCGACCTCGCCGTTCCGGTGCTCGTCGCTCCCTCCGTCCGCCGCCTGATGCCGCTGCTGGCCTCACAGGTCTCAGGGGTGCCTTCGCAACAGCTCGACGTCATCGGTGTGACGGGAACTAACGGCAAGACCAGCGTCGTGCACCTTCTGGCAGCAGTTCTCGAACACGCAGGTCGCCGACCGGCCACAATCGGAACTCTCACAGGAACCCTCACAACGCCCGAGGCGCCTGACCTTCAGGAACAGCTTGCCGCCTGGGTTGGCGAGGGGCGCAGCGAGGTGGTCATGGAGGTTTCATCTCACGCTCTGGACCAGCACCGTGTCGATGGAACCCGTTTCTCGGCCGCGGCCTTCACGAACCTGTCACGGGACCACCTCGACCATCACCACACGATGGAGTCGTACGCCGCAGCAAAGGAGCGCCTCTTCTCCCGCTCATTTACCGATAGGGCCGTGGTCGTGGTGGACAGCGAGCATGGAAAGAGGGTGGCCGACAGGGCACTCGAGGCGGGCCTGGAAGTTGTTGAGGTGTCCGTGGCCGAAATCGACCGGACGGTTCACCTCAACCGGGTTGCATTCTGCTGGAGGGGCCTTGACGTGAAGGTTCCCATCGGTGGCGACTTTACGGTCGCCAACTCCGTCGTTGCCGCTGAGTTGGCGCTTCTGTCCGGAGTTGAACCAACCGTCATCGTCGACGCGCTTGCCGGCGTTGCTCCGATTCCGGGGAGGTTCGAACCGCTCGAGGTAGAGGGCGGGGCCACCGTAATCGTCGACTATGCACACTCGCCCGATTCGCTCACCCAGTTGCTCACCTCAGCCCGTGGGGTGTCCGGCGGTGGCCGGGTCATCTCGGTGTTCGGGTGTGGTGGAGAACGTGACGCCGGCAAGCGTCCCGAGATGGGGAGGGCAGCCCATGAGGGTGCAGATCTGGTCGTGGTCACCTCGGACAACCCGAGGGGTGAACCACCCGAGGGGGTAATTGCGGACATTCTTACGGGTATGGCTGAACCACCCGCGCACGCAATCGTGGACAGACGCAGGGCAATCGGCGCCGCCCTGGCGCTGGCGCGCCCCGGCGACGTGGTCGTGGTCTCCGGAAAGGGACACGAGGAAGTCCAGGTGTCTGGCGGTGAAAGTCGTCCATTCGACGATCGGGTCGTTGTCCGGGAAGAGGCCGCCAAGCTTGCTCGCACCCGAGGCGCCTCAGCGGGGAGCGACTCATGATCAGGGTCCTCATAGCCGCAGCAGTGGCGATGGCCGTGTCCCTTATCGGAACGCACTTCCTGATCAGGTCCCTGACCCACTACCGCATCGGTCAGCCCATTCGCGACGACGGCCCCGAGGGGCACAACACCAAGGCCGGAACACCCACCATGGGAGGCCTGGCCATCGTCTCAGGCGCCGTTCTGGGTTACATCGTCAGCGACTTCTACAACGGGATCTACACGATGTCAGGCATCTTCGTGATGCTGGCAATAGTCGGCGGCGGTGCCGTTGGTCTGCTCGACGACTGGATCAAGGTCGTGAGGGAACGAAACCTGGGACTGAGCAAGCGGGCCAAGATGTTTGGCCTCCTCGCCGTCGGCCTCACCTTTGCGATCCTGATGGTCGAGCACACGCCGACCCATTCAGTCATATCCTTCGCCCGCTTCAGTCAGCCCGGCATCCGTATCGGAAGCGTCCTCTGGGTGATCTGGGCGGTACTCCTGATAGTCGGATCATCGAATGCCGTGAACCTCACCGACGGTCTTGACGGCCTTGCGGCCGGTGCGGGCGTGTTCACCTTCGGGGCGTTCACGGTTGTCGCCTTCTGGCAGTTCCGCCTACCCGAGATCTACGAGGTCCGGCATGCACTTGACCTCGCCGTGGTCGCAGCAGCAATGGCCGGTGGATGCCTCGGCTTCCTATGGTGGAATGCCGCTCCAGCACGGATATTCATGGGCGATACCGGTTCTCTGGCGATCGGCAGCGGCCTGGCGGCACTGGCCCTGGCGACCAGCACGACACTGCTGTTGCCGATCATCGCAGGCCTATTCGTGTTCGAGACCATCTCGGTGGTGATCCAGGTCATCGGTTACCGCATGTTCGGCGGCAGGCGCGTATTCCGCATGGCTCCGGTCCACCACCACTTCGAGCTGAAAGGCTGGCCTGAGACAACCGTCATCGTCCGCTTCTGGATCCTGTCAGGCATGTGCACCGCAGCAGGCCTGGGACTCTTCTACGCCGACTCGATCAATGCCGGCCTTGTTGACGTGCTCGGTGTGTCCAGGCCGTGAAATCCACCGTGCTGGTCCTGGGCTTGGGTGTGACAGGTCGGGCGTCTGCGAGAGCCCTACGGGCACGCGGTCACAACGTGCTCGCCGTTGATGACCACCCCGATACCACAACACAGAACTATGCGAAGCGCATTGGGGTGGAACTGGTTGTAGCGCCTCGGCCTTCTGACTGGAGCCACCTGCTTACCGGATGCACCGAGGCCGTGATCAGCCCCGGGATCCCAGATGGACACCCGATTTTCGCAGCGGCCGGCGCCGCAGGCTTCCCGCTCCTCGACGAATACGACCTGGCGTCCCGGTGGGATGATCGGCGGCGCTGTGCTGTCACTGGAACCAACGGCAAGACCACCGTTGTCACCCTGATCGTCGCAATGTTGGAACATGCCGGAGTTCACGCGGCGGCGGTGGCAAACACCGAAACCCCGATGGTCGCCGCAATCGATGACGCTGAGACCCAGGTCTTTGTCGTCGAGGCGTCATCTTTCAGATTGGCCCATGTACGCCGCTTCTCAGCCTCACCGTCTGCCTGGCTCAACTTCAGCCCCGACCACCTTGATGTCCATGCAGATCTGGAGTCATACGAGGCCGCCAAGGCACGGATCTGGGAGGGCGTCGACAGCGCTGCCGATGCGGTGGCGAACCTGGCAGATCCAGTGGTCGCCGCCCACGCCCCCGCAGGGGCGACCGGTTTTGGTCGATCCGATTCCTTTTGTCAGATCCACGGTGGCCGGCTGCTACATGGCGACAATGAGGTGATCGACGTTTCCTCAATGCCGAGACGCCTTCCCCACGACCTTCTCAACGCCCAGGCCGCCACGGCGGTAGCCGTTCGCTCCGGTGCCGACCTTGACTCGTGTGCGGCCGTGCTCACCGACTTCAGGGGTCTGGCCCACCGAATGAACCTGATAGCCGAGCACGACGGGATTCGCTACGTCGACGACAGCAAGGCGACCACCCCCCACGCAACCCTTGTCGCGCTGGCAGGGCTACCGGGATCGGTTCTGATCGCCGGTGGCCGCAACAAGGGACTCGATCTGTCGGTCCTCGGTGAGGCAAACCCCCGCTGCGTGGTTGCCATTGGTGAGGCGGCCAGCGAGATCGAGGAAGCATTCGAAGGTCGCGTTCCGCTACAGGTGGCCGACTCCATGGCAAGAGCTGTGGAAATAGCAGGAGAGTGCGCAGCCGGTGGTGGAACCGTGCTTCTGTCACCCGGGTGCACATCGTTTGACTGGTACGGCTCGTATTCGGAACGGGGCCTCGACTTTGCAAAGGCCGTCGCAGCAATGGAGGCAGGCCGGTGAGCGGCACCCGGATACCCGGCACGCAGGGAACGCGTTCAGGGAAGGCTACGGCGGAGAGCCGACAGGCCACCCGCCGGCCGCCGGGACGACGGTCGGCGCGGTTTGTGGTGCTCGGGGCGATGGCGATGCTGCTGGGCCTGTTGGGCGTCGTGATGGTCCTCTCGTCCTCGTCGGTAAACGATCTACGCACCTATGGCGATGCCTGGTACCACCTGAAGCGACAGATCATCTGGTTCGCCATGGGTCTGTTCGCTCTGGCCATGATGATGCGCATCGACTACCGGCGCCTCCGCGTGCTGTCCCAGCCGGTGATCATCGTGGCGGTGGGCCTGTTGGTCATGGTCCTCATTCCGGGTGTCGGAATCAGCGCGAATGGCTCTGCCCGCTGGATCGCCGTCGGGCCCATCACCTTCCAACCCTCTGAGGTCGCCAAGCTGGGTGTTCTCTTCTACTGCGCCGACCTGCTCTCACGACCCGGTCGTCCCAGCGATCAGCTGAGACTCACCCTTCGACCTGTGCTGATGGTGACCGCCACGATCGGCGTTCTACTGATGCTCGAACCCGACCTGGGCACCGTGGTCATTGTTCTGGCCATCGTGAGTTCCCTGTTGTTCTTCTCAGGGACCCGTCTGGACGTCCTCGCAGGCCTGGGAGTGCTCGGAATCGGCGGCATTGCAGGGCTGAGCCTCAGCGCCCCCTACCGCAGGCAGCGGCTTCTCGGAATGCTCGACCCCTGGAACGATCCGTTGAATACCGGATGGCAGACAATCCAGGCTGGCGTCGCAGTCTCGAGCGGTGGAATCAGCGGGATCGGCCTAGGAGCGAGCCGTGCCAAGTGGGGCTTTCTCCCATATGCCCACACCGATTTCATCTTTGCGATTGTTGCCGAGGAGTGGGGCCTCGTCGGAGCCGCAATCGTAATTCTGGCTTTCCTCGTGATCGGTCTCGTGGGTCTCTCGACGGCGCTGAAGGCTCCGGATGCGTTCGGTCAGTTGTTGGCGGCCGGGGTGACCTGCTGGATCCTTGTCCAGGCGTTTGTGAACATTGGCGCGGTGCTGGGCGTGGTACCCATCACAGGACTGCCGCTTCCCTTTGTCTCCTTCGGGGGGAGTGCCCTCGTAGTGACGATGGCTGCATACGGCATCCTCCTGAACATCGCACGACAGGCCTCGTGACAAGCCGAGGCCGGGTTTCTGACGGTGTTACCGTTGCTCCGCGTAGGGGTGGTGTCGTGATCGCCGGCGGAGGGACAGCAGGTCATGTGCTGCCCGGGTTGGCCGTCGCTCATGCGCTTGTAGAGCGGTCGATTGTGCCAGGTCCGGAGTTCGTTCATCTGGTGGGTAGCCGTCGGGGCATCGAGACGAGCTTGGTTCCCGAGGCGGGCTTCGGCCTGACCGTGCTGCCGGGACGTGGAATACAGCGTCGCCTCACCCCGGCCAACCTGTTGTCGATGTCCGGGCTTGTGGCCGCCCTCTTGAGAGCCCTCTACCTGCTTATCAGGCACCGACCATCGGTGGTCCTGGCGACCGGTGGTTATGCGAGCATTCCGTGTGGCCTTGCAGCAGCGCTGCTCCGAATACCATTGCTCGTGGCCGAGCAGAACGCTGTTGCCGGTGAGGCCAACAGGCTGCTGGGCCGCTTTGCCGTGGCGGCAGTAGTGGCCTTCCCGGACACCGGACTCAGACGCGAGGTACTCGCAGGCAACCCTGTGCGCCGTGCGGTCCGGGATCTCGCAGCCGCGGATTCGCGCCAGTCGGAGCGTGGCCGAATGGGGATGGACGCGACGCCCCTGCTCGTCGCATTTGGTGGCTCTCTGGGGGCAAGGCGTATCAACGCTGCTGTTGTCGACATGGTTGAGGGCTGGACAGGTGGGGCCATGGTGCTCCACCACGTGGTCGGCCGTCGGGACTGGCCGGATCATGTCGCCAACCCTCCCGCTGTCACCCATCAGGTCGACTACCGACCTGTGGAATACGACAGAAATCTGCCAGCGCTTCTTGCAGCCGCCGACCTAGTCATCTGCCGGGCCGGGGCCACCACAGTGGCTGAACTGACCGTGATAGGTCGACCCGCTGTTCTTGTCCCGTTGCCCGGTGCGCCGAGAGACCATCAGAGGCTAAATGCGGAGAGCCTGGTGGCGGCTGGAGCCGCGGTTCTGGTAACCGACGCCGAACTGGATGGAAGCAGGCTGACAGCCGAGGTGCTGAGTCTGCTGGGCGACCCCTTCATCCTCAAGGAGATGGGTGAGAAGTCGCGCTCGATTGGCCGCGCTGATGCGGCCGATCTGGTTGCTGACCTGGTCGGGAGGGTCGCGGTCGGTGAGCCTGTTGCGCAGGAGCACGATCGTGTCTGAGCTGGTGCCCGTGATTACGGACCCATGTAGGATCCACGTGGTCGGTGTCGGCGGAGCTGGAATGAGTGCCATAGCCGAGGTCCTGGCCTCAATGGGTCACACCGTTACCGGGTCCGACCTGAAGGCATCGGCTGGCCTCGATCGTCTGTCTGCCCTGGGCGTAGTTGTCACCGTCGGACACGACGCACGCAATATTGCAGGCGCCGACCTGGTGACACGCTCAACCGCCGTCCCTGACCGAAATCCGGAGTGCGTGGCTGCCACAGAGGCAGGTATTCCGGTTGTGAGCAGGGCCGGAGTACTGGCGGCAATCTGTGCTGAGCGCGATGCCATTGCTGTGGCTGGTACCCACGGCAAGACCACTACAACTTCGATGCTGGCCCTGGTCCTACGCGAGGCCGGCCTGAAGCCGTCGTTCATCATCGGGGGCGACGTGAACGAGATCGGTACCGGGGCAGCATGGGACTCCGGTCGTCTGTTTGTCGTAGAGGCCGACGAGAGCGACGGTTCGTTCCTAATGCTTCCCCGGAAATACGGCGTGGTTACGAACCTTGAACCCGACCATCTGGAACACCACGGCGGCTATGCGAAGTTGAAAATAGCGTTCCACCGGTTCGTGTCGGAGACCGACGGGCCGGTACTGGTCGGGGTTGACGACGAGGGCGGCAGAGGCCTGGCTGCCGAAGCTGACACCCTCAGCATCGGAGCCGACGCACGTGCCGACTGGCAGATCCAGAACCTGGAGGAGTCGTGGGAGGGCGTTCGCTTTGCTCTCCGGGGCCCCGACGGAGGAACTCTGCCAGTCGAGTTGCCCCTGCCCGGCGCGCACAACGCCAGGAATGCAGCGGTTGCCGCCGCCGTGGGAGTAATGGCCGGTGCCGATCCGGTGTCAGTGTCCCATGCGCTCGCCAGGTTCGGCGGCGTTGCGCGACGTTTTGAACAAAGGGGCCGGACTGCAGGCGTTGTATTCGTCGACGACTACGCACATCTGCCCACCGAGGTGGAAGCCACCATCCGGGCAGCAGGGAGCGGTACATGGAACCGTCTTGTGGCGGTGTTCCAGCCCCATCGATACAGCCGCACCGAGAAACTCTGGCAGGGATTCTCCGGGGTGTTCGACGGAGCCGACATCCTCTACATGACCGACGTCTACCCTGCCGGAGAGCGCCCCCGGACAGGAGTCTCGGGCCGGCTCATCGTGGACGCAATCAGAGATGCACATCCCGACCAGGACGTTCGCTACGTCGTTCGTCGGGAGGAACTCGTCGTGCAGCTTGCCGATGAGTTGGAGGCAGGCGACCTCTGTCTCACAATGGGCGCCGGGGACCTCACCTCCGTTCCTGATGAGGTTCGTGCGATGCTGGAGGCCCGAGACCGTGGCTGACGCGCATGGCATCAACCTTGTCAGGCAGCGCCTCGAGGACGCCTCTCTGACATATGGCGTGAGGACCGGTCATGGGCTGGCCCAGCTAACCACCTACCGGGTCGGCGGGCCGGCGGCGCTCTTCGTGTGCCCAGACGACGAAGCCGAGTTGATGGGAGTGGCTGCGGCCCTGGCTGGCACCGGAACACCGACCCTGATCGTTGGCCGGGGCTCAAACCTGCTTGTAGCCGACGCTGGGTTCGATGGCCTTGTCATCCAACTTGGCGCCGGTTTTGACAGGGCACGGGTTCATGGCAACCGCCTGACAGCCGGGGGAGCTGCAAGCCTGCCGGTCGTTGCACGCTTCTCTGTGGCAGAGGGCCTGAAGGGCTTTGAGTGGGCTGTGGGAGTACCCGGCAGCATCGGAGGTGCGGTCCGCATGAATGCGGGCGGGCACGGTTCAGACATGGCTGCTGTCCTCGCAGAGGTGACCCTTCTGGATCTGGGGCAGGCGACTACAACCACCGTGCCTGCCTCGCATCTGGATCTCGAATATCGGCGGTCCTCCGTTTCTGGTGGTCAGGTGGTCACTTCAGCAACTTTGAGCCTCGAGGCGGGGGAGAGGGTCGAGGGCGAGGGCCTCATTGCAGAGATCGTCCGCTGGAGGAGAGAGAACCAACCAGGTGGGCAGAATTCGGGCTCAGTGTTTGCCAACCCGCCAGGCGACTCGGCTGGTCGTCTCATCGAGCTGGCAGGTGCCAAGGGTCTCCGGGTGGGTAGCGCGGTGGTTTCTGAACGACACGCCAACTTCATTCAGGCTGATCAGGGTGGGTCGGCAGATGACATCTTCGCCCTGATGGCCGAGGTCAGGCGTCGGGTGGCTGAGGTTCACGGCGTCGACCTGCTTCCCGAGACCGTGGTGGTCGGATTCAGCGAGGGCCCGTGAGCGGGGATGGAGCCACAGAGGAGGGCCGGCGCAGTCTCTGGTGGGCATGGACCCTGCTCGTCGTGGTCGTGGTGGGGGCTGGCGGCTTTGCTGCCACGCGGAGCAGCCTCCTCGATGTCGACAGGGTTGAGGTTGTGGGCGTTGCGGGCCACCTGACCAGTGCCCAGATTCTGGATGTTGCAGCGGTGCGTCTTGGTGATCCGATGGTGAAGGTGGACACCGACGCAGTGGACCGCAGAATCACATCTGAGCCGTGGGTCGAAGCCGTGGAGGTCGTGCGGGAATGGCCCGGTTCCGTCCGCATGTCGGTGCTGCAACGGACAGCGGCGGTCAACGCTGTTGATCTGGTCGGCCGCAGGGCCCTGCTGGACGGCAGTGGAACTGTTCTGGATGCGGTTGTGGAACCTGATGCCGATCTGACGACGGTGCGGGTCGACGCCCTGGGCCAGCCCGGCACGGTCGTTCCGGGAGTCGATCTCCTCTTGAGGGCTGCGGCCGACGTGACCCCCGACCTGGGGAACTGGATTGAGGCGCTGGTGGCCACGGGTGACGGTGTGCGGGCCGAGTTGGTCGGCGGTGTGGATGCCGAGCTCGGTGTCGGAGACGACTACCGAGATGAGATGAGGTCTCTTGCGACCGTCCTGACCTGGGTGGTGCTGGCGTGTCTTGTCACAATAGATGTCTCCATCCATCACAATCCGGTTCTCGTGCGAGATGAAGCGCGATGCTGAGTCCGGGAACTTGTTCCGCCACGGGTTGACGTTGGACGACTACTCCTCGTAGTCTCTCAACCACTAAACGAGGTTGGCGACCCAAAACCCTCAAGGTCGACCTGAGGGTTCGAGTTGGACCGTCCGCCGTTCGCTACTGCTGCCAGACGGGCGGCCGGAGATCAGGAGAAATCAATGGTGGGCAACCCACAGAACTATCTGGCCGTAATCAAGGTCATCGGCATCGGTGGTGGCGGGGTGAACGCCATCAACAGGATGATCGATGCGGGCCTGCGAGGCGTGGAGTTCATCGCCATCAACACCGACGCACAGGCTCTCCTCATGAGCGATGCGGATGTCAAGTTGGATATTGGCCGTGAGCTGACAAGAGGTCTGGGTGCCGGTGCCGACCCCGAGCTCGGTCGCCAGGCGGCTGAGGAACACCGCAGCGACATCCAAGAGGCGCTTGAAGGCGCCGACATGGTCTTCATCACCGCCGGTGAGGGTGGCGGTACCGGTACGGGCGCAGCTCCGGTTGTGGCCGAGGTCGCCAGGGCGGTTGGAGCCCTGACCATCGGAGTGGTAACACGGCCGTTCGGCTTTGAGGGCAGGCGCAGGGCCGTTCAGGCCGAGCACGGAATCGTCCAACTCAAGGACAAGGTCGACACCCAGATCGTCATACCCAACGACAGGCTGCTCTCGATTTCCGATGAGGCAACACCGCTGTTGGAGGCCTTCCAGCTCGCCGACGAGGTTCTCCTACACGGCGTCCAGGGAATCACCTCGCTGATCACCACGCCCGGGCTCATCAACACCGACTTCGCTGACGTGAAGACCGTCATGGAAGACGCCGGTTCGGCCCTAATGGGTGTAGGCCAGGCAACCGGTGAGAGCCGTGCTCTGAATGCAGCCCGGAAGGCAATCTCGAGCACCCTGCTGGAGGCCTCGATTGAGGGTGCCAGGGGAATCCTGTTGAACATCTCAGGTCCCAGCGACCTCGGCCTCTTTGAGGTCAACGAGGCTGCCGAGGTGATTCACGGTGTGGCCCATCCCGACGCCAACATCATCTTCGGAACCGTTGTCGATGACGAGATGGGCAGCGATGTGCGTGTCACCGTCATCGCCGCCGGGTTTGACCGCTGGGACGGTGACCGACCATCGGGTTCCACCCGTAGCGCTTCGGCCACGGCCGAGACACCGGTAATAGACGTCTTCTCCGATCTCGTTTCTGACGATGATGACGACCTGGATGTGCCGAGCTTCCTGAAGTAGCCCAGATGTCCCGGGTGTTGACACGGCGGGCGCTCCCGTCGGGCCACCTTGTAGTGGTCCAGATGTCAGAGATCGCTGATGGCAACCTCGCCGTCGACGACCCCGACGGGTTCCTGAAGGAGCGACGCTGCACGCTCACAGATACCGCGGGTGGGGACAGCGCATGGACCTGGCTGAACCAGATACACGGTGTCTCGGTGGTAACGGTTGAGGAGCCTGGCGGAGCCGCCGGCTCAGAGGCCGATGCTGCTGTGACCAGACAACCCGGCTGTGTTCTGAGCGTCCAGGTGGCCGACTGTGCCCCGGTGGCCCTTATCGCCGACAGGGGGGGCCTGGCAGTCGTGCACGCAGGCTGGCGCGGTCTGGCCGCTGGAGTTCTGGAGAAGGCCTCTGAAGAGCTCAGGAGTCTGGTCGGGGGTCCACAGAGGGCTCTGGTCGGACCATGCATCCATTCCTGCTGCTACGAGTTCGGTGGCGATGACCTCGCCGCTATGGCTCGAGAACTGGGCACGGAGGTCACGGCGGTGACCCGTGCCGGCCTGCCTTCCCTGGATCTACCAGCAGGCGTCGTGGCATCACTGGAGAGGGCAGGGGTGAACGACTTCGAGATCGATGGGGCGTGCACGTCATGTGATGTCCGCTACTGGTCATACAGGGCCACCGGATCAGGAAAGCGTCAGGCAATGCTGGCAGTGATTGCAGAAGGGACTGGGCCGGATGCCGCCTGAGAACCGACCCGTGCCACCAGCCGGCCAGGTACTGGACCGGCTCGAGGCAATTCAAGGACACCTGGATGTCAGGAGTGGAGGTCGGACGCGCCTTCTCCCGGTCACCAAGGCCTTTCCGGTTGAGGTCGTGTCATCGGTACTGGCAGCAGGCTTCCAGGACGTCGGTGAGAACTACGCCCAGGAACTGCTCGAGAAGAACAGGCAACTGTCCCCTGGACGGGTCGGTTGGCACATGATCGGAGGACTTCAGAGGAACAAGGTCAGGCGTCTTGCAGGAGTAGTGAAGCTCTGGCAGACGGTTGACCGAGCCTCGCTACTGGATGAGATTGCCAAGCGCGATTCCGGAGCGAGGATTCTGGTGCAGGTGGATCCCCTCAACGGTGAGGGAAAGGCCGGATGCCCACCCTCGGAGGTGGAGGAACTCGTTGCGCGTGGGGTTGACTCGGGACTTGATGTGGCCGGCCTCATGACCGTGGGTGCCGCCGGTGACCCTGCAGCCACAAGGCGGGCCTTCAAGGTGCTTGCAGAACTCGCCGACAGCCTGGACCTTGCCGAGCGCTCGATGGGAATGACCGACGACATGGACCTTGCCGTGGACATGGGCTCAACCATGGTGCGGGTGGGAAGGGCGCTCTTCGGTGAGAGGCTGCCACGGTGACACGGGGTGGCACGAGGCTGCATCTGACCGGAGTTCTGTCATGCACGTACTGCACCGGATGCTCAGGCGCGTGGTGTCAGCATGTTGACCTGCTCTACAGGTACCATCCACGTCAGGCCACGGGGCTCCGTGACCGATGCAACCAGGGATGGAAGCCTTAGCCGATGCCCATAATGAGGAAAGCCCTGTTGTGGCTGGGTCTTGGACCAGATGA
Source organism: Candidatus Neomicrothrix sp. UBA7884 (assembly GCA_002501135.1). GTDB lineage: Bacteria > Actinomycetota > Acidimicrobiia > Acidimicrobiales > MedAcidi-G1 > UBA3125. The sequence continues at coordinate 32,913 of DLRQ01000022.1, forward strand.
CGCGTACGAGGACTACGCGGCTGAACCCTGGGTGAACCGCGGCCCTCTGTCATCTGGTGAGTTCGTCGAGGCACGTGCCGCCGCCGAGAATCCCGGCAACGTGCATCCTCTGAGGGCTGCTGACGGGTCATCAACTTCGGTGCGGGCTCGCCCGATGGAGCCAAGCGGAACGGTTCGTCCACTCCAACCCGCTGTAGCTGCCAAACCGCACACGGTCGCACCAGCGTCGTTCAACGAGGCTCCTGAACTCGCCGACAGGTTCAAGGCCAATCAACCGGTGATCGTGAACCTGCAGGGTGTCGATGGCACGGTAGCCCGGCGGATCATCGACTTCGCCAGCGGCCTCTGTTACGGCACCGAAGGGCAGATGGAGCGGGTCACCAGCCAGGTGTACCTGCTCACTCCCGCTGACGTGGAGGTCTCTGCCGAGGACCGCAGACGGCTGGAAGACACGGACTCCACCAGCTGAGCTGCGACTTCTACCATGGCATCTCTGATCTGCACGCTCCTGCAGTTGTACATATTCGTCCTGCTGGTGCGGGTGGTGCTGTCCTGGTTCCCGATCTCGCCACACGGCGCCATGGCTACCGTTGCCGGGTTCCTGTACACGATCACCGACCCGGTCCTGGTGCCACTCCGGAGACTCCTTCCTCCAGTACGCATGGGCGCAATGGCGCTGGATCTGTCGCCACTGGTGGCGTTCTTTGCGATCTCCTTCCTGATGGGCGCCATCTGTTCCTGAGGATCAGGTGGGGGTGCAAGGACCGCTACAGGTCCAGGGTTACGATTCGGGCATGGACACCGGTGACATCCTGCATGTGTTGGACGAAGCTGACTTCAGCACCAAGATGCGTGGCTACGACCCCTTTGAGGTCGACGAGTTGCTTGACAGGGCCGGCCAGGAGATCAAGTCGCTGAGGAGCGACCTGAAATCGGCTTCGGACCGTGCCGACATGGCCGAGGCGCGAATGGAGGCAGAGTTGGTACCGGCAAGCGAAGCCCGAACCGAGGCTGAGAGCGTCCTGTCGGCTGCCGAAACAGACTCACGTCGGATCCGCGCAGAGGCCGAGACCGAAGCAGAGCGGATCAGAGACGCCGCTGAGGTCGAACTCAGGCAGATGGTCGACGATGGTCGCCGGAAGTTGACTACCGAGACCGAGGAACTTGTGAGGGCACGAGATGCCGTGCGCGATGACATCGACATGGATGAGCAGCACATCCGTGCCCACCGCGACCGGATTCTCTCGGCGGTCGCTGACCTGACCAGGCTGGCCGAGTCCATTGGGGTTAGGTCCCATGATCAGACTGCTGGGGCAGGTCAGACCAGCCCTGCAGGTGGGTGAGAGCCCGCCGGCGCCGGCGAACCCGGACACGAGGTCTGATACCTCATCCAACCAGTTGTCTCTGCCTCCCGATACGATGCGCGCCCGCACTTGCCGGGTATGGGACACCACAACAGGCTTGCTGTTCCGGACCCCGGTTGAAAGGGTCCCGGTGCTGGGCTGAACGGGCGATCGGAGAGGTCAATGGCTGCTGAGAAGAAGAAGGCTCCTGCGAAGAAGAAGGCTGTGGCCAAGAAGGCTCCCGCCAAGAAGAAGGCTGTGGCCAAGAAGGCTCCCGCCAAGAAGGCTCCCGCGAAGAAG
>DLRQ01000022.1:34871-35047 GCA_002501135.1 Candidatus Neomicrothrix sp. UBA7884
AAGAAGGCTCCCGCCAAGAAGAAGTCACGTCTTGACAAGCCGTTCGTCGAAGCTCAGAAGAAGCTTCTCCTCGAGGAACGAGCAACCTACCTGCAGAGTGCCACCACCCTCCAGGCCGAAGCCGACTCGCTGCTCGAGAGCCGAGATCCCGGTGACGTCCAGTTCGACGAGGAATC
>DLRQ01000022.1:35376-35532 GCA_002501135.1 Candidatus Neomicrothrix sp. UBA7884
GGTGAGGGAGACACCCTGGCAGTTGAACGAGATCTGGACCTCGCCCTGAGTGCCCAGGCCCGCGATGCCGTCGACGAGATCGATGCGGCCCTCGACCGCATCCGAAGAGGCGTCTACGGCATCTGCACCACGTCTGGCCAGCCAATCCCCAAAGCC
>DLRQ01000064.1:0-10554 GCA_002501135.1 Candidatus Neomicrothrix sp. UBA7884
GGTGCTCTTCACCCCCAAGACCCGTGTCGAGGTCGTGGTGGGTGACGACGACGTGACCGGGGTGGTCGAGAGCATCGTCTCAGCCGCCCGCACCGAGAAGATCGGTGACGGCAAGGTCTGGGTGACCGATGTCGGGAACCTCGTCCGAATCCGCACCGGGGAACGAGACAACGACGCCGTCTGAGGACGCCGCCTGTCAGGAAACACGTCAATCCCGCGACGCAGTCACCAATGGCGGGTACGGTCTGAGAGGGACCGACCACCAGATAGGAGAACTCGATGGCAGGCGTGACCGTCTTCCACAACCCGCATTGAAACTCGTCCACGAAGGCCTTGGCGGTCGCCGAGGAGTTGGGTGTTGACGTGGACATAGTCCTCTACATGAAGCAGCCTCCCGACGAGTCGCTCCTGCGCCGCGTCGCCGCTGGCCTGGACGGCCCCGTCGAGGACCTGGTTCGCAAGGACTCGCAGTTCAAGAAGTTGGAGTTGGTAGCCGACGACTACGTCAACGACGCCGATGCTGTCGTTGAACTGCTGGCAAGGCGCAAGGCGCTGATGCAGCGACCGGTCCTGGTCCGGGGAGACCTGGACTCAGATGGCCCACTTGAGGCCTGTGTAGGAAGGCCTAGAGAGAAGCTCTACGAGTTCCTGGGAGCCTGAACCGGCCGGGCCTCCGTTGTTGCGGCGGGCACTGCTTCGAACTCTGCGGTGGTGTCCGGTTTGCTACGGAAACTCCGGCGGTCGCCTCTCGTTGAGGGCTGCGACACCCTCGGCGAACTCGGACCCCGCCATGTGAATGTCGAGGAGGCGCCGGGCCTCGTTCACTGAACCGGCGGCATCGCCGTGAAGATCCGTGTACACCTGTCGACGGGTTGCCGCCAGGCTGGTGCGGGCAACCGGCCCGAGAAACTCGTCGATCCAGCCGTACACGTGGGCGAGCAGGTCATCGGCCGGAGCCAACCCGTTCACCAGCCCCATCTCGAGGGCCTCCTCGGCCATGACCACCCGGCTGGTGAGAAGCAAGTCGTTGGCCCGTCCAAGTCCGATGAGCCGTGGCAGCAGCCATGACAGGCCGAACTCCGCCGGCAGGCCCAACTTGCCGTGGACAGCGGTCAACTTCGAGCCGACAGCGGCGAACCGCAGGTCGGCGAAACAGGCAAGGGCCAGTCCCACGCCGGCGGTAGCCCCGTTGATGGCAGCCACCACTGGCTTTGTCAGGCCGAAGTGGTAGGCGAAGTCGGCGTCGAATGCAGGGCTCACACCAAATCCGGGGGTGGGGATGTCGTCGTCGGTGCCGGCAACATACCCGCCCCCGGCCACGTGGCCCTCAAGGGCCTGGGAGTCGGCACCGACACAGAACGCACCACCAGCGGGATCACCGGTGACGACGATGACCTTGACGTCCGGGTCGTTCTCAGCCTGTTGGAGGACCCAGCGGTACTCCGTGTGCATCCGACCCGTCCACGCATTGTGGCGGGCCGGTCTTGAGAGGGTGATCACCGCTGTGGAGCCGACATGGTCATAGAGCACGGTTTTGAGGTCCATGAGATGAAGGTAGTGGGCGGCGAAACGGTACCGGGCCGCCTTCTCGTGGCATGGGAGCGTCCGCTACGGTCCGGGCAGATACACCGGACGATCTGGGGTCGGCCGACCCACCCAGCAGACAGGGGAAGTTAATGTTCGCAGCAATCATGGAGGCGGTACCGACAGACCAGCTGGTGCTGAGAGACGATGTCACTCTGCGCGACATTGCTCCCGGTGACGTGAGGGTGAAGATCGCCCACAGCGGCGTCTGCCATTCGGACCTCTCGGCCATGAACGGCACTATTCCCCAGCCTCCACCGTGTGTGCTGGGCCATGAGGGCTCTGGCGTAGTGCAGGATGTCGGAGACGGCGTAACGCACGTGGCCCCCGGCGACCATGTGATAATCGCCTTCTCGCCACCGTGCGGAACCTGTGCGTACTGCACGGGGCGCGGCCAGCCGAACCTGTGCCTCAACGGCTTCTTCGCCATGAGCGCATCGCCGCAGTTCCGTCGGGGCGATGAGGTCGTCGGGGCGATGACAGGGTGCGGAACCTTCGCCGAGGAGACCATCGTCCCCGGGATAGCGGTTGTAGGCATCGACAAGGACATCCCGCTCGATGTTGCAGCCCTCGTTGGTTGCGGGGTTACCACGGGTGTAGGTGCGGCGATCAACACGGCCAAGGTGACACCAGGCTCGTCGGTGCTGGTTATAGGTGCCGGCGGTGTCGGTGTCGCAGCGATCCAGGGTGCCCGAATCGCCGGTGCCGCCGAGATCGTCGCCGTGGACCTGCACGAGGGCAAGCTGAACAGGGCAAAGGCCTTTGGCGCCACCCACGGTGTCCTGCCCGATGACCTTCCCGGTGCAATGGCAGAGGTGACCGGGGGAGAGGGCTTTGACTACACGCTCGAATGCATCGGCATGCCCACCACGATGAGACAGGCGTTTGACCTGACCCGTCGTGGTGGCACCTGCTGCATCGTCGGTGTCGGTCGGGCCGAGGAGACCTTCGAGTTGTCGGCCTTCGAGATGTTCTTCAGCGAGAAGAACCTGATCGGCTCCATGTACGGCAGTGCCGACGTCAGGACCGACTTCAGCCGCTTCCTGCGCCTCTACAAGTCTGGCCAGTTGGATCTTGATGGCATGATCTCCCGTCGAATCAAACTGGATGAGGTGAACGAGGCCCTCGGTGCTCTGGGTGACGCCGACGTGATCCGCCAGGTGATTGACTTCTAGGAACCCCTCAGACAGGAGAACACCATGCGCGTCGTCATCGACTACGACCTGTGTGAGAGCAACGCCATCTGCATGCAGATTGCACCAGACGTGTTTGAAGTGCGTGACGACGACTTCCTCTACGTTCTCAACGAGACACCGGGAGAGGACCGCCGGGCGTCGCTGGACGAAGCGGTCCAGCGCTGCCCCAAGCAGGCGATCAGGGTCGAGGACTGACCCGGCCACGTAGTCACACCGGCCAGGGGAACGACCGGTTCACGAAATGCCAGATGAAATGTCTGACGAAATGCCGGTACGAGACTCGGTAACGATCGTTGGGGCGTCACTCGCCGGCCTACGGGCTGCAGAGACCCTCCGCCGCGACGGTTTTCCGGGCCGCATCACCCTCATAGGTGACGAACCCCATGCGCCATATGACAGGCCACCCCTCTCCAAGCAACTCCTGGCGGGCGACTGGGAGGTCGACCGGATTTCCCTGAGCCCCACTGAGCGCATGTCGGGCCTCGACCTGGACATGCGCCTCGGTCAGCGGGCCACGGCCCTGGACGTGTCTGCACATACCATCGACATCGAGGGGGTTGCTGAGGGGTACGACTGCCTCCTGATAGCCACGGGTGCACGCTGTCGGACCCTCCCTGGCACCGAGGGCCTCGCTGGCGTCCACACGCTTCGCACCCTCGATGACAGCATCGCCATCCGGGACGCACTCCGGAGCGGACCCCGGAGGGTCGTGGTCGTGGGCGCGGGTTTCATCGGAGCCGAGGTGGCGGCCACAGCGGTCGGGTACGGCGCTCCGGTGACCATGGTCGAGGCGCTGCCGGTTCCGATGGGCCGGGTGCTCGGCGACACGGTCGGAGACGTCGTCGCCGGGGTTCACGTCGACAACGGCGTGGATCTGCGCTGCGGTGTGGGCGTCGATGAGGTGTGTGGGGCCGGCCGGGTTGAGTCGGTTCGTCTGTCCGACGGAACTGTCGTTGAGGCCGACCTCGTCGTGGTCGGAATAGGCGTCATCCCCAACACGGACTGGCTGGACGGCTCAGGCCTGACCGTCGACGATGGGGTGCTGTGTGATGAGACCTGCCTTGCCGCTCCGGACGTGACCGCTGCCGGCGATGTGGCCCGCTGGCCCAACCCGCGGTACGGCGAGGTCATGAGGGTGGAACACTGGGACAACGCCGTCGAGCAGGGTGCTCACGCAGCCCGCCGGCTGACGTTGTCCGACGAGGAGGCCGAGCCGTTTTCACCCGTGCCCTGGTTCTGGAGCGACCAGTACGACAGGAAGGTGCAGCTGGCTGGTCGGCCGCGCCCCGACGACGAGGTGAGCGTTGTGGACGGCTCATTCGAGGAGCGACGCTTCGCCGCCATCTACGGCAGGGATGGTCGCCTGACGGCCGTGTTCGGCATGAACCGCCCCCGTCAGGTGATGCAGTACAAGGGGTTGCTGGAACGTGGCGCATCGTGGAGCGAGGCACTCGAGTTCGCCGAGGATCAGATCTGATCCGCTGCACCTTTTTCATGCTGGTGGCTGTGGCTGTGGTCACGGCCTGCGGGGCCTCCGAGCCGGCGGGAATCGATGTGGAGGCTGTCGAACAGGCCGTGCCGCTGGCGCTGCTTCCCGGTCATCCGGAACTGGTCGCCGACGTTGCCTGCCCGCTGCTCGCCTCAGATGGTCTGGGACCGGTCCCCTGCACTGCGACCATCGCCGGGTTGTCGGTCCCGCTGATCGTCTCGAGGCCCAGTGCAGACGGTCGGGTGTACGCCGAAACGCCGGTGGAACTGGTCATGGCCGACGAGGTCGCCTCGGACGCCGAGGAACGACTTGACAGCGACCTGGGCGTGGACAACGCAGTGACATGCGAGCCGGTTCTGCGTGTCTCGCGTGCGGGGCAGGAGTTCGCCTGTACAGCAACAGAACCCAACGGCCGTACCCACCGCCTGGTCGCCGTGCTGGTCGACGGTGTGGGATCGTTCCGTCTGGATCCCGGATGAGTCGGCGCAGGCGGGTCTTCGCCAGCTAGACAGGACGTGGTTGGCAACCACAAGGGAATGATTTCGGCACCCATCGGGTTCTCCTGTGCACAACCCATCCACACGCGTACACACAGACCGGAGAAACACGATGCCCATCTACACGAGCCCGCTTCCTTCCCGAACGGCCGAGGACGCTGAACCGGATGCCGGTGAGCGCCTGGCGAAGGTCAAGGCAGCCACGGGGCGTGTCCCCAACATGTACGGGAACCTCGCCAACTCACCGGACCCTGGGCACCTATCTGAACGGCATGGCAGCCCTGCGGCACGGCTCGGGTTTCTCGGCTGTGGAGCTGGACGTCATATTCCTGACCGCCAGCCGCCACTTCGAGTGCCACTACTGCATGGCCGCCCATAGCTTCCTCGCCGACCGTGTGTCCAAGGCCCCGACTGACGTCGTCGATGCCATCAGGGGTGATGAGCCGGTTCCCGATGGGCACCTCGCTGCCCTGGCGGACTTCACAAAGACGATGATCACCTCCCAGGGCCACCCCTCCGAGGATGACGTGGCTGCCTTCACGGCTGCCGGCTACACCGACAGGCAGGTTCTCGACTTGATACTGGCGATTGCCATGAAGACCATCAGCAACTGGTCCAACCACGTGTTCGACACCCCCGTCGACGAGATGTTCGCCGGCAGGGTCTGGAGCCCACCGGAATCACCATGACAGGCGCCTGAGGGTGTCGGGGAGAAGGAGCGTCAGTGTTCTCTAGATTCAGGCGAGGGGGCCGCTCTGCTGCCGTGGCCACAGACAGTGGGGAGCATGTCGGTCCGGCGCCGGTCACCGACCTGACAGACGGCGACTTCTTTGACTTGCTGGACGGGCACGCCACGATCGTGGACTTCTGGGCACCGTGGTGTGGACCCTGCAAGGTCATCCATCCCATGTTCGACGAGCTTGCCCACGCCAACGCCGACGAGCTGCTCCACTTTGCCCGCCTGAACGTGGATGAGAGCCGCACCGTCGCTCCGGCGCTGGGAATCATGAGCATCCCGACGATCATGCTCTGCGACCTGAGGGGAAACGAGGTGGACAGGCTGGTGGGCATGCCCGACCGCCGCCGCCTCGAGGACCTGATAACCCGGGCGAAGGGCCTGGTCGCCTGACTGCGGTAGGCAGGAGCAGTGCACCGCTGCCGGTGACTGCGTACCTGTCGATCAACTGGCCGACAGGCGCCGGGCCAGGTTCATGTTCACCAGGCGGCGTTCACGGTGCTGGGCGACCATCAACGCCCCCTGAGGGACGAGGTGCCCATCAAGGAAGGTGTCGACCCCGGGCTCAATATCAGGGTCAACGAGGGCCCTCACCCCTTCAAGCATCCGGGCGATGCTGTTCGACGGAAGCCTCGTGGTCAGGTCGCCCCAGTTGTCGGTGAGCACCTGCCACACGAGGCCCCTGTGGTGGCGGTGGTGCAGCGCCTGCCGGATCAGGAACGGTGCGTCCTGGCTGCGGATACCACCGCTGAGAACCATCTCGAGCAGCTCCTCAACCTGTGTGTGGCCCGGAAAGCCTGCAAGTGCAAAGAGGTGGCGCTGTTCATCCTGGGCGTTGTCAGCTGTGAGGAAGCGACGTCGGCACTCGTTGAAGGCCGCGTCGTCTCCGTGGGCGGCCACCACGGCGACGACGGCCGCAGTAACTGCCGGGTCGTCGGGCCGGTTGTCGAGCCACCGTGACCGGGCCTCGGCAATCACGGGGGCATCGTCGCCGAGCGTGCCGGCAGCCGACAGGACGAGGCCGCGGAGTTGTCGTGTCCTGTCGTCGTCATCGGCTCCCGGGGTCCAGCCCAGGTTGGCGAGTGGACCCGTCAGGAGGAGGCCGGCCGCGTCCGCTGACTCCATGTGGAGTGACGGCGCCACCAGGTCGATAGTGGAGAGCGCGCGGACGATCGCCTGCCAGACACCCAGGTCCCGGTCATCGACAAACCTGGCTGCTGTGGCGTGGAACCGGTGAGGGCCCGTGGCACCGGCCAGCACCAGGGCCCACGTGTCGTCAATCACCGCTGACCGTTCAGCCGCTGACAACAGGCCCGGGTCACAGGTTGCCGGTGGATCCGAGCGGTGGAAACCCGAGGCGTCGGCATTGAGCGTCAGGAGGTCGCCCTCCAGTGCAAGCGTGACCTCGCCCGCCGGTGGCAGGAGCACGCGTTGACGGCCGATATTCGTGCGGACGTGCACGGGAATCGTCCACCGGGTTCCATCGTCGACGCCGTCATAGCGGAACGGCTGCTGTGTGAGGGTTAGCTCACGACCGTCGACGGAGCCCTTCAGGAGCGGGTGCCCACCCGTGAAGATCCAGCCATCCATGAGGGATCTGACGGGTTCGCCGGTGGTTTCCTCCAGGGCCTCCCAGAGGTCCTCGTTGCGGGTGTTCCCGTAGAGGTGGGCCTTCAGGTAGTGACGCACGCCGTCCCTGAAGGCCTCTTCACCCAGGTACTGCTCGAGCATCCTCACCACCGCCGCACCCTTCTCGTAGGTGAGGAGGTCGAACATTCCCTCAGCGTCGGCAGGGGTCACCACCGGATACTCGATCGGACGGGTTGAGGCCAGGGAGTCCACGTCGAGGGCAGCCGACCGAGCCGAGCCGAACCCAGTCCAAACATCCCAGTCGGGCCGGAAGGACTCGACGGCCTTCATCTCCATGAACGTGGCGAAGGCCTCGTTCAGCCAGATGCCGTTCCACCACTCCATGGTGACCAGGTCGCCGAACCAGAGGTGGGCCAACTCGTGGCTGAGCACCGCAGCGACCCTCTCCAGCTCGGCCTGCGTGGCCGTACCGGGGTCCACCAGCAGGAGGATTTCGCGAAACGTGATACAGCCCAGGTTCTCCATCGCCCCGAATGCGAAGTCGGGGAGTGCCACCAGGTCGACCTTGCCGCCGGGAACGTCGATGTCGTACCACTCCTGGAACCACCGCAGCGAGTGGGCGGCCACCTCCAGGGCGAAGCTACTCAGGTGGCCCCTGCCGGGTGGATGGATCACCCTCACCGGCGTTCCGTCGACGTCGACCGGGTCGGTGGCCTCAAGTGGCCCCACGACGAAGGCAACGAGGTAGGTGGAGAGAGGGATCGTCTCTTCGAACACCACCCGGTCGGTTCCGTTACCGAGGGGGGTCCGGGACAGCTCGGCTCCGTTGGAGATCGCCAGCAGGTTCTCTGGAGCCACCAGGGACACGGCGAAGGTGGCCTTCATGTCGGGTTCGTCAAAGCACGGGAAGGCCCGCCGGGCGTCAGTCGACTGGAACTGCGTGGTAGCAATGGAATCGGTGGTGCCGTCGGAGTTCGTCAGGGTGCTGTGGTAGAAGCCCCTCAGGCGGTCGTCGAGGGCGCCGGTGAAGTCCAGGTCGAGGATGGCATCCCCGAAGTGGGTTCCCCCCTCCGGAACGAGGGTGATGCGCTCGTTGTCGACGTCGGCGTGGACGTCCATGTCCCGGGAACCGGTCGAGTCGGTGATGGTCGCCCTGCTCACCGACAGACCCACAGAGTTGAGGACGACTCCTCTGGACTCTTCCTTCACCTCGACACGGATGGAAACCGAGCCTGAGAAGGTGCCGTCCTCCAGGTCGGGCCTCATCTCGAGGTCGTAGCGGCGGGGGAGAACGTCACGTGGGAGGCAGTGATCGGACATGGTCGTCCGAGCGTATAGGGGGCCTCCTGTCGGGGTCGGTTACAGGGCCTCCGCCGGGGCAGAATGTCGGTCCGTCGATCGGATTGGTGAGCATGACAGGCGAGCAGGTGGCGAGCGGAGATCACACCGTCGACGTGGTGGGAGTGGGAAACGCAATCGTCGATGTCCTCGCGTCGGTGAAGGACGCCTTTATTGACGAGCACGGTCTCACCAAGGGTGCGATGACCCTCATCGACGCAGATCGTGCAGACTTTCTCCACGGGGTGATGCCGTCGGGGGTCGAGGCCTCTGGCGGATCGGCTGCGAACACCGTTGTCGGGGTAGCCGCCTTCGGCGGTCGTGCCGCCTACATAGGCAAGGTCGGAGACGACTACCTGGGCGAGGTGTTCAGGAACGACCTGCGGGCCGTCGGCGTCGGCTTCGACGTTCCGGGGGCCAGTGCCACCGATGGCCATACGACCGCCCGCTGCCTCATCCAGGTCACAGCTGACGCCCAGCGAACCATGAACACCTACCTCGGTGTGTCGGCCCACCTGGGTACCGACTCGATCGACGTGGACCTGGTCGCCTCGGCCTCGCACCTCTACTGCGAGGGCTACCTCTGGGACAGGGAGGAGGCTAAGGAGGCCATCCGGTACGCCATGGACATCTCGAGGGCGGCTGGCAGGACTGTCTCGCTTACGCTTTCCGACGGCTTCTGCGTCGACCGCCACCGTGACGAATGGCTCGAGTTGATGACTGACAAGGTGGATGTCCTCTTCGGCAACGCCAGCGAACTGTGTTCCCTCTACGGTGTCGACACGCTCGAGGCCGCAGCCGATGCGGTCTCGGAACAGGTGGAGTTGGCGTTCGTGACCATGGGTCCACAGGGCTCCATTGTCGTAGCCGGCAACGACCGTATGCACGTCGAGGCCGATGAGCTGGATGCCGTGGTCGACACCACCGGTGCCGGAGATCTCTACGCCTCGGGGGTTCTGTTCGGGCTCAGCCGGGGGGCGTCACTGGACCACGCTGCACGTCTCGGCAGCATCGCCGCCGCTGAGATCATCAGCCATATGGGCGCCCGCCCCGAGGCAGACCTGGTCGAGGTGGCCCGGACCCTCCTGAGGTGACACCGGTCGGGGCCGCCCGTATCGAAACAGCATCCATGGTCCAGGTAGCGTCACCGACCATGAGCGACACCTACACATGTTTCGACACCGTTGTCTCAGACGGCGTCGCAACCATCACGTTGAACCGTCCCGACAGCCTGAACACGATGACGCCTGCCTTCTGGAGTGAGCTTCCCCGTCTCGTGCGCCAGATAGACGCCACCGGAGAGGCGCGCGTGGTCGTGCTGGCATCAACCGGCCGTCATTTCAGCGCCGGCATGGACCTGGCCGTGTTCGGTCAGGGCAGCGGTGGTGACGCTGGCGAGAAAGGGCGGCTCAGGGCGAACCTGCGGTCAAACGTTCTGCACCTCCAGGAGACCTTCACGGCCCTTGAGAAGGCCCGGATGCCGGTGTTGGCGGCCATCCAGGGAGGCTGCATCGGTGGAGCGGTCGACATGGTGACGGCATGTGACATGAGGTATGCGACCGAGGACGCCTTCTTTTGCATTCAGGAGATCAACATCGGGATGACCGCCGACGTGGGCACCCTGCAGCGGCTGCCGAAGCTGATTCCTGAGGGTGTCTGCCGCGAGTTGGCCTACACGGGCCGTCGCATGCCCGCAGTCGAGGCCAAGGCGGTGGGTCTCGTCAACGAGGTGTTCGCCGACCACGCGGCTCTCCTTGACGGTGTTCAAGGCGTTGCCGCCGAGATCGCTGCGCGGTCGCCGCTGGCGGTATGGGGATCCAAGGAGATGATCACCTATTCGAGGGACCACTCCACCGCGGATTCTCTGGACCATATCGCCACATGGCAGGCCGGCATGTGGCAGCCAACGGACATGCTCGAGGCCTTCGGTGCCAAGGCTGAGGACAGGCCAACCCGGTTCGACGACCTGTTGCCGTTTGAGGGTGGTATTTCAGAAGGCGTCTGATCGTTCGGGTGTCTCAGGTGACCGGCTTCTCCGGAGGGCCGCCCGTGTCGGCATGGTCAAACCTGAGATCACCGAGACGCACAAGGGCGCCTGCAATCCAGCCACCCAGGCCGGCGAAG
>DLRQ01000064.1:10901-22452 GCA_002501135.1 Candidatus Neomicrothrix sp. UBA7884
GTCCTCGAGGGTCGCATCGTCGAGCTCGTAGGTGCCCTCAAAGGTCAGGTCCAGGGCCCAGGCGGGCTTGTCTACCTCGTCGTAGATGGTCTCGACGGTTGTACCTGACCTCTCCAGCTGCAGGTCACCGAGGAACGGCGGCTTCGTCGGGAGCGAGGCAAGTACATCGGCGGCGGTGGGCGCCGATGCCAGTTGTTGAAGGCGGAGCACGATCTCAACGGTTATCTCGGGCGGTTCGGTGACCTCGCCCTCCAGGTACCAGTTGCGGTACGAGGTCTGTGACCATGTGGGCCACTCCAACGTCAGGTCGCACCGCACGCGGGGCGGGTCGCCCTCTCCGGGCATTGCGTAGGAGGTGACCCAGGTCAGGTCACCCAGGAGCACATCGGTCTGCAACCTCTCCTCGAGGGTCTGGCGTTCGAGGCGTGCAGACTCGAGCGCCTCCCGGAGGGAGCCGATGGCATCGGAGAACACATGGTCCAACATGAGGGTCTCAGGCTACCCAGTGTGGCCTGTCGGGGCCGGCGGCCGGAAAACGGCAGCCCGTAGGGCAGACTCCCGACCCATGCAACGGGTGGAGACCAGACCGGTGAAACGGGAAGCTGCAGCGAGGATTGCCCTGGCCGCCCAGGGCTTTTGTGATCTGCCGCCCTCGGGGCGGGTCGACGTTCGCCACTTCCGGCGGGTGCTGGGCCGCCTCGCCCTTTTGCAACTTGACTCCGTTCAGGCGGTCTGTCGGTCGCACTACCTGCCCGTCTACAGCCGGCTGGGTGTCTACGACAGGGGCCGCCTCGACAACTGGCTCTGGAATTCGGGTGAGATGTTCGAGACATGGGCACACGAGGCCTCGATCCTTCCCGTGGAGATGGAACCTGTACTGCGCTGGCGTAGGAGGCGTGCCGCCGAGGGAGAAACCTGGTCGGGCCTGCACGCCATGGCCACCGGGCACGCGGCCTACGTGGATGCGGTGCTGGCCGAGGTTGAGGAACGCGGGCCTGTCAGGGCATCTGACCTGAGTGATCCACGGCCACGCTCAGGAGACTGGTGGGACGGACGCTCGGACGGCAAGCGTGCGGTGGACTGGCTCTTCCGGATCGGCATGATCGGCAGTCGACGGGTGGGCAACTTTGAACGTACTTACGAGCCGTTCGCCGGCGTCGTCCCTGTAGCGGTCCTTGCAGAGCCGACTCCATCCGACGAGGAGGCACAACGCGACCTGCTGGAGGTTGCAGGTCGTTGTCAGGGGATCGGAACGGCCGGGGACCTGGCTGATCACTTCCGGATCGGGGTGATGGAGGCCCGCCCCAGGTTGGCGGAACTGGTTGAGGAGGGGCGCCTCGTCTCCGTGCAGGTTGAGGGCTGGAAGGAGCCGGCCTTTTTGCACCCTGGGGCTACACGCCCCAGGGAGGTTGCGGCCAGGGCCCTTCTCTCGCCGTTCGACCCCGTTGTCTGGTGCCGCCCGAGAGCGGAGAGGCTGTTCGGGTTCCGCTACCGGATTGAGATATACGTTCCAGCCCACAAACGGGAGTTCGGCTACTACGTCCTGCCGTTCCTGCTCGGGCAGGATCTCGTTGGCAGGGTGGACCTGAAGGCTGATCGTGCGGAGGGTGTGTTGAGGGCACGCGGGGTGTTCGCAGAGGACGGTGTCAACCACGTGCACGTGGCTTCAGAGTTGTCGATAGAGCTGGACCGGTTGGCTGCGTTCCTGGGCCTGGATGACGTGGAGGTGGGTAGGCGGGGGAACCTGGCTGCGACCCTCCGGTCGGTTCGCCGCTGAGCGCTCAGGTGCGCCCCCTGCGCCAGGCTGCGTAGCGGACCACGTGGCCAAGCGCGGCCACAGCCCGGTCAGCCGAGTTGTAGCAGAGTCGCCCCGAGTCACGAACGGCTGTGACGAGAGGGTTGTCGGGCCTGGCGGTCGCCAGTTCGGAGGCGACGAGGATTGGCTTGGAGTTGGCAGTCGAGGCCTCGGCGGCGGCCGTGGCATAAAGGTTCTCCTGGCGTTCGTGGAAGTCCACGATGCGTTCCAGGCCATGGTCGGGGTAGAAGGGCCCGTTCCTCGTCAGGGCGGCGGTGTTCCCCTGTATTCCCAGGCCCAACTGGATGATCGAGTCGACATCGGGGTGACCGGCCACGAGGTGCAGGAGGTCGGGGATGGTCTCACGTGTTTCTCCACCGGCCAGATCAACCGGGTTGTTCCGACTCCAGCGAGGGGGGAGCATCTCGTCTATCGAGGCGAACAGGTTGTCGGAGAGGGCGCCAAGGGTCAGATCAGGGTGGGCTGTGACTGCGTCTGCAGCGATTACGCCCCAGCCGCCGGCGGTTGTCAGCACCACGACATTTTCGCCCTGCGGTAGGGGCTGGGTCGCAAACGTGGCAGCGGCATCGAAGGCTGCCTCGATGGTCGATGCACGCAGCAGCCCGGCCTGTCGGGCCATTCCGGTGAAGATTCGGTCGTCGCTGGCCAGTGAGCCCGTGTGTGATGCCGCTGCCCGCTGACCGCCCGAGGTGGCTCCGCCCTTGATTACGACCACGGGTATTTCTGCGCTCACGTGTCGGACCCGTTCGAAGAAGGCTCGTCCGTCGGGCAGTCCCTCGATGTAGCAGAGGGCCACGTCGGTTTCGGGGTCGTCTGCAAGCCATTCCAGGTAGTCGATAAGGCTGGTTGATGCGGCGTTTCCGGCTGACACGGATCGGCTGACACCGATGCCGGTCTGTTCAGCCATGTTGAGGAGGGCTGAAACCAGGTTGCCCGACTGGGAGGCCACCCCGATGCGTCCCCGTGGAGGATATGGAGCGACAATCTGGGCGCACAGGCCGACCGGGGTTGAGACCACGCCCTGTCCGTTCGGGCCTGCGAGGACCAGGCCGAGCCTGGCTGCCAGGGAGGCCAGACGGGCTTCGGCGGCGATTCCCTCGGGTCCTGATTCGGAGTATCCACCGGCAGCCACGAACACGGCCTTGACGCCCTTGGCGGCGGCCGATACCAGAATCTGTTCGTTGACCGACACCGGTGTGCAGATGACGAGAAGGTCGGCAACTTCGGCTGGAACATCGTCAACCGAGGCCAGCACCGGCTGGTCCAGAACAGTTCCCGCCTCGCGGCCGATGGCGAATACCGGGCCCTCGAATCCACAGGTGAGGATGTTGTGGAGCGTCACGAAGCCGAACTTCCCAGGATGGCTGGAGACGCCGGTGACGATTACGCCACGGGGCTCGAACAGGGGGGTGAGGTCCAGAGACATCAGGTGGCATCCGCCAGTTCCACGAGGGCGTCAACGGCTATGGGCCGGCCGTCGGAGATGATCAGCGGGTTCAGGTCGACTGATCTGATGGTCTGGTCGTGGGCCAGCGAACCCAGCGCGCAGAGGGTGTCGGCGAGGGCCTCTCGATCCACTGCCGGCTCTCCCCTGAACGTCCCCAGGAGTGCCTGGGTTCTCAGGGAGGCGATCAGGTCGTGTGCATCGCCCCGGTCTAGGGGGGTAAGCCTGAACGCCACGTCGGCCACCGCCTCGGCCAGCACGCCGCCGATGCCCAGCATCACGCACGGCCCGAAGCTCTCGTCCCTGACGAGGCCGGCGATCAGCTCCCTGTTCCCGCTGACCATCGTGGAGACGAGGAGTTCAACGTCGCCGTCTCCAGGGGTGGCAGCGGCCAGCAGCTCGGTTGCAGCGGCCTCGACCTCTGCGACGCTGGTGAGGCCCAGGTGTACGAGGCCCCGCTCGGTCTTATGGGCTATCTCTGGACCGCAGAGCTTGGCAGCCACGGGAAAGCCCAGTCGAGCTGCCTCGTCAGCGGCGCCAGCAGGATCAGGTGCTACTGCCCAGCCGGAGACGACGACACCGGCAGTGGCTACGACGCGACGTGAATCGGATTCGGAGAAGGTGGCCACGTTGAGGCCGGGTCAACCTGAGATGGATGCGTAGCCGGGCTTGATCACGCTGTTGATGATCTCGAGGCGCTGATCGAAGGGGAGAAAGGCGCTCTTCATTGCGTTGATCGTGAGCCATCTGAAGTCGTCGAGCCCCCAGCCGAAGGCCTCGTTCAGGTCTGACATCTCTGATGTCATCGAGACGTTGCTCATCAGGCGGTTGTCGGTGTTGACCGTGGCCCTGAATCCGAGGTCACGCAGAATACCTATCGGGTGGTCGGCGATGCTGTCCACGGCACCGGTGTGGATGTTGGAGGTTGGGCAGAGTTCCAGGGGGATACGCCGGTCCCGTACAAAGGCCGCAAGGCGACCGAGTGCCGCCTCGTCGCCCGTCAGGTCGATGTCGTCGATGATCCTCACGCCATGGCCCAGCCTCTCGGCACCACAGAACTGGACCGCCTCCCAGATTGAGGCCAGCCCGAAGGCCTCGCCAGCGTGGATTGTTACGTGGAAGTTCTCGCGCTGCAGGTACTGGAATGCCTCGAGGTGCATGGTCGGTGGGAAACCGGCCTCACGCCCTGCGATGTCAAAGCCGACAACCCCGCGGTCCCTGAAGCGGACCGCCGCCTCGGCGACGCTCATGGAGTCGGTGTCGGTTCGCATGGCGGTAATAAGGGTTCGTACCGCCAGCGATGTGCCTGTTGACCCTTCCTCGAAGCCAGCCAGCACGGCCTCGATCACGTCGTCCACCTCAAGGTTCCCGGCCGTGAGGAGGGTCGGGGCGAACCTGACCTCGGCGTAGACGCAGCCATCGGAGGCAAGGTCCTGTGCGCACTCTGAGGCAACCCGGTGGCAGGCATCGGCGGTCTGCATGACGCCGACCGTGTGGGCGAAGGTCTCGAGGTAGAGGCTCAGGTCGCGTCGGGCGGCGCCCTGACGGAACCAGCGGGCAAGGTCGTCGACGTCGGTGCTGGGTAGGTCCGCGTAGCCCTGCTGCTCGGCCAACTCCAGAACGGTTGCAGGGCGCAGCCCACCGTCGAGGTGGTCGTGGAGAAGCACCTTGGGTGCTCGACGGATCGTGTCGAGGTCGATCTGCATGTCTCAGCCTAACCCCGGTGACCGGTCTGGCTTCAGCCGAAACCGCGCAGGGGCAGGTCTGGGCCCCGTTGCAGCCAGTTGTCCTCGAGGTAGTCGGCCGTGCCGTCGATCATGTGGAGCGTGTAGGCAAGGCGGGAGTCGTCAGAGGTGTTGGGTGCACTCCAGTGGGGGAGTAGCCCCGAGAATGCAATCAGGGTTCCGGCCTCGACCTCGACAGGGACGAGGCCGTCCATCTCGTAGGGCACAGGATCGATCACATCTGTGGTGGTGCCTGTCCCGTCGATTCGAAAGCGCGTGCGTGCCGGCTGGTGGTGTCCGCCCGGTGTCACCCAGAGGCAGCCGTTGTCGACCGTCGCATCGTCGAGGGCGAACCAGAAACCCGCCACTGTCTGGGGTTCGGTCCACAGGAAGGTGTGGTCGCAGTGGCATATCACCTCGCCACCGATGTGGGGTGGCTTGAAGATCACCATTGACTGCAGGAGGAGCGGGTCGACGAACCCCAGGTCCGTTGCCAGCGTGGCCAGCTCAGGGGTACGGGAGAACCCGTCAAAGATCGGGTCCAGGTCGTGCATGGCGTGCCCCAGCTTGTTGAGGGCCCGGTCCATGGGTACCTGCAGGTTCCCCTCGGTGTCAAATGCTCCGTCCTCGAAGAAGGGCCTGATGGTGCCGCCAGAGGTCAGGAAGTACTCGTCTTGTGCGTGGGTCTGTTCGGTGGTCGAAAAGATGGTGGTTGCCGCGCCAGGGGAGAGGGTGAAGGCAGCGATCAACTCGCCGATGCGATCCGTGAGGGTCGATATCTGCCCGGTGGATACAAAGCCCGGCAGCACCACGAAGCCGTCATCGTTCCACGAGGCTGACTGTTCAACCGACAGCGACACGTGTGTCTACTCTTGACCCTTCCGGTAGCGCATGCCGTCTGCGGCTGGCATGCGTAGTCGGCTGGTGGCGAACACCAGGACTATGAGTGTGGCTATATGGGGTGTGACCGGTGGAAGCTCGCTCATGACGCTGTCGGTCACCAAATACCACCAGAGCGTCAACGCCGAAATGAGAAGCAGGACCCCGGCACCGACGGGCTGGCTGCGCTTGAGGGAGCGCAGTGCGATGAGGCCCACCGCCACGCCGGTCAGGAGGAGAAGGGCATGGACGGCTGTCCGGTCCCGCAGTTGGAGTGCGTCGGCGAAGCCGAAGAGAATTGACCCTAGGAATGCCCCGAGGGGTTGCCAGTTGCCGAAGATGACCGTTGCTAGGCCGATGAAGCCACGGCCCTGGGTCTGGGCCTCGCGGTAGATGCCGGTCTGTTCGATGGCTATGAACGCGCCGCCGAAGCCGGCCATGCCACCACTGATGACCACTGCCGCGTACTTCATCCGGTAGACGTTCACGCCGAGGCTGTCCGCGGCAACCGGGTGCTCGCCACATGAGCGCACCCTCAGACCGAACGGTGTGCGCCAGAGGACGTAGACCGTTCCAGGCACCAGTGCAATGGCCAGAAGGGTCGCCCACGACACGTTTGACGTGATCCCGGATGCAACTGCGAACAGGTCCGAGACGACGAACCACCCGCGGTCGTCTATCCACCCGAAGATGTCAGGGGTTGCCCAGCCGAAGATCTCGCCTCCCGATACGAACGGCACGTCAAAGTGTCCGACGCTCTCGACCCGCGGAGACTGGGTGATGCCTCCGCCTGACTGCTTGGCGAAGATCTCGCGTGAGAGGAACCGTGTAATGCCGGGGGCCAGAATGTTGATGGCCACACCGGAGATGATGTGGTCCACGCCGAACCCGACAGTTGCCACGGCATGAAGCAGGCCGCCGGCGGCGCCGCCTGCGATACCGATGGCTATTCCCCACCAGGGACCGAACTCGAGTGCACCCCATGCACCGAACCAGGTGCCCAGGATCATCATGCCCTCGAGGCCGATGTTGACCACGCCTGCCCGCTCGGCCCAGATGCCGCCGAGCCCCGCCAGCAGGATAGGGACGGCTCTTCGCAGCGTGGATGCAGCGGTTCCGGCCGAGATCAGGTCGGTGGTCTCCGGGCGTGCTAGCTCCTGGGTTACGGACAGGACCAGAACGAGACCCAGGATGGCGATCATCCATCGCAGGGCGCGTGACTCCTTCAGGGGCACTGGGTTCATGCTCCGACCTCTCCCTCGGGCTTGTCGGAACCCGTGTCGGTGGGAGTTGCGGTGGCGATGGCCGTGTCCCGGGCCTCCTGGGTCTGTCGGGCCCTGCTGGCCACCTCGTAGGCGACAACGGCCGAGAGGACGACTACGCCCTGGAGGATGGAGACGATCTCGCGGGGGGCATCGCCCCGAACGTCGAGGATGGGAGCGGCGCTGTCGAGCCACCCGAACAGGAGGGCACCGACTGCGATGCCGGCCGGGTGGTTCCTTCCGATCAGGGCAACAGCGATGCCGGCGAAGCCGAGCCCCTTGGTGAACGAGAGGTCGTACTTGAAGTCATCACCCAGGATTTCGGGCAGGCCGATCAGGCCGGCTACGGCACCGGAGAGCAGCATGGCCCGGATCACGGTCGCCTTGGGGTCTACACCGGAGGCCTCTGCCGCAAAGGGGTTGAGGCCCGTGATGCGCAGGTCGTAGCCGGAGCGGGTTCGGGTCAGGTACAGGTGGAACACGATGCCGGCGATGACGGCGATGATGATGAAGCCACCCAACTCCCTGCCGCCCTTGATGTCGCGTGTGAAGGTTTGGAGGATGCCATTCAGGTTCGGGAACCGGCCCGACTCGGCGATCTCGCGGGTCTTCAGGTTCAGGGTGGTGTCATTGGGGTCGGCCAACCATGTCCGCATCAGGTACCCCACCATCGCCCAGGCGATGGCGTTGAGCATGATCGTCGAGATGACTTCATGGACCCCGCGGGTGACCTTGAGGTAGCCGGCAACACCTGAGAACAGCGAGCCGACAATCATTGCCACGATGATGATGAACAGGATGTGCAGCGGCGCCGGCAGGCTCACGGCGGCGCCTGCCGAGGCTGCCAGAAGGGCGGCGATCGTGTACTGGCCCTCGACCCCGATGTTGAAGAGGTTCATACGGAAGCCGATTGCCACCGCAATCCCTGCCAGGTATAGGGGAGTGGCCCGGTTGCTGGTCTCCACGAGGGTTTCCAGGCGCATTCCGAAAGAGAGCATCTCTGCCCAGGCATCGATCGGGTTGGTGCCGACGGCAATAAGGACAGCCGAGGAGATGAGCACGGAGAAGGTAAATGCGGAAACCGGTGCGGCGAGGGCCATGAGGATGCGGCGACCGGTCATTGCGCCGGCTCCCCGTTATCGACGTCGGCGCCTGTCATGTGACTTCCGAGCAGGCGTGGGGTGGTGTCAGCCGGGTCCAGCTTGGCGACGACCTTTCCGCCCAGCATCACGACAAGACGGTCTGCCAGACCGATCAGTTCGTGCAGGTCGGCTGAGATGAGCAGAACTGACAGGCCTTTGGCACGTACCCGGCGGAGTTCCTCCCAGACTGCAGCCTGGGCTCCCACGTCGATTCCCCGTGTCGGGTGGGCTGCAATGAGCAGCAGTGGATCGGCGGCGATCTCACGACCGATGACAAGCTTCTGTTGGTTACCGCCGGAGAGGGCCCTAGCGGTGGTGTCGATTCCCGGGGTCCTCACGTCGAATTGGCTGACGATCGCCTCGGTCGCATTTCGGGCACCCGACCTGTCAATCAGGAAACCCCTGGCGAACGGCTCGACTGTCTGGTGGCCGAGCATGGCGTTCTCCCAGAGGGGGGCGTCCAAAAGCAGGCCCCTGCGGTGGCGGTCCTCGGGCACGTAGCCGATGCCTGACTCGCGGCGTCGCCTGACGGACCAGTCGTTGATCTCCTCACCGTTAAAGGTGAGGGATCCGCCAGCCGTCGACCGCAGGCCGAGAATTGTCTCGATCAGCTCGCTCTGGCCGTTGCCTTCGACGCCGGCCACTCCGAGGATCTCACCGCGGTGGATGGTCAGGTCAACGTCGCTCAGCGCCTCGCGTTCATCGTCGTCGGCCACCGACACACCCGTCAGCGACAGGGTCACGTGGTCGTCGATCTGGTGGGTGGCCGTGGACGGAGAGGGCAGGTCGCCCCCGATCATCAACTCCGCGAGCTCCTGGGCCGTCACGTCTCCTGCATCGACGGTAGTCACCGTGCGCCCGGCACGTAGAACGGTGATCGTGTCGGCGATCTCCAGGACCTCGGTGAGCTTGTGGTCGATGAAGATGATGGTGTGGCCCTGTGCCTTGAGTTCACGGAGGTTCCTGAACAGCTCCTCGACCTCCTGGGGCACCAGTACGGCAGTGGGCTCGTCGAGGATGAGGATCTTGGCGCCGCGGTAGAGCACCTTGATGATCTCGACCCGTTGCCGCTCACCCACCTCGAGGGTCTCGACCATGTCGTCCGGGTGGATGTCGAGGCCGTAGGAGGCTCCCAGTTCTTCGAGGCTGGACCTTGCTGCATCCCTGTCAATCGCCCCGCGTTTCAGCGGTTCTGCACCCAGGATCACGTTTTCCATCACAGTCAGGTTGTCGGCGAGCATGAAGTGCTGGTGGACCATGCCGATTCCCCGGTCGATCGCCTCACCCGGGGAGGAGAAGCTGACCACCTCACCACCGACGGTCATCTGTCCCTCGTCGGGCACGAGCATGCCGTAGAGGATCTTCATCAGGGTCGACTTGCCCGCCCCGTTCTCACCGACCACGGCGTGGATCTCACCCTCGGCAACCCTGATGTGCACATCGTCGTTTGCGATGACGCCGGGGAACCGCTTGGTGATTCCGGTCAGTTCGACTGCAGTGGCTGGCGGCATGGGGTGGTCAGGATAGGGCGAGGCGTGGCTCAGTAGAGGATCTTGTCGAAGAAGGCGCGGGTGCGCTCGTGTGCCGGGTTGGAGAAGATCTCATCGGGAGGCCCGGACTCGACTATCTCGCCCTCGTCGATGAACACAAGCCGGTCAGCAGCAGCCCGTGCGAACCCCATCTCGTGGGTTACGACGACCATCGTCATGCCCTCGGCTGCCAGCTCCAGCATGACGTCGAGGACCTCCTTGACCATCTCGGGGTCGAGCGCCGAGGTGGGTTCGTCGAAGAGCATCACCTGTGGCTCCATGGCGAGTGACCTGGCGATGGCAACCCTCTGCTGCTGGCCACCTGACAGCTGGCGTGGGTAGGAATCGGCCTTTTCGGGTATTCCGACACGGGCGAGCTGGCGCACGGCCATCTCCTGGGCCTCGGACCTGCTACGGCCACGGACCTTGCGCTGGGCCAACGTGATGTTCTCCATGACGGTCAGGTGCGGGAACAGGTTGAACTGCTGGAAGACCATGCCAACCTCGGCCCGGACGTGGTCGATGTCGGTGGCGGTGTCTGTCAACTCAAACCCGTCAACCTCGACCGTTCCCTTCGTTGGAATCTCGAGCAGGTTGATGCAGCGCAGGATCGTGGACTTGCCTGATCCGCTGGGTCCGACGATTACCACGACCTCACCCTCGTCGATATGGAGGTCGACGTCGGCCACGGCGTGGATGGTCTTGTCGAAGGTCTTGCTCAGCCCACGGATGCTGATCATCTCAGCGCTCCCCCCTGCGGTCACGGGTCATACGCCGCTCGAGTACCCCGAGGAGGAGGGAGAGGCTGAGCGTCAGGATCAGGTAGATGAACGAGACCACGAAGTAGCCCTCGCGGAACTTGAAGGTGCTGGCCGAGAACTGGCGTCCCCGCTGGGTGATCTCCAACACACCGAGGACCGACAGCAGGGAGGTGTCTTTCAGGATGGCTATGAAGTCGTTGCCGAGGGGCGGGATGATCGCCCTCATTGCCTGGGGAAGCACAACCGAGTTCATGGTCTGTCGCCTTGTCAGGCCAAGTGACCTGCCGGCCTCGGTCTGGCCCGGGGGGATGGACTGGATGCCACCCCTGAAGATCTCGGCCATGTAGGCGCCGTAGATGAGCGCCAGGGTGACCGTCGCCCTCATCTGGAAGGACAGCTTGAACTCCCAGCCGAACCATGCATCCAGGCGGGCGTTGAGGAGGTCTGTCGTCTCGGGAACCACGATCAGAGCGACCGTGAAGATAAGCGGAAGGATGGGGATACCGCGAATGAACTCCACGTAGGTGCGGGCGATATTGCGTGCCACGACGTTGCGTGAAAGTTGGCCCATGCCTGCAATTAGGCCGACCAGGAGGGCTATGGCAAAGGCCTGCAGGGTGGCTGTGACGGTGAGGCGAAGGCCGGGGGCGATTCTCTCCCAGGCAAGCTCGTAGTCATCGTTGGTAGCTATCTGAAAGGCCATCCAGAGGAGGATCGATGCGATGATCGCCCCCCACCAGGGGAAGGTGTCCCACCACGGTCGCTCGTCGGTGACCCGTCTGGGGCCACGTCGCAGGTCGGATCTCTGGTTGGTCTCAGTCCCCTGATTCTGGGTCAATGATTCCCCCCACTGGCGGATGAACAGACTGGGACCCTAACCGACCCTCTGGACAGGTGGGGTGGTCCAGCGAGTAAAGGGTTGAAAACGAGACCGGGCGGGGCCGAAGCCCCGCCCGGTTCTCAGTTTTCGGTTGTTGTCAGGGGGTCATCCTGC
>DLRQ01000049.1 GCA_002501135.1 Candidatus Neomicrothrix sp. UBA7884
AACTGGTAGACGCACCGGCTTTAGGTGCCGGCGCCGAGAGGCGTGGGGGTTCGAGTCCCTCCGTCCGCACGTGAACGAGGTCGACCCCACCCTGCGTGCGCTGATCGATGCCGCCCCCGTTGGCATGGCGCTTCTCGACGCCGACGGCCAGCCCCGGTACGCCAACCACAGGTGGGTGGCGATGACGGGTTTCTCCCCTGAGAGCCAGGGCACCTCAGAGTGGACCGAATGCGTTGATCTCGATGGCCGCGACAACTTTGTGACCGACCTGGCGCTGTCCCTCTCAGACGGGACCGCTCTTCGTGGCCGTCTCAGGCTCAGTACCCGTGCCGGCATCATTCGATGGGTGGACCTCACGACGACTCCGATTGCCAGCGGAGAACCCGACTCAGGCGGAGCGCTGATGGGCATCTCCGACATAACCGATGAGGTGGACGAGGCCCGCCGTGCCCACGAGCTGACAAGGGTTCTTGAAGCCAGCCCCGACCTGGTGGCGATCCTTGACCCGCTGGGCCGAAGCCTCGTGTGGGCAAACGATGCGATGCGCCGCCACCTGGGCGGTGGCGACGTGTCTGGAAAGGTCCTGCTGGACCACCTTGACGGCTGGTCGCAGGCCCGTCTGGCTGCCACCGCACTCCCCGAGGTTCGCACCTCGGGAACCTGGAGCGGCGAGCTGCGTCTTGCCCGCCGGACCGGCGGCACGGTACCGATGTCGGCCCTGCTCGTATCCCACCGTGACCCTGACGGAGCGATTGACGCGATCTCGATGGTCGGAAGGGACCTGACAGACCTGCATGCCGCCCAGCAGCGCGTCGAGGCTTCCGAAATCCGCCTGGCTGCCCTGGTGGAGCATGCCTCCGATCTAGTGCTTGTCGTCAGCGAGTCTGGCGACATCGTCTATGCCAGCCCGGCCGTTGCCCATGTGCTGGGCCGTGAGGCGGTCGAGTTGGAGGGTGTGCCGGTCGTCGACCTGGTGCATCCCGAGGACCACGACGGCCTGGCTGAGCGGACCGCTGAGGTCCTTGCGACACCGGGCATGTCACCGGCCTTTGAGGCCCGGGTTGCCCATGCCGGCGGCGGCTGGCGCTACATGGAGATCGTCGCAACCAACCTTCTGGGCAATCCGGCAGTTGACGGAATCGTAGTGAACGCCCGAGATGTGACCGAAAGGGTCGAGGTCGCTGCCGAACTGGAGGAACGCGCCTTCCACGACGAGTTGACCGGGCTGCCCAACCGCGCCTTCCTCCTAGACCGCCTCGCCGATGCCCTTCACAGGGCTGCACGCCATGACCGCATGGTCGGCGTGTTGTTCCTCGACCTTGACCGGTTCAAGGTCGTCAACGACTCCCTCGGCCACGGGTCAGGCGATGACCTGCTCCGTGAGGCGGCCCACCGGCTCTCCCAGACGGTTCGTCCCGGTGACACCGTTGCCAGGCTTGGTGGTGACGAGTTCGTTGTTCTCATCGGCGACATGTTGCGCACCACCGACGCCCTTGTTGCAGCTGAGCGGGTGCGGGCGTCCCTGTCCCGTCCTATGCAACTCGGCAGCGAGTCGACAGTGGTTACCACGAGCATCGGTGTGGCTATCGGGTATGGGCAGGAGGCGCCGGCCGACCTGCTCCGCGATGCCGACACGGCCATGTACCGCGCAAAGGACCAGGGACGCGACCGGGCCGAGCTCTTCGACGACCACCTGCGTGCCCAGGCAGTCAGACGACACTCCGTCGAACAGGAGTTGCGCCTCGCTCTCGACGAGGGTCGCATCGAGGTTCACTTCCAGCCGGTGGTCCGAATCTCTGACGGTGCCGTCACCGGTGCCGAGGCACTCGCCAGGATCCGTGGGGCCGGAGGCGAGTTGCTCATGCCTGATCAGTTCATCGACATCGCCGAGGACAGCGGTCTCATCGCACAGTTGGGTGGGCGTGTCGTTGCCATTGCCCTGGAGCGGCTGTCGTCGTGGGGCAAGCGGGGTGGAGAGGACCTGAGCATCGCCGTGAACGTCTCGGCACGCCAGTTGGCGGATTCGGCCTTTCCCGAACTGGTCAGTGCGGCAATTGAGGCAAACGGCGTCTCGCCGGAGCAGGTGGCACTTGAGTTCACCGAGTCGGCCCTGATCGCCGCCAACCCTGTGACCGAGAAGGTCCTCGGCGACCTCACGGCGCTTGGGGTCCGGATCGGCCTTGACGACTTTGGAACGGGGTTCTCGTCGCTGGCCTACCTGAAGCGTTTCCCGATCGACTTCGTGAAGATCGACAGGTCGTTCGTGGCGGGTCTCGGATCCGACGACGATGACACGGCCATCGTGACGGGAACGGTGGCGTTGGCCCAGGGACTCGGGTTACAGGTTGTCGCCGAGGGGGTCGAGACCCGGTCCCAGCTGGAGTACCTGCAGAGGCTCCGCTGTGACCTGGCACAGGGCTTTCACTTCTCTGAGCCGGTCACCGACGCCGAGTTCGACCGGTTCCTCGGAAACTCCCGGGAGCAGACACCAATCTCGCTCAACTAGCCGGGTTCCGATACCCGTTGGGTGTCGAGCATCTCAACCAGCGCCCGGAGTGCCCGTCCACGGTGGGAGAACCTGTGCTTGTCGTCTCCCATCTCAGCGAACGTGGCACCGTCACCCTCGACCGGGGTGAACACCGGGTCGTATCCGAAGCCCCCTTCACCTGACGGGGTCTCGGCAATCCGGCCCTCTACTGTTCCGGTGGCAACGAGTTCTCTGCCGTCCGGGTAGCGAACCATCGCAACAGTTCTGAACCGTGCGGTCCGCATTGCGGGAACTACCCCGGACAGGTCGGCCATCAACTTCGCCAGGTTGTCGGCGTAGTCGGCACCTTCGCCGGCGAAACGGGCTGACCGGATACCGGGTTCACCGCCAAGAGCATCGACGAAGAGGCCCGTGTCGTCCGCAACGGCTGCCAGACCGGTGGCACTGCACACGGCCACGGCCTTGAGCCGTGCGTTCTCCTCGAGTGTGTCGCCGTCCTCGACAACGTCAGGAAGACCCACGGGACGCGGAAGAACCTCGGCAATACCCTCAAGCAACAACTCCATTTCGGCGACCTTGTCAGGGTTGGCGCTTGCCAGCACCAGGCGGGGTCGCTCCACTGGATACCTCAGGTTGATCGTTGCGCCGGTGGTTCAGCTAGCACTTCGCGCTGCATCTCCACGATCCTGGCGATGCCTCCGGCGGCAAGGTCGACAAGTGAGTCCAACTGGGACCTGTCGAAGGACTCTCCCTCGGCCGTTCCCTGAACCTCGACGAAGTTACCCGAACCGGTCATGACGACGTTGAAGTCCACCTCGGCGGTGGAATCCTCGATGTAGGGCAGGTCCAGGCGGGCCTCGCCTTCGATGATGCCTACCGAGATGGCCGCAAGTTCATCGGTGAGGGGGTGCTGTTCGATTTCTCCGGCGGAGACCAGACGGGTGAGGGCGTCGTGGAGGGCCAGATAGCCGCCACAGATCGAGGCGGTACGCGTGCCGCCATCGGCCTGGAGGACATCGCAGTCGACGGTTACCTCGCGTTCTCCGAGAATGTCCAGGTCTGCAACCGCCCTCAGCGACCTGCCGATGAGGCGTTGGATCTCCTGGTCGCGGCCTGACACCCGCCGCCTGATCCGCTCGTTGCTGGAGCCCGGAAGCATCGAGTACTCAGCGGTGACCCATCCCCGGCCCGTGTTCTTGAGCCAGCGCGGAACGCCGTCGCCGATCGATGCCGTGCAGAGAACCCGGGTGCGTCCGAATGTGACCAGGCATGCACCATCTGCCATTTCCGTGAAGTCGCGTTCAAAGCTGAGTGGGCGCAGTTCGTCGTTGACGCGTCCGTCTGGTCGCACAGGGCCTCCTGTCTAGCCATCCGACGGGCGGATGGCGTTCTTGTCGAGGCCTCAGCCTAGAAGTAGATGGTGGACTCGGTGTCGGCCGTGACCTGTGCGATGTCGCCGGTCCATGCACCGGTCGACAGGTACTTCCAACCGGCGTCGCTGACGAGGAACACGATTACCGCCTCGCCGCCCTCGGAGGCAACCCTCTCGGCCACCCTGAGGGATCCGGCGAGGGCCGCACCAGCCGAGAGCCCTGCGAAGATCCCGCACCTGTCGGCGAGACGACGGGCGCACTCGATGGACTCCCTCGGCCTGACGATTCGCTTTCCGTCGAGCAGGTCGTTTCCTCCCCACTTCTCAAATACCGGGGGGATGAAGCCGTCCTCGAGGCTGCGCAGCCCCTGGACCTGCTCGCCGGCGGGCGGCTCGACGGCCAGCACCTGGACCTCGGGCCGGTTTTCCTTCAGGTAACTGCCGATACCCATGAGCGTGCCGCTGGTTCCAAGGCCGGCCACGAAGTGGGTGATGTCGGGGACGTCGCGGAGGATCTCGGGGCCGGTCATCTCGTAGTGGGCACGGGGGTTGGCCTCGTTCCCGTACTGGTAGAGGAACACCCAGTCGGGATTCTGGTCGGCGAGTTCCTGGGCCATGCGCACGGCACCGTTGGAACCCTCGTCGCCGGGCGAGGAGATGATCTCGGCACCAAAGACCTCGAGCATCGAGCGACGCTCGGGTGACACGTTTTCGGGTAGGACGATCTTGATCAGGTAGCCGCGTATTCGGGCGATCATTGCCAGGGCGATGCCCGTGTTGCCCGATGATGGTTCGATGATCGTGCGACCCGGGGTGAGGGTTCCGTCGGCCTCGGCCTCGGCGATCATGGCACGGGCGATGCGGTCCTTTACCGAACCGGCGGGGTTCTGGCCCTCCAACTTGGCGAGCAGTCGGATGTCGGGGCTGGGACTGAGCACGCTCACGTCGACAATCGGTGTGTCGCCGATGAGGTCAATCACCGAGGAATAGACGGCCATTGTTCCAATTCCCTGCTCGTTCTCTGCCTGTCCGATCGTAATCACGACCAGTTCGGTCAGGATTCTAGCCGGGTTCCACCGCCACCGGTACCTCTTTGATCACATCGCCGTTGATACGGAACGCCCGCATGTACGGCTCCGGGTGTTCGAGGGACACGATCAGGAACACCCATACACCGAACTCGTCGAACCGGGCTGCATCGGCAACGTCGGTCGGTGACGGGTAGGCCGCCGTGTGGGTGTGGCTGTGCATCACGCCCAGAATGGACAGCCCGGCAGCGTCGGCAGACCTCTCGGCATCAAGCTGGCCCACGCCGTCGAGCGTGTAGATCTCGGGGCGTCGTTCCGGTGGCGCAACGTTGCCGATCGGGAAGAACATGTCCACGTACATACCCCCGGGTGGTCCGGCGAACAGGCCACAGGACTCGTCGGGATCATGCTCGAGAGCAAGGTCGATCATCGCCCGGTGAACGTCCGGGGTGAGGGTGAGGGTCTCTTGCGACACGCCGGGGAGGCTAACGCCGACGACCGCCCACGGGGTCGCCGGTACGCTCAACCCTGTGAGCGACGCAAGCGACCGTGTGGTCGCCAGCAACCGCCGGGCCCGACGCAACTACGACCTGCTCGACACCTGGGAGGCCGGCCTCGTGCTGAAGGGCAGCGAGGTCAAGTCCCTGCGCGAATCCAAGGTGCAGATCTCAGAGGCGTTCGCCAGGGAGGAAACGGGCGAACTCTGGCTGGTAGGCCTGCACATAGCCCCGTATGCAATGAGTGGCGGCGAGGCAATGGGCCATGACCCCGACCGACCCAAGAAGCTCCTGTTGCACCGTAGGGAGATCCACCGGATCACAGACCGGATGCAACGAGAGGGTCTGACGCTGATCCCACTCTCGCTCTACTTCAGCGGTGGGCGTGCCAAGGTCGAGGTGGCGTTGGCCAAGGGTCGCGACATGCATGACAAGCGCCAGGCCCTTGTTCGCAGGGAAGCCGACCGCGAGGCCGAACGGGCAATGGCCCGCAGGCGACGCCGCTGAACGTTCAGATGCTCAGTCTCCGCAGACGGCTGAGATCGCCTCGCCAACGACCTTCACCGTCGTCTCCATCTCGGCTGTTGTGATCGTGAAGGGCGGCCCGACCAGGAGCGCGTCTGGTGCGTTGCCATCACCAGCCGGATAGACCCACACTCCACGCCTCAACGCCTCGCTGACCACCTGTCCGGCCATTCCGGTTGTCGGGCTGTAGGGCCGGCCCAACTCCTTGTCCTCGACGAGTTCGATGCCGATCATCAGGCCGAGGCCGCGAACGTCGCTGACATGGGGGTGTTCGCCGAGGGGACTCAACAGGGCCAGGAACTCAGCTCCCTTCGTGGCGCTCGCCGAAACCAGATCCTCGTCTTCGAGAATCTTCAGGGTGGCCACACCAGCGGCACATGCGGCCGAGTGGGCTGAGAAGGTGAAGAACATCATTCCCGAGCCGGCTTCGGCTATCGGGGCCACCACCTTCTCAGAGGCGAACACGCCCCCGAGGGGTGCGTAGCCACCGGAGAGGCCCTTGCCGCCAACCATGATGTCGGGTACAACTCCCCAGTGGTCGATGCCGAACGTCCTGCCGGTGCGACCGAACCCTGTCATTACCTCGTCGGCAATGAGCAGGATTCCATGGGCGTCACAGATTTCCCTTACATCGGTCCACCAGTCATCGGGCGGCAGCACGGCACCTGCGGCGGCTCCGATCACCGGTTCGGCGATCACCGCTGCGATCGTGTCCGGGTCTTCTGACTCGATGACCTTCTCGAGGCCCTCAGCATCAGCCACCGGCATCTTGGGGAAGTCGGTAAGGATGTGGTCGAATCCGCTCCGCCGTGAGCGATGCCCCCCGACTGCCAGCGTTGTCATGGTCGTTCCGTGGTAGGAGGTCTCCCGCCCGATGACCTTCCAGCGCTCCGGCCGTCCGGCCGACGTGTGGTGGCTGATCGCCAGACGGATCGCCGAGTCGACAGACTCCGATCCGCCGCTCACGAGGGCCACCTGACTGAGTTCGGGAGGCAGCCACCGCTCCCTGAGAGTCTCGACGAGAGCGATCCGCTCCTCTGTCACCCAGGGGGGAATCACGTAGGAGACCCGCTGGGTGGCGTGTGCCACGGCTGCGGCCACCTCAGCCCGACCATGGCCGATGTTGACCGCAACGGCACCGCCACCGGCGTCGATCACCTCACGACCGCCATCAAAGTAGAGCGTGCAACCCTCGGCCTTCTCCACGACCGGCGGCACCCCACCAGACGGTATGAACTGGAACGATGCTGCCCGGTGGTCTTCCATCGGCAGATTCTTACCTGTTATGGCCATGTTCCACCTACTCCGACTGCTGCCTGTCACACCTCACCGGTAGCCTTGAGGCGCAGAACCTTGACAACTGAGTATTCAGACTGCACGTTGCGGCAGCCTTTCGGGCTGTCGTACACACCACGGGGCTGATCGGTTTCGACGCCGATGGCAGTGGGCGTGTCGTGCGACCGGAGTTGCCCAGACTCCCTAAACGGGGCAACCAAAGAGACGCCAACACGGACGATCTCGCTCTCGCTGCCTGACCTAGTCAGGTAGTTGAGAGTCACTGCG
>DLRQ01000084.1:0-483 GCA_002501135.1 Candidatus Neomicrothrix sp. UBA7884
TGCGGGTGCCTCTACCCCACCTGCGGTGAGGCGATCACCGGCACCCCGACCGGTGCCGTGGTCGAGGCCGACGGAAGCCGCCACGTCGGGCCCGGAGTACACGAATGTTCCAACTGGCACCTGGGGCCCACGGGCAGAGAACCAGGCAAAGATGCCGGGTACCTCAATCCGCTGTGAGTCGTCGACCACGGGTTCGACGTTGACCCAGGCGTTGGCCCCCGACATTGCCGACCCGATGGCGGCCACCAACTCGGCGTGGTCGCCGGCCTGGACATGGAACACCTCGGTTGAGTAGCTGACCATCTGCTCCTGCCCTGTCGACCTGCCTGCGACGCTAATCGCCTGTGGTCAGTCGGAGGGTGCGATACCCATTTCGGCCAGCAACCCGAGAACACGTGCATGGATCTCGTCGCGGGCGCCACGCACCATGAGAAGGTCCCGGCCCGCAGGGTCTGAGACAGGCCAGTCCAGGTAACGCTTTCC
>DLRQ01000084.1:889-10531 GCA_002501135.1 Candidatus Neomicrothrix sp. UBA7884
GTCCACGGGTTCGGCTCGGCACCTGAGATGTCGATGCCGACCTCGCCCATTGCCTCGACGGCAACCGGGTTTACCGACTCGGCGGGCTCGGATCCAGCAGAGTGGACCCTCACGGATCCGCCACCCAGGTGGCGCAGCCATCCTGCGGCCATCTGCGAGCGGCCTGCGTTGTGGATGCACAGGAAGAGAACCCCGGGCGTGTCGTTCACTGGCCCGACGCTAACCGACGGCCAGACCCGGCCGATCAGATGTCAGGCTCTGGCGTTCTTGAGCTTCTTGAGGCTGCGTGCCCTCTCACCGGAATCAAGCACGACCTTACGGAGGCGGATCACCGCCGGGGTCACCTCGACACACTCGTCGTCGGCCACGTACTCGAGCGCCTGTTCCAGCGACAGCCGGCGTGGCGGTGTGAGCCGGATGGTGTCGTCTGAGGCTGATGCCCGGACGTTGGTGAGCTTCTTCTCGCGGCAGATGTTGACGTCCATGTCCTCGGCCCTCGGGTTCTCGCCGACGATCATGCCTCCGTAGACCTTCTCGGTCGGCCCCACGAACAGCGTGGTGCGCTCCTGGAGGGAGGTGATGGCGTAGGCGGTGGTTGCCCCCACCCTGTCGGCGACGATGCTTCCGGTCTGGCGGGTCCGTAGTTCTCCCTTCCAGGGCTCCCAGCCCTCGAACACGTGGTGCAGGAGGCCGGTTCCACGGGTCTCGGTCAGGAACTCGGTCCGGAACCCGATCAGCGCCCTGGCTGGGACCACGTAGTCGAGGCGAACCCAGCCGGTGCCGTGGTTGGTCATGTCCTCCATGCGTGCCTTGCGTTCACCGAGCAACTGGGTGACGGCACCCATGTGTTCCTCGGGTACGTCAACCGAGAGCCTCTCGGTTGGTTCGTTCAGCACGCCGTCGACCTCGCGGAGCAGGACTGCCGGCTTGCCCACGGTGAGCTCAAAGCCCTCGCGGCGCATCGTCTCGACGAGGATTGCCAACTGCAGCTCTCCCCTTCCCTGGACCTCCCAGGTGTCGGGCCTCTCAGTGGGGAGAACCCGGATGGAGACGTTGCCGACCAGCTCTGCGTCGAGCCTGACCTTGACCTGGCGTGCGGTCAGCTTGGTGCCGTCATTGCCGGCAACAGGCGAGGTGTTGACCCCGATTGCCATGGAGAGGGTTGGCTCGTCGACGGTGATCTCGTGCATCGGCCTGGGGTCTTCGGGGTCGGCGAGGGTTTCGCCGATGGTGACCTCCTCAATGCCGGACACGTAGACGATCTCGCCTGGCCCGGCCTCTTCGACGTCTACCTGGGCGAGCGCCTCGGTAACCGAGATTGTGCCGACCTTGGCGGGCTGTATCGAACCGTCGGTTCGGCACCAGGCCACGGTTGCGCCGCGTCGGAGTATTCCGCTGTCGACGCGACAGATGGCGATGCGCCCAACGTAGGGGGATGCATCCAGGTTGGTCACGTGGGCGCGGAGCGGCTCGTCGGGGTCATAGGACGGAGGCGGTACGTGTTCCAGCACGACTTCGAAGAACGGGTCCATGTTGGTTCCGGGAACATCGGGGTCGTGGGTTGCGATTCCCGAACGGGCATCGGCGTAGACAATCGGAAACTCAATCTGTTCGTCGGTCGCATCGAGGTCCATGAACAGCTCGTAGACCTCGTCGACAACCTCGCGGAGGCGTGCGTCGGGGCGGTCGATCTTGTTCACGACCACGACGATCGTGAGACCGGCCTCGAGTGCCTTGCGCAGCACGAACCGGGTCTGGGGCCGCGGGCCCTCGGCGGCATCGACCAGCAGGAGGACCCCGTCGACCATGTTGAGCGCCCGTTCGACCTCGCCGCCGAAGTCGGCGTGGCCGGGGGTGTCGACAATGTTGATCTTTACGTCACCGCGCCTGACGGCCGTGTTCTTGGCGAGGATGGTGATGCCTTTTTCGCGCTCCAGGTCCATTGAGTCCATGACACGCTCGGCAACCTGCTCGTTCTCCCGAAAAGCTCCGGACTGGCGCAGGAGGGCGTCGACGAGCGTGGTCTTGCCGTGGTCGACGTGCGCGATTACGGCGATGTTGCGGAGGTCTGAGCGAATGGCCACCCGGGAACGCTACGGCCCTGTGGGCTCCGGCGTGTGGACATGTGACCGATGGCTTGGCCGCCGGCCACTCCTGGCTGTGTGTCAGCTGGACGCTCCGGGGATCCAGCCGGTTCCGGCAAGCGGCACGCCGGCCATTGCCGCCGCCTCGACCGTGAGGGCTGCCAGGTCCTCGGGTTCAAGGTTGAGGACATGGGACTTACCGCATGCGCGGGCCAGTGTCTGGGTCTCAAGGGTAAGCACCTGGAGGTAGTTGGCGAGACGTCGCCCCCCGATGACGGGGTCAAGGCGTGCGGACAGGTCCGGATCCTGGGTGGTGATGCCGGCCGGGTCAGTTCCGTCCTGGTAGTCCTCCCAGAAGCCGGCCGCTGAGCCGAGGGCCCTGTACTCAGCGTCGTAGGCCGGGTCGTTGTCGCCGAGGGCTATCAGGGCTGCGGTTCCGATGGAGACGACATCGGCACCCAGCGCCAGTGCCTTGGCGACGTCGGCACCCGACCTGATTCCGCCTGCCGCGATGAGCTTTACCTCCCTGTGCGCCCCGAGTTCACGAAGGGCCCTGACGGCTTCTGGGATTGCGGCCAGCGTCGGGATGCCGACGTGTTCGATGAAGACGTCCTGGGTTGCTGCGGTTCCGCCCTGCATGCCGTCGACGACTACGGCGTCGGCGCCTGCCTTAACCGCCAGCGCAGTGTCGTAGTAGGGCCGGGCCGCTCCGAGCTTGACGTAGATGGGGACTCTCCAGTCGACGATCTCGCGCAGTTCGATGATCTTGATCGCCAGATCGTCGGGACCGGTCCAGTCCGGGTGCCGACAGGCCGAGCGCTGGTCGATGCCCACTGGAAGTGTCCGCATCTCGGCGACCCGTTCGGTGATCTTCTGGCCGAGCAGCATTCCTCCCCCGCCGGGCTTGGCCCCCTGGCCGACAACAACCTCGATTGCGTCGGCCCGCCGCAGGTCGTCGGGGTTCATGCCGTACCGGGAGGGGAGGTACTGGTAGACCAGCTTCGTGGAATGGCCGCGTTCCTCCTCGGTCATTCCTCCGTCACCGGTGGTGGTCGAGGTGCCGGCGGCCGACGCACCCCGTCCGAGGGCCTCCTTGGCCTGGGACGAGAGCGAGCCGAAGCTCATGCCGGCGATAGTGACCGGTATGTCGAGGTGTACCGGATGCTCGGCCCGACCTTCGCCGATGACGACGTCGGTTCCACAGGCCTCGCGGTAGCCCTCGAGCGGGTAGCGGGACATCGACGCCCCTAGGAAGACCAGATCGTCGAGTGTGGGAAGGACCCTCTTGGCGCCCCAGCCGCGGATACGGTAGATGCCGGTGTTGGCGGCCCGCCTGATCTCGGCGATGGTGTTGCGGTCAAACGAGTAGGACTCCCGCTGGTGCCAGGTGTCGGAGGTCATCTGGTGCCTCCCGGACCCTCTGCAAGTTCCGTGTCTATGTCGTCGACATGGAAGCTGTACAGCCGGCGCTCTGAGCCGTAGCGCCTGAAGTCAGCCGGTGAGGCTGTCATGTCGGCTGCCTCGAGAAGGTGTCCGACAGCTGCGAGGTTTTCGGGTCTCATCTCCTTTTCGACACAGTCAGAGCCGAGGGACTCAACCTCGCCACGCACGTAGAGGATTGCCTCGTAGATGGAGTCACCCAGGTCTGCGCCGGCATCGCCCAGCACAACCAGGTTGCCGGCCTGGGCCATGAACGCACCCATGTGGCCGATGCTGCCGCCCACGACGATGTCGACGCCCTTCATGGAGATGCCGCACCTGGCACCGGCGTCTCCGTCGATTACGACCAGACCACCGCAACCGGTTGCTGCGGCCGACATCGACGCGTTGCCTGTAGTTCGTACTGTTCCAGACATGATGTTCTCGGCGAGGCCGGGACCGGAGTTGCCGTTCACAACCACGGTTCCGGCCTGGTGCATTCCGGCGCAGTAGTAGCCGACCGAGCCGGCCACCTCGACTGTCAGATCAGTCGTTATCCCACATGCGACTGCATGCGCCCCTCGGGGGTTGAGGACGTCGAACCCGCCGCTGTCGGCATCGTGGAGCACCTGGTTGAGTTGACGAAGTGAAACCTCGGCGAGGTCGATGGCCGTGCTCATGCCGCAAGGCTCCATGTGTAGACCCGCGCCGGCTCCGGTTCCCAGACCTCGGCATCGACGACTCCTGGAAGGCGTGCGATTGCCCGGTACTCAGACGACATGGCGACCCAGTCGTCGGTCTCAGCTACAACCGCCGGCTTGCACGAGATCGGATCACGCAGAATCGCGAAGCCGTCGACGGTTCCGATGGCAAGGGTGTAGAAGCCGTCGAGATCTGTCAGCGCCCGCTGGAGAGCCTGTGCGAGAGAGTCACCCGAGCCGAGCCGCCAGGAGACGTACCCGGCCGCGACCTCGGAGTCGTTGAGGGTCTGGAATGACTCACCCTGCTGCTCGAGGCGGAGGCGCAACTGGTTGTGGTTCGAGAGCGACCCGTTGTGCACGAGGCAGGTGTCGGATCCGGTGGAGAACGGGTGTGAGCCGTTTGCGGTGACAGCAGACTCGGTTGCCATTCGGGTGTGTGCCACGGCATGGGTTCCGGTGCGTGCAGCCAGGCCGTACCGGGTTGCGAGCAGATCGGGGTCGCCGACCGACTTGTAGAGCTCGATCTGTGAGCCGTAGCTGAGCACCTCAATGTCGACCATGTTGTCGATGAGCCATCGTCGAGCCGCTCGACCGTCGCCGGTTGTCTCAAATACGGCGTGGTCGTGGAGGGGGCGCACCAGGACCTCTGCGGACAGAACCTCTTCGAGCGCCGTGGCGGTTTCGTCCCAGTCTGGCCGGGGTCCGTCGGCAAGCACGGTTATCCGTGTCGTGGCGTCGTTGCCGCTGCCGAAGGTGGCGACCCCGGCGCTGTCACGGCCCCGATCGCGGACCTCGTGGATCATGTCCGCAGTCAGGCGTCCGAGTTCTCCGCGGTGCGTGGGGGTCTTGAGGAAGAGGCCGACGATGCCACACATGCTGACTCCCCTTTCGTTACGGGTCCGGGTGCTGGGTACAGTGAAACGGGTTCGGGTGTCTTCTATACCAGTGAAGACCCTTCACCTATAGTAGTGACACAATACCGAGAGGTCGACACCGGGTCGCACCTCACAGCACAGGTTTCCCAGGGGGATCACATGGGCGCACTCGACGACATCGGGGCAAAGGTCGAAGCCGACGGCATCGAGTTCATCTACGCCATGTACGTGGAGATGCACGGAAAGCCGTGCGCCAAGCTTGTTCCGGTGAGCGCCCTCGAGGGCCTCATGACCGACGGTGCAGGGTTCGCCGGCTTCGCATCGGGGCCTATGGGCCAGAATCCCTCCAGCCCCGACATGATCGCCGTTCCGGACCCGGCCACCTACACACAGCTCCCCTGGCAGCCCAACGTGGCCGCAATGCAGTGCGACCCGACCGTCGAGGGTGAGCTCTGGCCCTACGCACCACGCGTGATCCTGGGTCGGGCCCTGAAGGCCCTCGCTGAACGCAACCTGGTGCTCAAGGCCGGCGTCGAGGCCGAGTACTCCCTCGTGACACGTAACGAAGACGGCTCCATATCGGTCGCCGACGAGCGAGACGTCGACCCACTTCCCTGCTACGACGCCAAGGGCCTCACCCGCATGCTGCCCCACCTCACCGAGGTGTCAAGGAACCTCGATGCCATGGGCTGGGGCAACTACGCAAACGACCACGAGGACGCCAACGGCCAGTTCGAGCAGAACTGGCAGTACGCGGATGCAATGACCACGGCCGACCGCCTGATCCTCTTCCGCCTGATGATCCACACCATGGCCCAGCGCGACGGCCGGTACGCCACCTTCATGCCCAAGCCGTTCACCGACAAGACCGGCAACGGACTCCACGCCCACTTCAGCCTCTGGACCGCCGACACCGACGAGCCCCTCTTCATCGGAGGCGACGACGACACCAAGGGCCTCGGCCTCAGCCAACTCGCCTACCAGTTCACCGCCGGGCTCATCGCCCACGCACCATCGCTCGTGGCGGTTGCCTGCCCGATCGTGAACTCCTACAAGCGGATGGGCGTGGGCGCCCCCACCTCGGGAGCCACCTGGGCTCCGGCATACGCGGCATTCGGAGGCAATAACCGAACCCAGATGATCAGGGTGCCCGAACCCGACCGCATCGAGGTCCGCCTGGGTGACGGTGCAGCCAACCCCTACCTGATGTTCGCCGCAATGCTCGCCTGTGGCATTGACGGGGTCGACAACGAGATGGATCCCGGAGCGCCGAACACGGACAACCTGTTCGAGATGTCGCCAGATGAGGTGGCGGCCCGCGGAATAGCCGTTCTACCGCCGACGCTGCTCCACGCCGCCGAGAACCTCGCAACCGATGAAGTCCTGGCCAACGGCCTCGGCCAGACTGCGGACGGCCCCTACAGGGACTACTTCGTGAAGGTCAAGCGCGACGAGTTCCTGGCCCACCACCACGAGGTGACGGCCGCTGAGATCGACCACTACCTCACGTTGTTCTAGGCCGGGGTCACGAGAGCGGTGACCACCGGCCAAAAAGCCCACGAGACACTGACAGCCGACGAGGTCTGTCGGGTCATCGGGGAACGGGTACGCGAGTTGCGCCTGGGGCTGGGCCTGACAATGGAGACCTTCGCCGGCGATGCCGGCATCTCTCTCGGGATGCTCTCCAAGATCGAACACGGCCAGACCTCGCCGAGCCTGTCAACGCTGACCAGCCTCGCCAACGCAGCCGACGTTCCGTTCACGGCATTCTTCCGCGGCCTCGACGAGGAGCACGACGCCGTGATCGTGCCTTCCGGCCGAGGGCTGCAGATTGCCCACGAAGGAGACGGCAGCGGCCGCTCGTACAGCGACCTGGGAGCGCTACGCGGCCCACGCCGCCAGATCGAACCGGTGCTGGTGACGATCACCGAGCCCAACGAGGTCTTTCCGCTGTTCCAGCACGCCGGGGTCGAGTTCATCCATATTCTCGAGGGCACTCTCGAGTACGGGTACGGGTCCAAGCGCTACACTCTGTCAACCGGCGACACCATGCAACTCCACGGCGAGGTGGCCCACGGCCCCACCGCTCTCATCGACCTGCCGATCCGCTTTCTCTCGTTGAAGGTCTACCCGATGCCCGAGACAACCACCTGATCGGCTAGAGAAGAAGCATGGATCTAGGGGGAAAGACGGTGCTCGTGACCGGCGGCGCCAAGCGGGTCGGTCGGGGCATCACGGTCGCTTTCGCCGAGGCAGGCGCCAACGTCGTCATCAACTACAACTCGTCGGTCGACGGGGCCAGGAACACGCTCGAGGAGGTGACGGCGCTCGGGGTCGAGGGCATGACCTTCCAGGCGGACGTCAGCGACGACGACCAGGTCGTGGCGATGGTCGATGCGGCAGCCGAGCGGTTCGGAACCGTCGACGTGCTGGTCAACAACGCATCGGTGTTCCTGTCGGACCCGGTTCCAACCGATGATCTGACCATCTGGCGCAGGTGCATCGACATCCTGGTCCACGGTTCGTTCAACTGCGCCAACCGGGTAGCCCCCCTGATGCTTGAACACGGCCGCGGCGTGATCATCGGCATCGGCGACCTCTCCGCATTCGAACCGTGGCCGGCCTATACCGCCCACGCGGTAGGCAAGGCAGCCATCCTCACCCTGACACGCCAGCTGGCACTGGAGCTGGCACCGACCGTGCGCGCCAACGCGGTTGTCTTCGGGCCTGCCCTGCGCCCGGTCGACTACAGCGACGAGAAGTACGAACGGACGGCCCAGTCCACCCTGCTGGGCCGCTGGGGAACGCCTGAGGAGATGGCCCATGCCGTGCTCTTCCTTGCAGAGGCCGACTACATCACCGGAGAGGTGGTGACCGTCGATGCCGGTCAGAGGTACGGGCACAGGCAGAAACACCACGGCTGATTCCCGGTGGTCGCTGCAGGAATCCACGTGGTGCCGCCAATCTCACCGCGGGACCTCGTGGTGCTGGCCAAAGAGGCTGAGGCCATCGGCTACGAGTACCTCTTCCTTGCCGACGAGGGCTTCGAGGTAGACGTGTACGCCTGTCTGGCCCTGGTCGCCGCCGAGACCTCCACAATCCGCCTCGGGGCGATGACCAACGGCTACACCCGCCACCCTGCCGTGACCGCCGCCGCCCTCGCGACGCTCAACACCGTCTCTGACGGCAGGGCGATGGCCACCATGCTGGCCGGCGGATCAATGGTTCTGTCCCCGATGGGCATTCCGAGGGAGCGGCCATACCGGGTCGTGTCCGAGTCAATACATGTGATGCGCTCGTTGTGGACCGGCGAGCCGGTGACCTGGTCAGGTTCCGAGTTCAGCCTGGACGCAGCCCAGCTGGGCCTCGGACCTCAGCAGATCCCAGTCTGGCTGGCATGCCGGGGACCGATGATGCTGGACCTTGCCGGCCGTAGCGCCGACGGCCTCATCGTGACCGTGAAGCCGGATCTCGGTGGCGCAATCCAGATAGCCGATGCCAGCGCATCATCGGCCGGCCGGGCGGCACCCTCGAAGACCTATCTGGGGCGCATCTGCTACCAGCCCGAGATGCTCGCGGACCAGCGCCGAACCCTGCCGTTCGTTCTAATGGACTCGCCGCCGAGGGTGCTCGGGTCCCTGGGCTTCCACGATGACCAGATCAGCCTTGTGGCGGAGGCTGCGGCAACCAACCGTCCGGACCTGATCAGCCACCTTGTGACCGATGACATCCTCCGCCTCTACCAGGTGGTCGGCACACCGGCGGAGTGCGCCGGGCAACTCGCTACGTTGGCCGATACACACGACCTCGACAACGTGCTCGTGGACGTGCTGTCACCAGACCTCGGCGAGAACCTGAAGCTGATCAACGAGACCTACCAGATCACTACCGGTGCCTTCGGCGCCCCGACAGGAGACCAGAGATGACCAACGAGCGGCTCGCCCGGATCTTCGGCGGCGACGGCAGGACCGTGATCATCGCTCTGGACCACGGCCTGATCGACGGTCCCTGCCCCGGCTTTGAGCAGCCGGCATCCACCATCTCGTCGGTAGTGGCAGGCGGGGCCGATGCCATCCTGACCTCATACGGGATCGCACGGAACTTCGCCAACGAGTTGAACGGCGTCGGCCTGATCCTCCGCAGCGACGGTGCCTCCTCCAATCTGGGTTCACCCAGCACCGGATCTACGGGCTCGTTCTTCGGACCCGATGATGCCGTGCGTGTCGGTGCCGATGCCCTCGTTGTTACCGCACTCCCCGGCTCCGACAAAGAGGACATGACCCTCGAGAACCTTGCCCGAACCGCGTCGGCAGCCCACGCACTGGGCATACCGATGCTGGGCGAGATGGTCCCTGGTGGCTTCGACAGCCCACCTGAGATGCGCGGCACCGACGCGGTCGCCTTTGCCGCCAGGTTGGGCGCGGAACTGGGCGCCGATTTCATCAAGGCCCCCTACTGCGCGAACTATTCCAAGGTCACATCTTCCACCTTCGTTCCGGTGGTGATCCTGGGCGGGTCCAAGACCTCTGAGGCCGACATGCTTACAGACATCCGCTCCGCTCT
>DLRQ01000084.1:10752-10989 GCA_002501135.1 Candidatus Neomicrothrix sp. UBA7884
TTCATCAAGGCCCCCTACTGCGCGAACTATTCCAAGGTCACATCTTCCACCTTCGTTCCGGTGGTGATCCTGGGCGGGTCCAAGACCTCTGAGGCCGACATGCTTACAGACATCCGCTCCGCTCTGGACTCCGGGGCAGCCGGCGTGGCAATCGGACGCAACGTCTTCCAAGCGCCAGACCCGACCGCCATGACGGCGGCGATAGTAGCCCTAGTCCACGACGACGTATCGGTGGCT
>DLRQ01000044.1:0-557 GCA_002501135.1 Candidatus Neomicrothrix sp. UBA7884
GGCTAGATAACTAACCCGCCTGCGCGTATCTACACCTGGGGGCTCCGATGTCGCCCCAACCCCCCTCAGGGGAGGGGTGATGGACTCTGGCTGTGAGACAGTCGTTTGCAGCGGGCAAACGCGTCATAATCGAAGGTGCTATCGCGAGGATCTCCGACTGACAGAGACTTTCGCCCAACGGAAAGGAAATGAGAGATGATGTTCGTGGGAAGAACCGTCTGGGAAGTCAATCAGGGCCGGGAGGGTGACTTCATCGGCGTTTGTAGGAGGTCAACTGAAATCCACAAACGTCTGGGTGCAGTCAACGTCGCACTCATCGCCCACAGCACCGGACCCGGGCACCTGATGACCTATGTGCTCACCTTTGAAAACGGAGCTGGCTACGGTGCTTTCGTGGATGCATTGGCCTCTGACTCAGAGTGGCTCGCCTTAGGGCGTGAGTTCGTTGCTGACCCGCCTGCCCGGATAGTTAGTTCGGACACCGGCACCAACCTGCTTTCGTAGGCGTCTACCTCTCACACGCGAGAGGTCGCTGGTTCGAGTCCAGTACGGTCCAC
>DLRQ01000044.1:861-10935 GCA_002501135.1 Candidatus Neomicrothrix sp. UBA7884
TGGTTCGAGTCCAGTACGGTCCACCACCTGCTTCCCGGCCGGATCACCACCCGTTGGATTCCCACGGGCGACCTGTGACACACTCCGGCACCAGCCGGATGCCGCGCCGTGGTGTCCGGCCACTGAGCACGAGCGTGGATGCCGTGCAGAACCGGGGGCAGCCGATGGCCGAGCAGTACTTCCTTGGAACCGGGACTTCAGAGCGGTTTCCGCTGTGGACCCGTGCAAACGTGGGTGAGGTATTTCCCGACCCGGTAGCAATGAGCTCGTTCGACTTCGCCTTCGCAAATGCCGACGGGATACGCATGGCGGAACTGGGCTGGCGTGATTCGTACGTGAAGATCGGCGCATTCACCGAAGATGAGTTCGATCCCGATCACCCTGTGATCCTCGGAGTATTCGGCGGCTACGCGTACCTCAACGCCTCGATCATGCGCATCTTCGGAGAGCGGGCGCCGGGCCTGTCAGCTGCCGACATCGATGCCCAGTTCTTCGGGGTGCAGCCCGGCATCCCCGACTACGAGCCTCACCCGGATGACGCCGACCCGGAGGCCGAGGCACGCATCGGTGCAACATTCGGCTGGGCGTTGACGACCGACGGCCTGCCCGAGGTCGCAGCAGACGAGGAGACAGTCGATTCGCTGCGTGCACAGAGGCCCGACTTCGGGGAAATGGGGAACCTTGAACTGCTGGAGTGGGCAGAGGGGATCTTGAACAGCAACTTCCGACACCTGTTCGCACAACACCTGTTCGTCACGCTGCTGGCGACGCTTCCAGCCGGCATCATCACCGAGGTCTGCACAGCGCTGGGTCGACCTCAGGACGCCCTGAAGCTGCTGGCCGGTCTGGGTGATGTCGAGTCGGCTGCACCCTCTATGGCCATGTGGGGCCTGGGGCGAATGGTCGCATCCAGCGACGCTCTCGGAGCGGAGTTCGACGCCGGGCTTGTTGACCTCGATGGACGGGTACGGGCACTCGAGGACGAATCGGCGGGGACCTTCGCCGCCGCCTTCGATGATTTCCTCTTTTCCTACGGTTGCCGTGGACCCAACGAATGGGAGACCAGTTGCCCGACGTGGGAGACAGACCCGAATCTGGCTCTTGCGGCGGTCGACCGGATGCGCCTCTCGCCTGAGGGGGCGGCCCCTACCGGCAATCAGGCCAGGATGGCAGCTGACCGGGAACGCCTTGGCGCCGAGATGTACGAGATGCTCGGAGCAGACCCGGAGGCCCAGGGCCAGTTCGGAGCAGCTCTTGGATCAGCCGGGGTGTTCATGCCCGGACGGGAACGCACCAAGACCAACTGCATCAAGCTCGTGCACGAGGCACGGATGGCACTGCGGGAGTTCGGCAGGCGGATGGTCGACCTGGGGGTGTTCCCATCTGTTACGAGCTACGGGATGCTGGCATTTGCCGAGAGCCGTCAGATCGTCGAGGACCCGACCGGATGGCGTGAGGTGATCGAGGAGCGGCAGGCCATCTTCGACGAGGTGAGGGAACTCCAAGAGCCGTTCGTGGTGTTCGGCGAGGCTCCAGCGCTGGCTACCTGGGTACACCGCGATTCGATCGAGGTTGTACCGGTCG
This sequence comes from Candidatus Neomicrothrix sp. UBA7884, assembly GCA_002501135.1. Lineage (GTDB taxonomy): Bacteria > Actinomycetota > Acidimicrobiia > Acidimicrobiales > MedAcidi-G1 > UBA3125. Next base: position 2,446 of record DLRQ01000044.1, read on the forward strand.
GGGCGGGAGAGTCCATACAGGGCATGCCCGGATGTCCCGGTGTGTCCCGTGGAAGGGCCCGTGTCCTGCTCGACAGCCATGATCCGACCGGACTGGAACCTGGCGACGTCCTGGTGGCGCCGCTGACCGATCCCTCGTGGACACCGCTGTTCGTACCCGCATCGGGAGTGGTGGTGGATGTGGGTGCGCCCCTCAGCCACGCCATCATCGTCAGCCGTGAGCTGGGCATTCCCTGTGTGGTGTCGGCAACCGGTGCAACGAAGCGGATACCCGATGGCGCGCTCGTGGAAGTTAATGGCGAGACCGGTGTGGTGACTGTCCTGGCAGGCTGACCGGATCTGTCAGGGGGCGGTTCAGCCTCCCAGGAATGCTCTGCGCACCTCGGGGTTGGTGAGCAACTCTTCGCCGGTACCCGTGGGGGTGCCTGATCGCCCGGGCTCCCCCCCCCGTAGAATCAATGTCGTGGGTGAAGTTCATGTATCCAGTTCCCGGAGCGAGGCCCTTCGACGCCTACGCGGCGCCGTGGCGTTCGGCGGTTGTTCGCGCGGAGACCTGCTCGGCTCGGCTGTACGCAGGCCACTCATCGAGGTGTTTGCCGACCCCGCCACAGCGTCGCGTGTATTTGGGCTGCGGGGTGCATCTGTCCAGGACCGCTGGGGTCGTCTTGTCAGGGCCTGCGCTGACAGCCCGACCGCCCTCGGCTTTGTACAGGTGGACGGATCAATGAAGAACCTGGCCGGCAGGCTGGGCGTCGATGATGACCAATTTCTCAGAAATCTTCGAACCTGGGGAGCCAGGCGACCGCCAATAGTGGCAGCAACCGAGTCAAAGGGGAAGAAGGATGGGAAGGCATCGGTAATCGTGCAGATTCCGCTTCTATCTGCATGGTTGCTCTGGACTGCGGACTCCCGCTCGGTGGTCCACCGGGGCATGCAGGGCTTCATCGGGCCCGAGCGGATACGTCAGGTGGCGGTGACCCTGATTGCCCACGGAGACCCACCGCCGGCCGAGAGGGCGCTCCTTCCGTTGGACGCAGACAGGCTCATCCGTCTGGCTTCATCCCGCTGACCCGACGTCGATGTCGGCGGCGAAGTGGCCGTGGTCTGAGGTGGGGCTGGGGCCGATGTTGCTGGTTATGGGCAGACGACTAGGAGGGTTCCGGTGGCAACTTCGACGGTTGCGTGCATCGCTGTGACCTCGTTGCTCAGGCCCCGCCCAACCCCGGGCTTGAGCGAGCTGTCCGACAGCGGCCAGCGCAACCCTGAACTTGTAACTCCGGTCACCCTCCCGCCGACCGCCATGAGGCTGACGAGCGAGCCGACTGGAACCTTCAGGTCCAGCCGGCTCCGGACCACCCATGCCCTCGACGAGTCGACCAGAAGGTCGATTTCGAGCCCGGCCCAGCGCTCGGCGGCTGCAGTCAACAGGTTCGCCATTGCATGGTCCGGCCTCCCTGTGGCTGTTGCCACGATTGTCACCGATGTTGCGCCATGGTTCGTGGCGGCAGCGAGAGCCAACTCAAGGTCGGTCTGGTCCTTGTCGGTCGGATGGCGCTCGATCTGGACCCCGGCCTCCTCGATTGAGGTGAGGGTCTCTGTGCTGACGGAGTCCAGGTCCCCGACGAGTAGATCCGGGACCAGGCCCAGCGAGGCGGCGTTGTCGGCACCCCGGTCGGCGGCGACCACGAACTCGGCGGGCGGCAGGTCTGCGGTTCCAACCGGAGTTGGCCCACCCGTGATGATCAGGGCATGGTGCTCTCTCATGGGCCGGAATCGCCCAGCCGGAGCGACCAGCGGCCCTGGTTTCTGGTCAGGTGAAGGTCCATTTCGAAACAGGATGACACCGCCGAGTCGGTCAGGACGTCGTTGATCGGTCCGAGCGTGGTCATCTGGCCGTTGGCCATCAGCGCCGCATGGGTGAAGCCAGGGGGGATCTCCTCGACGTGGTGTGTTACCAGCACGATCGGCGGGGTTGTTGGGTCGGTCGCAAGGTTCGCGAGCGCTGCCACGAGTGCTTCCCTGCCGGGAATGTCCAGGGCGGCCGTTGGTTCATCCAGCAACAGGAGTTCGGGGTCGGTCATGAGCGTTCTGGCGAGGAGCACGCGCTGGCGCTCGCCCGAGGAGAGCGTTCCGAAGGCGTGGTCGGCCCGGTTGCCGCAGCCGATCCGAACCAGTTGGTCCAGTGCCCGGTCCCTGTCTTCCTGACCGTAGATGTGCCACCAGGGTTCGAGGGCTCCGTTCAGTGCCGTCATCGCTACATCGGATGCAGTGATTCCAGGCCGAAATGAACTGGCCAGGGAGGGAGACGTGTAGCCGATCCGCCTGCGGAGTGAGCGGACATCGGTTGAACCGAGTTGCTCTCCGAGGATGCGTACAGACCCGGATGAGGGGTGCAGCTGGAGGGCGGCGATCTGGAGGAGAGAACTCTTACCGGAGCCGTTCGGCCCGAGCACGACCCAGTTCTGCCCCGGATCGACCCGCCAGTCGATTTCGGAGACCAGCACGGTCCCGTCCATCGTCCGGGTCACCGAGTTGAGGTTCAGGATCGGTTCTGCCACACCGGGACAATAGATGCACCCGGACGTACTACCCGGATCGACCGTTCACACGAGGGAACGGATCAGCAGCGTCAGGGCTCCGGCAGACGACAGGGCGTAGACGGCCGGAGCGATCCAGCCTCTGTTCACGGTTCCACGGAGTGGGTGTGAGATGGCTGCACCCACTAGAAGGGCCGGTACCAGCCATGCGGCGATCAACAGATCTCCGGTTCCGAAGCGGCCTGCAAAGGCAAGGGCGCCTATTGCAAGTGGTGTGCCGATCAGGAAGTAGGGGGACAGGGTCGCACGCATGACGACGCCCGGAACATCGTGGTACAGGAGGGCGATCGGCGGCCCGCCGACGGCGACGGTGGTTCCCATGAACCCGCTCAGGCCACCGGCAATGAGCAGGGATCGGCGGTTTCTCGTGGGGTGCAGGCCGCTTACTTTCATGCCCACAGCAAGGAGCACGAGCACACCGAACAGCGTTCCTAGGCGGTCCTCGGCCACGACAGTGAGCGCCAGCACCCCGATCAGCATTCCGGGTGTCCGCCCGATGAGTGCCCAGGTGAGTCCGAACTTGTCGACGTTGCCCCGTTCCCTGATCGTGAAGATTGCGTTCATCAGGGGGTTCATGAGGAGGACGGGTCCAGGGACTAAGTCGGGGTTGATCAGGGCCAGAATCGGCACGGCGAGCATGTTGGCGCCGAAGCCGACCGTTCCCTGCACGATGACCGATATGCAGTAGACGAGCATTGCGCCGAGGATCTCGATGAGCGTCACTCAGGTCCCTCCGGATTGGCGCCGGATGGAAACCTGACGGGTCCTAAACGGGACCAGGCGGACAGAGGCGATGGGAGGCCTGAACGGACGTCTGCGGAGGCGCCTCCGTGTGCTGACGCATCGTCCATAGGCGTGGGAACGTAGTCATGTCGTAGGGTTGCCCGCGCATCGGGCCTGACGGGTCGGTATCGGTAGGATTGTTGCCCAGATGTCGACACCCATGGGCGTCCTCGCCGTAGCAGCCCTGTTGCTGGCAAATGCCTTCTTCGTGGCGGCCGAGTTCAGCCTCGTTGCCGTGGACAGGGCGGTGGTGGAGGCAGCGACCAACGCAGGTAGCGCCCCGGACCGGCGCGTGCTCAGGTTGCTCACGAGGCTGACGACACACCTGTCGGGGGCGCAGTTCGGCATCACCTCCTCTGCACTGCTGCTGGGCTTTGTGGCCGAACCCACGGTTGCGCGTCTCTTGACAGGCGAGGACCGTTCAACGGGGCTGAGTGTGGCTCTGGCGGTAATGGTGGCTGCAACCCTGCATCTGGTACTCGGCGAGCAGGTGCCCAAGTACCTGGCCCTTGCCTCACCTGACCGAACCGCTCGTCGACTGGCCCCGATGGTCGCCGCCTACGGAGTTCTCACCCGCCCGCTTGTCGTGGCCCTGAACGGTGCGGCAAATGCTGTGATCCGGCGCCTAGGGGTGGCTCCGACGGAGGAACTCGGGGTGTCCCACACTCTCGAGCAGTTCGAGGCGGTGGTTCGTTCTTCGTCAAGCGGTGGCGACATCGACCCTGCCGAGGCGGCCCTGTTGAGGCGCTCGATCCGATTCGGTGACAAGACGGCTGCGGACGCGCTTGTTCCCCGTGTCGAGGTGGAGGCGTTCCAACGCGATGATCTCGCCCCTGCCCTCATTGAGCGGTGTGTGGCCACGGGGTTCTCAAGGTTTCCGGTGTTCACTGATGACCTTGACGACATTGTCGGTGTGGTCCATGTCAAGTCCATCTATTCGTTGCCTGCCAAGGAGAGGTCCGGGGTTCACGTCGGCGACCTCATGCACGAGGCGCTTGCCGTCCCCGAGACCCGGGGCCTCGACCTGATCCTCGATGACATGAGGTCTGCCAGAAAGCAGATGGCGGTCGTCGTCGATGAGCACGGCGGGACCGCCGGGGTCATCACCATGGAGGACCTGATAGAGGAGATCGTCGGCGAGATCGACGACGAGCACGATCCGCGGGTGGGTCGAACAAGTGTCGAAGACAGTGGCAGCACCGTTCTCTCCGGTGGCCTCCATCTTGACGAGGTCGAGGAGGAAAGTGGGTTTCGGGTTCCTGAAGGCCCCTACGAGACCTTCGCCGGGTTCGTTCTGGCGAGGCTTGGCCACATCCCCGAACCCAGCGAGATGGTTTACGAGGATGGTTGGTGCGTCGAGGTGGTTGCGGTCAAGGGGCGCCGCATTGAGACCCTTCGGGTAGTTGCACCTGGTGCCGGGTCGGTAATTGCCTCCGGTGAGTCTGAAGGCGATACGCAATGATCCTCCTGGCGCTGGTGGCGGTTGTAGTTCTCGTGGTAGTGAACGGCCTGTTCGTGGCGACCGAGTTCGCCGTGGTTGCAAGTCGACCTGCTGTTCTAGAAGAAGCTGTCCGGAATGGTCTCAGGGGCGCACAGGCGGCTCGAAGGGCCCGCGGTGACCTGCGCCGTCAACTTTCTGGCGCGCAGGTGCTGATCACGCTCAGCAGCGTGCTGCTCGGGATCCTCGCCGAGCCCGCTATCGGAGACCTGGTCGGTCCTGTGCTGGAGGGACTCGGGTTGCCGAGCAGTGTCGTGTCCACACTGAGTTGGGTTGTCGCCATCGGGGCGGCAGCGGTTCTGCAGATGCTGGTGGGGGAGTTGGTACCGAAGAACATCGCCATCGCAGAACCCGAAGCAACCCTTCGCAGGCTGTCGCCAATGCATGGCGTGCTGGTTCGACTGATCGCTCCTGCCATCTGGCTGTTGGACGGCCTGGCGACCATGGCGGTCCGGTTGTTCGGCCAGGAACCGGTTGACGAACTAGAGGAGGCGATCGGCAAGCCCGAGATGGTGGCGATTCTTGCGGCTTCGCGGCGGGAAGGTCTTATCGAGGACTTCGAGCATGACCTACTGGCAGGCGCACTCGACCTCGGTAGGCGCAGCGTCGCATCGGTGATGATCCCGAGGGATCAGGTCGTTTCAGTGAACCGCCAGATGACCGTCGCCGAGGTTGAGAGGGTGGTGGTCGACAGCGGACATTCACGGTTGCCGGTGGCGGCCTCTGGTGGCAACTCCTTCCTCGGGATGATCCACGTCAAGGACCTCCTCAGGCTTCCCGAGGCCGCCCAGGATGAGCCCGCTCCCCTTGAGGCGATTCGCAGAATGCTCGTGGTCCGCCGGGACCAGTCCCTCGAGGCCACCCTGATGGACATGCGGGCCTCCCGGATCCACCTTGCGGCAGTAGGTGGGAGCCATGGCGAGACCTTTGGGATCGTCTCAATGGAAGATGTGATCGAGGAGTTGGTGGGCGACATTCACGATGAATCCGACACGCTGCATTCCTGATCAGGTTCCGTAGTCGCCAATCGGGTAGTTGGTAGAATGCCGGGGTGCGACGCTTCTCCGCTCTTCTCCTCGCGCTCGGCGTTCTCCTGTCCGCCTCGGTGACGCCGACGGTCGGTGCCTCTGGCTCCGACTACGACAGTTCGATCGTGGAGGCCGATGGTCCTGTCGACACCCTTGTGTTTGTCCGGTCAACCGGGTTGGCGCCACTGGTTACTGCGGCAGGTCGTATCGGGCTGGTCGCCCAGGAGGGGATAACCGAGGCGACAGATCGTCTGGGCCTGCTTTCTGGAATCGTTGCCGATCTGGGGTCGAGGAACCGTGCCGCCGTCGAAGCTCTTGACGTAGCCAACCGCCTGCTGGCTGAGCAGTTCCATGGAGCAGTCGAGGTGCGTAGCACCTACCAGGCGATTGTGGAGCAACTCGACGAATCCGACAGGAGGCGTCTCGAGGAGGCGACCCGAACAAGGCGCAACACATCGGCGGTGGTACGTGTGGTGAACTCGACCGAGTGGATCTGTCCGGTAGTCGGCGTGACCAGGTTTATAGACACGTGGGGCGAAGCCCGGTCCGGAAACCGGACCCATGAAGGGGTCGACATCGCCGCTCCGAGCAACACGCCGGTGGTGGCACCGGTATCGGGGAGGGTCACCTACCGCTGGGATTCAATTGGTGGCCGGTCCTTTGACCTTGTGGCCGACAACGGCGACTACTACTTCGGAACCCACCTGCGCCGGTTCGGTATCGAAGGACGGGTGGCAGCCGGTGACAACATCGGGTTCGTGGGTTCAGACGGGAACGCCGACGCCAATATCCTGCACCTCGAGTACCACCCAGGAGGCAGGGGCAACCCCGTCAACCCGTACCCGCTGGCCTATGCACACTGCGACAGGTCCAATGGTTGAGCTGCAGGGCTGGTTCACCCCGGCTTGATGTCAGGCACCGATGGCGTGGTAGCCGCCGTCAACATGCAACAACTCGCCTGTTGTGGCCGGGAACCAGTCTGACAGGAGGGCTACGCAGGCCCGTGCAGTGGGTTCGGGATCGTTGACGTCCCAGCCGAGTGGAGAGCGTCCCTCCCATGCGTTCTCGAACTCGCTGAACCCCGGGATGCCCTTGGCGGCCATGGTGCGGATGGGTCCTGCAGCGACCAGGTTGACCCGGATTGCATCGGGGCCGAGGGTGCGGGCGAGGTAGCGGGAAGCTGACTCCAGAGCGGCCTTGGCGACACCCATCCAGTTGTATGCAGGCCAGGCGTAGCGTGCGTCGAAGTCCAGACCCACAATCGAGCCACCCTGGGCCATCAGAGGGGCAACTACCTCGGCAAGGGTCTTGAGCGAGTAGGCCGAGATCTGCATCGCCACGGCAACATCGTCCCAGTCGGGTGCCATGAAGTCCTCTCCGAGGCAGATCTCGGGAGCAAAGCCGATGGCGTGCAGGGCGCCGTCGACGCTGCCCCAGTGGGCGGAGAGGTGTTCCCTGAGAGCGCCTGCCTGTTCGGCCGATGTCACGTCGAACTCCAGGACCTCGGGTTCGACGGGTAGCTTCCGGGCCGTCCGCCTCGTCAGGCTGAGACCCCTCCCGGCCCCGGTGAGGATCAACTCGGCGCCCTGTTCCTGGGCCAGCCTGGCAACGGAGAAGGCGATCGAGGCATCGGTCAACACCCCTGTGATGAGCAGTCGCTTTCCTTCCAGAATTCCCATGATGCCTCCTCAGACGGGTGGACCGGCGATCCCTGTTCTCACTCTTGGCAGAACCGTATCGCCCGGGGCGGTAGCCCGGCGAGATGCCGGATCGCACTTGTCTCGTAGGCTGTCGCAATGGAGATCGGGATTCTGGGTGGCACTGGTCCGGCAGGTAGGGCGCCGAGTTGGGAAACCTCAGCCACGAAATTGTCAGCGACATCCTCATCTGTTCTGATCACAAGGCTGCCACCGAAGCCGTTTCGGAGATCGTGTAGCTGTTGCCCGGCTCCAGGCCACTCGATGCCGGTGGTCTCTCCAATGCGATGACGATCGAGGCGTTCACTGCGGTGCTGTTGCAGCTCAACAGTCGCTACCACACCAGGGTGGCGGTGGGCCTGACCGGCATCGGGGATTCCTGAGCAGACCCGGGTAGGCAGACCGATGGTGTCCGAGGCCATGTCGCCGATGAGACTGTTTGACACAGCCCGTGGCGAGGTCGTGCCATTCCGACCCGATGGGGTGGTCCGGCTCTACACCTGTGGAATTACCCCCTACGACGCCACCCATCTCGGGCATGCGTGTACCTACGTCACCTTTGACATCCTGCAGCGCCGTCTGATCGACCGGGGTCACCCTGTGCGCTATGTCCGCAACATCACCGACGTCGACGACGACATGTTGGCAGCGGCCCGGCGGAGGGGTGTTCACCACCTAGACCTTGCCTTTGGGGTGACCCGACGATTCGACGAGGACATGGCGGCGTTGGGCAACCTGGCTCCCTGGGCCGAACCGAGGGCCAGTGGGGCGATTCCCGCGATACGTCATTTCATTCATGAACTGCTCGACGGGGGCTGGGCCTACCGGTCGGGTGATGCCGTGTTTTTCGACGTGGGCCGCTCTGACGTGTTCGGATCGTTGAGCCAC
>DLRQ01000077.1 GCA_002501135.1 Candidatus Neomicrothrix sp. UBA7884
CTTCAGCCCAGGCTCTCGCCGGGTTCGGTGTGTGCTCCCATGAGCCAGGCCTCGACGGGTTGACGCCCACGGCTCTCGGGCTGCACCTCGAGCAGGCGAAGCGCTCCCCTGCCGGTCGCGACCGTGTCACCGAGGAGGGATCCGGGCACCGCGTCAACACCGTCGGCGAGCCGGGCAGCCCAGACCTTCAGGCGCCGCCCCCGAAATGTCGTCCAAGCACCCCCGACACGCACGATCCTCTCCAGCTCACCTGCCGGCCGGGACCAGTCCAGCTCCAGGTCGGCCTGTCCGATCTTGTGGGCGTAGACGGGCTCGCCCTCCTGTTGCGTGGGCTCACCCAGCCCGGCCCCCAGGGTCTCGGCCAAAAGGCCGGCACCGGCATCGACCAGGCTGTCCCGAAGGGAGTCGGCCGTTTCATCGGGCCCAATTGGCACCTCGATGCTGGCAAAGATGGCACCTGTGTCGAGCTCGACATCGACAGCCATGACACACACCCCGGTGGTCGTGTCGCCGGCGAGGATCGCCCGTTCCACCGGGGCAGCACCCCTCCAACGGGGAAGCAGGGAGAAGTGAAGGTTCACCATGGGAACGGCTTCCAGCAGATCGGCCGGAATGAGGTGCCCGTACGCCACGACCACACCCAGGTCGGCGCCGCTGTCGCGGACCGCGGCCAGGTCATGGGCGACCGGCAGGCCCAGCCCCAGGGCGGCCTCCTTGACGGGGCTCGGTGAAGGTTCGGCCCGCCTGCCACGGCGACGGTCCTCACCGGTCACCACGACGACGATGTCGTGGCCCGCCTCGTGGAGGGCCAGCAGCGGTCTGACCGAGGCCATGGGGGTACCCATGAAGGCCAGCCGTCGGTGATGCGCCGGTGGAGGCGCGCTCAGAGCAATCGCAGTCCACCGTCTGAGGTTGAGCGGACGACCGGCGGACCTGACAACGTCAGCTCCCGCAGCGCCCTGCGAGCGTCACGTGCCTGGTCCTCGTCGAGGAGGTCGACGAGCAGAATACCGTCGAGGTGGTCCAGCTCATGCTGGAACAGGCGGGCCTCGAGCTCATCGGCCTCGATGGACACGTCTTTGCCGTTCAGGTCGACCCCGACAATATGGATGGTCTTTGGGCGCAGGATCTCCCACGACAGCCCGGGCACCGAGAGACAGCCCTCTTCGAAGAGCCACTCGCCGTCGGATTCACGGATTGTGGGGTTCACGATGGCACCGGGCCCCTCGCCGAGGTCGTAGACGAAGAAGCGCTTCTGGACCCCCACCTGAGGTGCGGCCAGCCCCAACCCCGGGGCCTCGTACATGGTTTCGACCATCTCGTCGGCCAGACGCGCGAGGGCGCCGGTCAACTCGGTCACCTCGGTCGCAGGCTTACGCAGGACCGGGTCGCCGATGATGCGGATCTCCCGGGTGCTCACGACGCAAGGCTACCGTCGGGGCCGTGAAGCCAAGAGGAGCGCCCGGGTGACCGGCGACCAGCAGTACTGGACCAGCCGGCCCGAGGTCGGATCGCGCCCCGACCAGGTCACCCTGTTGCTACCCGACCTTGAGGTCAGCCTCGAAACCGACAGTGGCGTCTTCTCGGGCGCACGCATCGACCGCGGCACCCGGTTCCTCCTGATGAAGGGACCCCAGCCGACCGAGGGCGCCGCCGAACTCCTCGACCTGGGGTGCGGCTACGGACCCATCGCCTGTGCCCTGGCAGCGCGCAGTCCCCGCTCACGGGTGTGGGCCGTCGACGTGAACGAGAGGGCGCTGGATCTGTGTCGCTCCAATGCCGCTTCGGCAGGCCTCGACAACGTGGTCGTGACCACACCCGACGACATACCCGACGACGTGACGTTCAACGCCATCTGGTCCAACCCGCCGATCCGTATCGGCAAGGAGGCGCTGCACGACCTGTTGTCCACGTGGCTCGACCGGTTGGCTCCCGGCGGCACCGCCCACCTCGTCGTTCAACGCCACCTGGGCTCCGACTCACTGGCCCGGTGGCTCACAGACGAGGGCTGGGCCACGCAGCGGCGTGCATCGCGCAAGGGCTTCCGCCTCCTCGACGTGGCCGCACGCCTTGTCACACCAACCGACAGGGGTCAACCGTGAAGAACCTCGACAGCACCGGCCTCAAGCGCCTCCACCGCGAGTGGCGACGGCGAACCGAGACCGATGTGGCGCTCCTGCTCGACAGCGTCCAGACGCCCTACAACGTGGGCGCCATCCTGCGTACCGCTGCCGCCTACCGGGTGTCGCACCTTTGGCTTGCCGGTGCCACTGCGGCCCCCACACATGCCAAGACCGCCAAGACAGCCCTCGGAACCGGCCGCTATCTCACCTGGACCATCACCGAGACAGTCGAGGAGGCGGTGGCCGACCTGACAGCGGGCGGCTACGGCCTCGTAGGAATCGAACTGTCCGACGGTGCCGTCCCCCTCCACGAGGTCCAGTTTCCAGACAGGACATGCCTGGCGCTCGGCCATGAGGACCGGGGCCTCTCCGGCGTGGTGCTCGAAGCCTGTGACTCCGTGGCCTTCATCCCACAGTTGGGAAAGGTCGGCAGCCTCAACGTCGCAGCAGCCGGAGCCATCGCCCTCTACGAGGTCCACCGCCGGCTCTGGTAGCGGTGGTCATGCCCGGGGTGGGTCGACCTCGATCCTGAGCCGGCCCTTGGGGCGCTCCACAGCGGCGAGCACCTCACTGAGCCGGTCATGGTCAGGCGCACGCACAAGCCAGGCCCCGTCACGTGGCCCCAGCAGGTCGACGCCTACAGGCGACCCCAGGTTGGCTATGAACTCCCCGGCCGGTTGGCCAGAGACCCTCGCCAGTGCTGAACAGGGCGGCAGGTTCAGGAATCGGCGGCGGGCCAGCTCAGGTTCCACCAGCCGTCCCGGGTCGGCATGCAGAACAGCCTGGAGCACCTCGTGTTCGGGCATCCGGGTCTGGACGACGATCCGACCACCGGCGGAGCGACCTCCCACCAGGCGCGCCGCCCTGATCAGGAGGGCCATTGACTGTTCCGCCGCGCGCATCCGTGGAGCCAGGAGTTCCTGGTCGAACTCCAGGAACACGACCCTGGCTGCGGAGTCGACACGGTGCAGCACCGCCTCGGTTCCTACATAGACGGCATGTTCGCTGAGTCCGCCGTCGGGAATGTCGGTGTCGCCGGTGACCTCCAGCACCGGCCTGTTGGCAAGGGCCTCCAACTCCTCGCGCACCCGCGCAACTCCTGCCCGCAGGTTCTTGAACCGTGTGCTCCCGCACTCGTCGCAGACCTGGGGGCGCCTTACATCGTCCACCGGGCAAACCAGCGTGTCCTCGTCGTCCTGGATCATCGGCACCTGGTGCTCCTGGCACCGGACCAGGCCACCGCAGGCGTTGCAGGCCAGCAGGCGGGAGCGGCCCCGCCGGTTCAACACGCACACGACCGGGTCGCCCTCGACGCCGCGGAGCACGTCGACGAGCCGCTTACCAAGCAGGCCCGACCTGACCGGGTCGTCGTCGCGGCGGTCGTGCAGGTCCAGGATCGGCCAGCCGTTGCGTTCCCCGGTCCGGGAGGGAACCATCAGCTCCCCCCACCCGAGGGCCTCGAGGCTTGGCGACGGAGAGGTGAACACACAGGGAACACCGGCCCTGCGTGCCCTCTCGGCAGCTATGTCACGGGCATGCCAGGTCGGTGCCCGCTCCTCCTGGTAGGCCTCGTCGTGTTCGTCTACAACCACGACGGCGGCAAGGTCAGCCACCGGAGCCAGGGCCGCTGCACGGGAGCCGACCACCAGGCCGCCTGCAGCAGATCGTGCCCACTGCCGCTGGGCAAGAGACACAGGAAGACCCATCTCGTGCAGGCGGGCCGCCATGCGTTCGGCTGCAGGCACGGTGGGAAACAGGATCAGGGCATCTCCCCTACGGGCGGCCTCGGTGGCCAGTGGTGTCACATCGGCTCCGGGCGGAAGCCGCACGACAGCCCGTGGAACCTCAAGGGCCCGGACCGCCCATATGTCGGTTGCCGGTGGAATGGTCGGCCTGGGCGGAGCCGGGGGCAGCGACTCGACCACATTTGGTGGCGAGGCCGTACCCAGGAGGCCGTTGAGGCGTCCGGCCCACCGGTGGGAGGCCCAGCGCACCAGCTCGATCACCTCGGGAGAAGGGCCCATGCCGCTCGACTTGGTGAGGCTCCGGAGTGCCACGCCAGGTGGTGGTTCAACGTTGTCCTCGACCACCCAGCCACCAACCCGGCGACCGGCGAGGACCATTCGGACCCTTGAACCGACAACCAGGCGCTCTCCACGTCCGTCATCGGCCCAGATGGGTGGAACCAGGTAGTCAAAGGTGCGCTCCAGTGCCGCCACGTCTGGCAGGACGCGGACAATGCGCGAACCGGCCGGAAGGTCTGGTGGGGTCGAGTCTGTCCCTACGGCTGGTTCAGCCGGGAGCGGATCTGTTGCAGTTAGGTCCAGGTCGAGGCGCCCCTGGTCGGCCGTGCCGCCAGCCACCCCGGTCAGTCTCAGTCCAGGCCCAGGTGGGATCGCACGGCATCGGTCCTGTCGGTCGCCTCCCACGGGAAGCCGTCGCGGCCGAAGTGGCCGTAGGCCGCTGTGCGCCGGTAGATGGGGCGGCACAGGTCGAGCGCATCGACTATCGCAGCCGGTCGCAGGTCGAAGACCTCGTCGACGCACTCGGCAATGCGGCCCGGGTCGACGGCTTCGGTGCCGAACGTCTCAACCCGGATCGATACGGGACGCGACATGCCGATTGCGTACGCCACCTGCACCTCGCACCGGGAGGCGGCACCGGCGGCAACCAGGTTCTTAGCGACCCACCGGGTTGCGTAGGCAGCTGACCTGTCGACCTTGCTGGGGTCCTTGCCGGAGAAGGCACCACCACCGTGGCGGGCCATACCGCCGTAGGTGTCGACGATGATCTTGCGTCCGGTCAAGCCTGCGTCGCCGACGGGTCCGCCCACCACGAAACGGCCTGTCGGGTTCACGAGCACCTCGTAGTCGTCGTCCGCGAACTGCTCGGGTATTACCGGGCGGATCACGTGCTCGATCAGGTCGGGGCGGATCATGGAGTCGCGGTTGATGCCGTCGTTGTGCTGGGTCGAGACGAGCACGGTGCGAAGCCTTACCGGTCGGTCTCCCTCGTAGTCGAAGGTGACCTGTGTCTTGGCGTCGGGCCGCAGGTACGGGATGGTGCCGGCCTTGCGGATCTCGGCGTGGCGTTCGGCCATTCGGTGGGCCAGGTGGATCGGCAGCGGCATAAGCACGTCGGTCTCGCTGCAGGCATAGCCGAACATCATTCCCTGGTCGCCGGCACCCTGGAAGTCGAACTGGTCCCGAGCACCGTCGGCGGCGGTGCGGGACTCCTCGGACTTGTCGACGCCCTGGGCGATATCGGGCGACTGCTCGTCGATGGCCACCATGACACCGCAGGTATTGCCGTCGAAGCCGTAGTCCTCGCGGTCGTAGCCGATCTCGCAGATGGTCTGGCGAACGGTCCGGGGAATGTCCACGTAGGCCCTCGTGTGGATCTCGCCGGCCACTACACACATGCCGGTCGTGATGAGGGTCTCGCAGGCAACCCTGCTCTCGGGGTCATCAGCGAGGAGGGCGTCGAGAATGGAGTCGGAGATCTGGTCGGCCATCTTGTCGGGATGGCCCTCGGAGACAGACTCCGAGGTGAAGGTCCAGTTGTCACTCACCTGTTCAAGTCCTCTCCGTGGCCGGTCGCGCCACCGGCATCCCGTGCATTGTGCAGGCATCGAAGGGCTGCGTCCAACACCGCTGCGGCGACCTGGTGCTTGTCGGACAATGAGATCTCGGTTGACTCTCCGCTCCGGTCGAGCAGCAGCACGGCGTTGGTGTCGTGTCCGAACCCGGCACCTGGCGCTGAGACGTCGTTTGCGACGATCATGTCGATCCCCTTGGATTCCAGCTTGGAGGTCGCATTCTGCCTGAGCTGATCGGTCTCGGCGGCGAACCCAACCAGTACCTGGCTCGGTGACCGGTTGCGGCCCAGCTCGGCCAGGATGTCGGTGGTCGGCTCGAACATGATCTCGGGGGTGCCGTCGGCCTTTTTTAGTTTCGACCCGGCCACCTCGACCGGCCTGAAGTCGGCCACAGCTGCGGCCATCAGGACGATGTCTGCAGTGGTGGAGTTGTTGAGAACCGCTGCCTCCATTTCTGCTGCCGTCTCGACGGCCAGCACCTCGACTCCGATGATGTCCGGCGCTGTCCCGGCTTGGGTGGTCACGCACCTCACCTTGGCACCGCGGGCGGCCGCAGCCCGGGCGAGGGCATGGCCCTGCTTTCCCGATGACCGGTTGCCCACGTAGCGCACGGGGCAGATGGGCTCCCTCGTTCCGCCTGCGGTGACCAGCACCTCGAGGCCTGCCATGTCGCCGCCAACGGTGGAACCGTCACCCCCGAGGATGGAGTAGACGGCAGCCAGGATGTCAACCGGTTCGGCCAGACGGCCGGCCCCGACATCGCCACCGGCCAAGCGACCGTGTTCGGGGCCCACAATGGTGACGCCGCGCTCGGCGAGCACGGCAACGTTCTCCTGCACAGCCGGCTGTTCCCACATCTCGGCATGCATGGCCGGACAGACCACGACAGGGGCGCGGGTGGCCATGAGGGTCGCCGTCAGGAGGTCGGCGGAGCGCCCCATTCGGTAGTCGGCTATCAATCTGGCCGTTGCCGGGCAGACGACGACGAGATCGGCACCCTGCCCGAGACGGGTGTGGGGAACCGGGTGCTCCTCGTCCCAGAGCGACACCTGGGTCGGCTCTGAGGCAAGAGCGTCAAAGGTTGCGCGTCCGACAAAGCGCATTGCCCCACCGGTCATCACCGGTGCCACGTGGGCACCTGCATCTACCAGACGACGGCACACCTCGATCGCCTTGTAGGCGGCGATGCCCCCGGTCACCCCGAGGACGATCCGGCGACCGTCTAGTGCACCCATGCGGGGGTCAGCCGATCAGGCGCCTTCGTCGACGGAGTCGGCGTCGTCGCCATCGGCCGACTCGTCGGTCGCGCCCTCGAGCGGTTCACCGTCGGCGTCGAGACCCTCGATCTCCTCAGGCTCGTCGGGTGGCTCGATCGGGACGATCTTGCCGGCGTCCATCTCCTCGAAGGCAATGGAGAGCGGCTTACGGGCCGTGGACGTGATCTGCGGTGGGATGGAGGCGCCGAGACCCTCGCCCAACTGGGTGAAGTATGAGTTGATCTGGCGGGCGCGTTTGGCGCTCACAGTTACAAGCCGGAACTTCGAGTCGGCCAGGTCCAACAGGCCCTCGATCGGCGGGTTGATCATGCTCTCGTGACGCTGCACAGTGCTCCTAGGGTTTCTGGTGCTACCCGTAGGCGCCCTGTTCCGGGCGACTCACGGGCTGGCGGGTACACCGTCGTGTCGACCGGCGCCTCGCCCTACGGACGGCCCACCACGGTACCAGAACCCGTTGCGGTTGCCTCCGCTCCGCTGGGCCCGGCTGAGGGCCTGAAAGGCCTGTCAGCGTGGGTTTTTCGTCGCCAGACGGGCGGCTATGAGCGCAGCAACCTCTCGTACCGTCCGGTTCAGGTCGGCGTTGACCACGGTCGTGTAGCCCAGACCGGC
>DLRQ01000024.1:0-5758 GCA_002501135.1 Candidatus Neomicrothrix sp. UBA7884
CGGTCAGGTCAGCCTGCGCCAGACCGAGACGTGGTGGCTGGATTCTGCGCTGAACTTCGAGCGCGACCAGTCGGCCCACCGGTCCTCCAGTTCGAGTCCCGACGACAAGGCCATCTCGTCGACCTGTCCGGGGGTGGCGTAACGCAGGTGGTAGGGGAACATCCGGTTTCCGACTTCGGTGATTTCGATGCGCTGGCCCGTGATGAGCTGTTCCTCGAGGTCCGTAACGGTCACGTCCATGACCACCCGGTCGAGTTCGACGGCCCTCACAGACATGCCGTCGTGGGCTCCGGGGTCCGGTACGAATGCCTCCATGACGAAGCGTCCTCCGGGTACGAGGAGTCTGGCGATGTGGCCCACGCAGGCTGTCTGGGCCGACTCGCTGGTCAGGTTGAACAGGGTGTTGAAGCCGATCAGGACCACGTTGAACGACGTGTCGTCGAGCCCAACGGGGTCGGCCATGTCCCCCTCGATGAGGGTCAGGCGGTCAGCCCCAGGCTTGGTTCGAAGGACGTCGAGCATCGCCGATGAGGCGTCGAGGCCGGTCACGTCCAGGCCCGTGGCGGCAATGGGGAGGGCCAGGCGCCCGGTTCCGACGCCAAGTTCCAGAATCCGGCCGCCGTCTGCAATGTCGGCGATCACCGCAGCCACGTCGGCAGGTGATCCGATGTGGCTGACGGCGATTCCACCGTCGTCGCCGTACCAGTCGTCGTAGACCATGGCGTGGCGGTCGCCGTAGGTTTCGGGTCCGTATCTGTCCATTGGCGCAGTCTGCCCCATGGTGACCATGCGCCGGGCACGGGTTCCCCGTAGCCTCCGTTGGGTGGAGGACCAGTTGAAACGGCAGGTCTACCTGGACCATGCGGCCTCGACGCCGGCGCGCCCCGAGGTGGTTGAGGCGATGCTGCCATGGCTGGGTGAGCACCCGGGCAATCCGTCCGGATCGCATCGCATGGCGCGTGATGCCCGCAGGGCGATCGACGACGCCCGTGACGCCGTTGCGGCGCTGGTCGGTATGGATCCCGGTGGTGTCGTGTTCACAAGCGGGGGCACAGAGGCCGACAACCTGGCGGTCGACGGTGTGCTGGGGGCAGGGTCCGGGGTTGCGGTCTGTTGTGTGGCCGAGCATGCGGCCGTTCTGGAGCCGGTTCGGGAATCCGGTGGGGTGGTGCTGCCAGCAGACGCTGGAGGGCGGATCGACCTGGGTGCACTGGCCGAGACCCTCGAGTCCGTTGCCGGCATCAGGCTGGTGTCGGTTATGGCGGCCAACAACGAGACCGGAGTGGTCACCCCGGTGGCAGAGGTCGTCTCGCTGGTCTCCGAGCGGGCACCGGACGCCGTGGTCCATTGTGACGCCGTTCAGGTGACGGCATGGCTGGATCTGGCCGATGCCTGCCGGGGTGCCCGTCTGGTGAGCATCACGGGTCACAAGTTCGGTGGCCCCAAGGGTGCGGGAGCGCTGGTGGTCGACGGGGATGTACCCCTTTCTCCGATGCTGCGTGGCGGTGGCCAGGAGCGGGAGCGCCGGAGCGGCACCCAGAACGTGCCTGCCATAGTCGGCCTGGGCCGTGCCGCCGAGCTGGTTGTCGTTGACCGTGAGGAGACCGCTGACAGGGTGGCGGCTATGAGAGACCGCCTTGAGGCGGGCCTGCTGGCAGCGGTTCCCGGTGCCAGCCGTACCGTGCCCGATGGCGTCGGCCGGACCCCGGCGGTGGCGCACCTGTGCTTTGAGGGGATCGAGAGCGAGGCGTTGTTGTTCCTGCTGGAGCAGGAGGGCATCTGTGCCAGTGCGGCCTCGTCGTGTTCCAGCGGAGCCCAGGATCCGAGCCACGTCCTTGCCGCCATGGGCATCGACAGGGCCGTGGCGGCAGGGTCTCTCCGTCTGTCTCTGGCGCGTGCGACGACCGATGCAGACGTCGACCATGCCCTGTCGGTGATCCCCGGGATCGTGGAGCGCCTGTCGGCGTACGCCTGATGGAACCTCAGCGGGTGATGGTCGCCATGTCAGGTGGCGTCGACTCGTCTGTCGCCGCAGCCCTTGTCCAGGAGGCCGGCCACGATGTGGTCGGCGTGACGCTTCGGCTGTGGGGCGGTGAGTCCGACTCAGGGTGCTGCTCGGTGTCTGATGTCGACGATGCGCGGCGGGTCGCCGACTCTCTCGGCATTGACCACCACGTGTTCAACATGGGCGAGGACTTCGACCGTCACGTGGTGGAGCCGTATGTGGCTGACCATTCCGCCGGCCGTACGCCCAATCCGTGCATCGAGTGCAACCGGCACATCAAGTTCGACCGCCTGCTGCGGCGTGCCCGGTCGCTGGGTTTCGATCGTCTGGCAACGGGCCATCACGCCCGGGTTGTAGACATGTCAGACGGGACCCGGCGAATTGCCCGTGCAGCGGACCCTGCCAAGGACCAGTCCTATGTGCTCCACATGCTGGACCAGGAGGTTCTTGTCCGCCTCGACCTGCCGGTCGGGGAGATGTCCAAGGATGAGGTCAGGGCCAGGGCGGCAACCCTCGGTCTGCGTACCGCCGACAAACCCGACAGTCAGGACGTCTGCTTCATCACCAGTGCATCCCGCGGTGACGCCGGTCGGCGAGAGTTCCTGAGCCGGCGCATTCCCCTAACGGCAGGGCGCGTGGTGGACGGGTCCGGGGCTGAGGTGGGTCGGGTCGACGCTGTCGAGATGGTCACGCTCGGCCAGCGCAGGGGCATGGAGTTGGCTGGTGGCGACGGCCCCAGGTACGCCACTGCTGTCGACACTGCGACAGCCACGGTGACGGTTGGGTCGGCGACGGACCTGTTCACAGAGACCACCCCGGTTGATCGTGTGGGCTGGGCCGCCGGGCCCGTGAAGGGTTCGGTGCTGGTGCAGACGAGTGCCCACGGCGAGCCGGTGGGGGCAGTCCTCGGGGTGGAGGGTCCAGCAGATGGAGGGCAGATGTCTGTCAGTTGGGACAGGCCCCACCGGCGGGTGGCGCCGGGCCAGAGCGTCGTCTTCTACGACGGTGATCTGGTGCTCGGAGGTGCCCTGGCCTGTTGAGCCGGGTCGGTGCTGCGGGTTTCAGCCCACCGTCAGCCTGCGTCGTGTTGCTTCGGCCAACAGGGCATCGGGTCGTGCCGGGGTGAACAGGAATGCATGCACCGACTGCACCTCGGCAACCGTATTCCTGGTGGCCGGGAGCATCTCGTGGGGTTCGGTGCAGCGGACCTCGAGGGCCATGCCGTGGGCTGCCTGGCTTAGGTCGAGGGCGTCGGTGTCTGGTCTGGCCGGTCCGACCGATGAGATGCTGGAGCGTGCCAGGAGGGTCGGCTCGGCGAGTGCTAGGTGGTCGTGGAGCACGAGCCCAGCTGGAACGAGGACAACCCACCGGCGGGTCAGTTGGTTGATGGCCCTCACGGCGAGGGCCGCAGTTGGGAATCCGATGACGCAGGCGAGTGCTCCGGGAATCCAGCGTGAGTCGGCAAGCAGCAGGGGGCCGGTAATCGTGCCGAGCAAGATCGCCACCCATGCAAGTGGCCCGAGCAGGAGCACCACGGGGCCTGGTCCCCTCAGTAGGAACCTGCGTTCGTCGCCGTAGGAGGTGCCGTCCACGAACAGGTCTCCGACCGGTGCCGACAGGGCACCGACACCGACGATCAGCCCTGCTGCCACCGCGATGACCGCCCCAACGGGCTCTTCGGTCGTGACGGCCGCCCAGGACGCTGCCGCTGTGGTGGCGGGGCCGCCGATGCGCACAACGGTCAGGGTGACCGGGTGGGGAATGAGCGTGACCAGCAGGCCTACCGACCAGAGCACCCAGAGCCCGACTGATGCCGTGGTCCGCAGCCCTGTCGCCGTGGAGTCGAGGCTGTCCGCCAGTGCAGGTCCGATAGTGAGCGGCAGTACCAGCCAGGCTGCTCGCAGTACCCAGGCTGTGGCCGTTTCGGAGCGTCGTGCACCCGTGCCGTTTCCCTTCTGGAAGATGCCGCCTGCCACGGCTGCCACGCTAGGGGAAGGTTCGGCGTCCGGGGTTTCTCCGGGGGCGGGGTCGGGGCACAGATAGAATCGGTGCGTGGGTACAAGGCCGGTTGAGGGGGCTCTGGCCCGGATCGAAGAGCTCAGAGAGCTGATCCGCCGCCACAACGAGCTGTACCACACCCTGGATTCCCCTGAGATCCCCGATTCCGAGTTCGATGCGCTGGTGGTTGAGCTGAGCAGCCTCGAGGCAGCCAACCCCGACCTTGCTCAGGACGGTTCGCCAACTGCCGATGTGGGTGGGCGGGCGCTGAATGCATTCAGTGAGGTGGTCCACGCCCTTCCAATGAGGTCCCTTGACAACGCCTTCGACCTGGACGAACTGCGTGCCTGGTCCGAGCGGGTTGCAAAGCGCCTCGGCGAGGTTCCGCCGGCGTGGGTGTGTGAGCTCAAGTTCGACGGTCTGGCTGTGTCGCTGCGTTATGAGAACGGGCGCATGGTGCAGGCGGCCACCCGTGGAGACGGCCGTATCGGCGAGGACGTGACGGCCAACGTGGCGACAATTTCAGACGTTCCCGACGAGCTGGGGCCCGGTGCTCCTCTGGTGCTTGAGGTGCGCGGCGAGGTCTACATGTCAAAACCTGCGTTTACGGAGTTGAACCGTGTCCGTGAGGCGGGCGGGGAAAAGACGTTCGTGAACCCGCGCAACACTGCGGCGGGTTCCCTGCGGCAGAAGGATCCTGCGGTAACGGACACCCGCGACCTCTCGTTCTGGGCCTATCAGGTCGGTCAGGTTGCCGGTGACGGTGGTAGAGAGGAGCCCACCGGTCATCACGAGACGCTCCTGTGGCTCGGCGACCTCGGCCTGCCGGTGAACGACCGGGCCGTGAGGCTGACCGACTTTGACGACGTGGTAGCCCACGTGCTGGCTGTCGAGGCCTCCCGCCACGACCTCGACTACGAGATCGACGGGGTTGTGGTCAAGGTCGATGACCTTGCCGTCCAGGAGGAGCTGGGCAGCACGGCCCGGGCTCCCCGGTGGGCGATCGCCTACAAGCTGCCACCAGAGGAGCGCACCACCCGTCTGCTTGACATCGAGGTGTCCATCGGACCTGGTGGGCAGGCGACGCCTTTTGCACGCCTTGAGCCGGTGTTCGTGGGTGGGTCCACGGTTGCGGCGGCGACCCTTCACAACGCCGATCAGGTTGGCGTGAAAGATGTCCGCCCCGGAGACATGGTCATCGTCCGCAAGGCCGGTGATGTGATTCCCGAGGTGCTTGGACCTGTTCTCTCTGAACGCCCGGCGGGATCGGTTCCGTGGGAGTTCCCGACCCTGTGTCCGGTGTGTGGATCCCTGCTGGTCCGCCCTGAGGGCGAGGCAGCCACGTTCTGCGTTGACAACTCGTGCCCCAGTCAGGTTCGTGGCCGTATCGAGCACTTTGCCTCCCGTGGAGCAATGGACATTGACGGCTTCGGCGAGGCACGGGTGGACCTGTTCGTGACCGAGGGCCTGATGACCGACGTGGCCGACGTCTACTCCCTCGACTTCGACCGGATCGCCGGGTTTGAGGGATTCGGCGAGACGTCGGTGCAGAACCTCAGCGATGCCATTGACATGTCGCGGCAGCGGCCGCTCGGTCGGCTTCTGTTCGGTCTGCGGATACCCCACGTCGGTACAACGGTCGCCGACCAGTTGGCGCAGGCATTCGGGAGTCTCAATGGCCTGAAGGCCGCCGGCATCGAGGAGATCGAGGCCGTCGAGGGACTGGGTCCTGTGATCGCCGCCAGCGTGCACGGC
>DLRQ01000024.1:6165-20597 GCA_002501135.1 Candidatus Neomicrothrix sp. UBA7884
GCAACTGGCGTACCTCAGGTGCTTGAGGGCATGGCCGTCGTGGTCACGGGCACGCTCGAGGGCATGGGGCGTGACGAGGCGCGGGATGCCATCACCTCACGCGGTGGCAGGTCGCCGGGGAGTGTCTCTGCGAAGACGACGGCGCTGGTTGCCGGTGAGGGATCTGGATCCAAGTTGGTAAAGGCTGAACAACTTGGGGTGCCGGTGCTCGATGAGGCTGCATTTACCCGGTTGCTCGAGAGCGGCAGCCTTCCCGGTCAGTAGGGACTCAGCCGTCGACCCTGAAGCACCAGTTGATTGTGGAGGTCCTGTCGGGGGTCTGGACAGGCCAGTAACGCGCTGTCGCACATACGTCCTGCGGTGGGAGGGCCTCGAGAATCAGGCCTTCGCCGGGGCGGAACAGCACCGAGTTGAGGGCGCTCTGCACCTGCTGCTGGTCGAGGGGAATGACCGTGCCGCCTATCTGTACGATCTCACCCGACCATCCCGCTGCCAGGATCATGCCGACGGTTGCCTGGTGGATTACCTGGTCTCCCCTTGGTGGGACCAGTTCGATGATTGCCGGGTTCGAGTCGACGGTGATGTCTCCGCCGCTGCCGTCCTCGATCAGGGCGGCCATTACGAGGAGGCCGATTCCGAGTGTCAGGAGCGTGATGATCACGATGGCGCTGCGGCGGTTCACGGCGGCAGGTTACCGGGAGGTCGGTCCCTGAGGTCCGACAGGCGGGTCGGGTCCTTCGGCCCGCGGGGCTGCTCCGCTGGGCGGGTGCTCCGCAGTAGCCTCGCTCCGTGATGGATGGTCAGTGGTCCGGTGGTGGCACCGGTGGAGACGGTGATTCGGGCGGCCCGGCGTCGTCGTCGCCCATCGGGCAGCTCGTCGATGGCCGGTACCGCCTGAGTGAGGCCATCGGTACCGGCGGTTCTGGAACCGTCTACCTGGCCGAGGACATCAGCCTGGGTCGCCGGGTAGCGGTCAAGGTCCTGCACACGGCGGCCTCGCGTGACCCTGCGTTCGTCAGGCAGTTCCGTGCCGAGGCGCAGGCTGTCGCCTCGTTGAAGAGCCCCCACGTGGTCGATGTCTATGATTGGGGGGTCGACGGCCAGGCGTATCTGGTAACCGAGTACCTGGGTGGAGGGAGCCTGCGGAGCATCCTGGCCTCGGGGCGCACGCTCAGCCCTTCACAGGTCCTTGTGCTGGCCCTCGATGCGTGTCGTGGCCTCGATCACGCCCACAGCAAGGGGTTGGTGCACCGCGACGTGAAGCCGGCCAACCTGCTCTTTGGCGACGATGGCCGTCTCCGCATCGCCGACTTCGGACTGGCGGCTGCGATGGCAGGTGAGCAACCGGGTTCGGGACACGCCGGTACTGCCCGGTATGCGTCGCCTGAGCAGGCCAGGGGCAAGGTGGTTGACGGCAGGTCCGACGTCTACGCACTGGCACTGTGCATGGTCGAGGCGGTTACCGGTCATCTACCGTTCGTGGAGAGCACGGTCGCCGGCACCCTCAGGGCCCGTGAGGGCCGCGATGTCCCTGTCCCCGATGTTCTGGGGCCGCTGGCCCCCGTTGTTGCCAGAGCCGGTGCTGCCCATCCCGACAAGCGGCCGACAGTTGCCGAGTTTGGCCGGATGCTGTTGAGCATGGCCGAGGGCATGTCGCGTCCCGAGCCGTTGCAGCTTGTCGGCCCCGGCGAGATCGGAGCCTCTCCGCTGGCGGGCGAGGCAGCTTCGGTGACACCGAGCGTGTTCCCCGATGCTGTACCGGCGCCGCCGCAGCGGCCGGTCGGCCCCCGCCGCCGCTGGCCTGCAGCCGTGTTGACCGTGGCGCTAGTCGTGGGTGCAGTGGTCGGTGGCACGGTCCTCTGGGAGAACACGAGGGACGTGACCCGTCGTCTGCCGTCGCTGGTCGGCTCGTCAGGTGAGAGTGCCGGCACCCTGCTCACCCAGTTGGGTTGGGTGGTCGAGGAGCGTTTCGACAGGCAGGACGGTTCGGTCCAGGGCGAGTTGCTCGAGATGATCCCAGCCGGTGGAACGGCGCTGGCCGAGGGTGAGGCCGTGGTGATCGTCATTTCCCTCGGGGCAGACCGTGTAGCGGTTCCAACCGGCCTCGTCGGCGTAACAGCGTCCGAGGCGGCCCGCCTTCTCGATGAGGCCGGCCTCACTACCGGTGAGGTCACCCGCGGTTTCTCCGAAGAGACGCTTCCTGGCCTCGTGATCGAGGTTCCCGGTGCTGCTTCAAGCCTTCCGCTCGGAACCGCTGTCGACCTGGTGCTGTCAGAGGGTCCTGCTCCGCGTTCGGTGCCCACGGGGCTCATGGGTATGCATGCTGCCGACGTTCAGGCCTCGCTCCTGGCCCTCAAGCTTCTTCCGGTCCTCGTTGATTCTCCCGGCATGGCCGAGGTCGGCACCGTGGTGGGCGTTTCGCCAGAACCCGGAACCCCTCTGGCGGTGGGTGGTGAGATCCAGGTACTTGTTTCATCGGGGCCAGAGCCGCGTCCGGTGCCGGCAGTCGAGGGACTCTCGGTCGTTGCTGCCGACGCCAGGCTCCAGGCGGCAGGTTTCAGGCAGGTCGAGGTCGAGGGCCCGGCCGACGGCAGGGTCACCTCCCAGGACCCGGCATCGGGCTACATGGGCCTGCCACAGACCCGGGTGACCCTGATTTCCAAGTAGTCCCGGGGTGATCCCTGAGCGAGCCGGGGGACCGGCCTCTAGCCTCTGAGTTCGTGGAACCCGACGCCGATACCTCAACGCCCGGTCGCATCACCCGCGACGACGTCGCCTATGTGGCCCGTCTGGCACGCCTCAACCTGACGGACTTCGAGCTGGATGGGTTCACGGGGCAGTTGGCTGATGTTCTGGACCATGCCGCCGACATCGAGGCGCTGGACCTGGACGGTGTCGCGCCCACCTCGCATCCGTTGCCGCTGTCCAACGTCTTTCGGGCCGACGTGCCCACCGTGGGTCCGGCTGAAGAGGCGAACCACCGGCTGTTCTGCGACGAGGTCATTGCCGCGGCACCTGCTGCCGAGGAGTCCCGGTTCCGTGTGCCCCCGGTCCTGGGGGAGGCGCCGTGAGCGCTCTCTCGCTGGCCGGCTCGGTCAGGTCGGGTGAGCGCTCGGCCCGGAGCATTGTCGAGGAGCACCTGGCCGCTATCGCCGACGGCGAGGGCCAGATCCACGCCTTCAACCTGGTGACCGCCGACGCTGCCCTTGAGCGTGCCGACCGTGTTGATGACGTCGTTGCCCAGGGTGGCGATCCCGGCCTGTTGGCGGGAGTTCCGGTGGCCCTCAAGGACAACATGTGCACGAGAGGCGTGCCCACCACCTGCGGGTCGCGCATTCTCGACGGCTGGAGGCCTCCCTACGATGCAACGGTCGTCGAGCGCCTCGACGCCGCCGGTGCCGTGATTATCGGGAAGACCAACATGGACGAGTTCGCCATGGGAAGTTCCACGGAGAACTCCGCATTCGGTCCGACGTTCAACCCTCGTGACACCACGCGGGTTCCCGGCGGATCCTCTGGTGGTTCGGCGGCAGCGGTCGCAGCGGGTTTCACCCCTTTGAGCCTCGGTAGCGACACCGGCGGGTCGATACGCCAGCCGGCGGCGCTGTGTGGCGTGGTCGGGGTCAAGCCGACCTACGGGGCCGTGTCGCGCTACGGCCTGGTGGCGTTTGCCTCCAGCCTTGATCAGATCGGCCCCTTCGCCCGGAACGTGGCTGACGCTGCGCTGTTGCTCGAGGCGGTTGCGGGCCACGATCCGCTGGACTCAACGTCGATTCCTGTTTCCGCGCCCGATCTGCTGGGGGTGCTCGACCGGGGTGTCGAGGGTCTCCGGGTGGGGGTCATCGAGGAGATCTCAGGCAGCGGGCCGACCGGTCTCGAGGGCTTCGCACCCGATGTCCAGGCGCGCCTTGCCGAGGCGGCCGAGGCCCTTGCGGCGGCTGGTGCAGTTGTTGAGAAGGCGTCGGTTCCGTCGACGGTCTTTGGTCTTTCGGCCTACTACGTGATTGCTCCAGCCGAGGCTTCGAGCAACCTGGCTCGCTTTGACGGTGTCCGGTTCGGCCTCAGGGTCGATGCTGAGAACACCGTCGATATGAATGCGGCTACCCGCACGGCGGGCTTCGGCGACGAGGTGAAGAGGCGCATCATGCTCGGCACCTACGCCCTGTCGGCCGGCTACTACGACGCCTACTACGGAAAGTCCCAGAAGGTCCGCACGCTTATCGTCGAGGACTTCGCCAGGGCATACCAGTCGTTCGACCTGCTGTTGTCCCCGACGGCTCCGACCACGGCGTTTCCGATCGGCGAGAAGGTCGATGACCCGATGCTCATGTACCTGAACGACGTGTGCACCATCCCGTCCAACCTGGCGGGCCATCCGGCCATGTCGGTTCCGTTCGGTGTAGGTGACGACGGCCTGCCGGTGGGTGTGCAGGTCCTGGCACCGGCCAACGGCGAGCCGTCCATGTTCCGGGCGGCAGCGGTGCTCGAGGCTGCCGCGGGTGGTTCTGCGGGGGTGGCGCTATGACCTCTGAGACAGTCTCGGAGATGGACGGCTGGGAGGTCGTCATCGGGCTTGAGGTCCATGCAGAGCTGGCTACAGCCACCAAGCTCTTCTCCGGTGCCCGCAACGAGTTCGGTGGTGAACCCAACACAAATATCGATCCCGTTTCGCTGGGGCTACCCGGTTCGCTCCCGGTTCTCAACGAGAAGGCGGTCGAGTTGGCGATCAGGGTTGGTCTGGCCCTCAACTGCTCTGTGCAGGAGTCGGAGTTCGCCCGTAAGAACTACTTCTACCCGGACATGCCCAAGGATTTCCAGATCTCCCAGTTCGACCAGCCCATCAACGGCGAGGGCTGGCTGGAACTGCCCGATGGGCGCCGCATCGGCATCGAACGGGCCCACCTTGAGGAGGACACCGGCAAGAGCACACACGTGGGTGGTGGTGGGCGTATCCATGAGGCGTCCTATTCGCTGGTCGACTACAACCGTGCAGGGGTACCCCTCATCGAGATCGTGGGCAAGCCTGACCTGCGCTCTGGTGACGATGCCCGTGCCTACGTTTCCGAGTTGAGGTCCATCCTCGTGGCGATCGGGGCTTCTGACGGGAAGATGGAGGAGGGGTCAATGCGGGTGGACTGCAACGTGTCGGTCCGCCCGGTCGGCGAGGACGAACTGGGTACACGCTGCGAGGTGAAGAACATCAACTCGCTCCGTTCCCTCGGTAGGGCCGTCACCTATGAGTCCCGACGCCAGGTCGACCTGATCACCTCCGGCCAGAAGGTCGACCAGCAGACTCGCCACTGGAACGAGGAGGACGGGCGAACCCACACCCTGCGCTCCAAGGAGGAGGCCTTCGACTACAGGTACTTCCCCGAGCCCGACCTGGTCCCGGTGGCGCCGTCGGCCGAGTGGATCGACGAGATCCGGGCCGCGATGCCGTTGTTGCCCGGAGAGCGTCGGCACCGCCTGGCCGAGGAGGCCGGCATCCAGCCGGCTGCGGCTGCCCTGGCTGTCGAGCGTGGTCTCGATGGCCTGGCGCTGGCTTCAATGGACCTGGGTGCAGATCCGGCAAGGGTGCTCGTTCATGTCGAGAACAACCTTGCCGACGGTCAGGGTGCCCTCACGGCCGACGCCTTTGCTGCCCTTGTGTCAATGGAGACCGGTGGTGATCTGACGGCCACCCAGGCCAAGACGGTTCTCGCCGACCTGGTTGACTCGGGCGGCGACCCGGCTGCAGTTGCGGCCACCCACGGCTTTGAGACAATGGACACCTCCGAACTGGAGGGCTTCGTTGACGGCCTCATAGCTGAGCATCCCGACGACTGGGAAGCCTTCGTGGTTGGCGACGAGGATGAGCGTAGGAAGAAGTCCGGCTTCTTCGTGGGCCAGGTCATGAAGGCCACGAGGGGCCAGGCCGATGGTCGTGTGGTGAACGAGATCCTCGAGAGGCTCGCCGCCGGCACCTAGTCGGCCGAACCCAGCACCTGCCACCGTGCACCGCGGAAGCGGCCGAACAGGATCACCGAGCGCACGGCCATGAACAGCCAGATTGCTCCCCACAGCCAGCCGATTCCGGCACCCAGGGAGCGTCCGACAACGGCTGCGGGAACGAAGATGGCAAACGACAGGCCCATGGCCTGAGCCAGAAAGCGCTGGTCGCCGGCACCGATGAGGATCCCGTCGAGGGCGAACGCCAGTCCCGAGAGTGGTGCCATCATTGCAACGTGCAGCAGGAGGAACCCGACAAGGGCGATCACGGCCGGGTCCGCTGAGAATATTCTCGGAATAGTGTCGCCTGCCGCCGTTACGCCCGCGACGAGCACCACCCCGAGTGACAGGCCGATTCCTATGGACCATGCGACAACCCGGTTACCGACCCGGCGGGCCTCGTCGGCCCGTCCGGCTCCAAGCAGGTTTCCGACCATGGCCTGGGCTGCGATGGCCATGGCGTCCATCGCCATTGCAAGCAGGAACCAGATCTGGAAGGCGATCTGGTGGGCTGCAACCTGAACCGTGCCGATGCGCGCTGCGACTGCGGTGGCGAGGGTGAAAGTCCCGACGAGAGACACGGTGCGGACCAGGAGGTCGGCACCGACGACCAGCAGGCGTCGGATCGCTTCGAGGTCGGGGCGTAGGCCCACATCGTGGCGTCCGGCCTCGCGGACGATCCAGAACAGGTAGAAGCCGGCCCCGAGCCACTGGGCGACGACGGTGGCCGCCGCCGAGGCGCCGATTCCCATGCCGAGCCCGTAGATGAGCACCAGTTCGACCGCAAGGTTCACCACGGCGGTGCCGACCCCCACCCACAGTGGTCGAAGGGTGTCCTTGGTCCCTCTCAGGTAGCCGACGCCGGCCAGCATGAGGAGCATTCCGGGCGCTCCGAGGAGGCTGATCCTGAAGTAGGTTGTGGCTTCCCGGAGGACGTTGTCGCCCGCACCGAGCAGCCTCAGGAAGGGCTCGGTGAACGCCATCCCCAGCACAGCAAGGCCGATTCCGAGCACCACTGCGAGCCAGAGGCCCTGGATGGCCTGGTGGGCCGCTGCTGCCTTCTGATCGGCGCCCATGAGCCGGGCCACTGCGGCGGTCGACCCGTAGGCCAGGAAGATGCAGACGTTGTAGCCGACCAGGAGGGCGGCCGAGGCAATCGCCAGGCCACCCAGGGATTCGGTGCCGAGGTGACCGACGACAGCGGTGTCGGCCAGGACGTAGAGGGGTTCGGCCATGAGGGCACCCAGGGCGGGCACTGCGAGGCGCAGGATCTCCCGATTGGTGTCTGCTGGGCCAGCCATCCGGTGAGGATATGAGACCCGGTCTGCTCAGGCCTGTCTCATTCAGGGCCTTCCCACTGGGTGGCCGGGTCCTTCGGCCTCTAGCCTGCAGGTATGACTTCCACCGATGCCACAGACCCATCTCAGATAAACCGGCCTAGAAGCCGTGACGTGACCGAGGGGGCGGCACGTGCCCCCGCCCGTGCGATGTTACGTGCCATCGGCATGGATGACGATGATTTCTCCAAGGCCCAGGTCGGTGTGGCCTCCTCGTGGAACGAGGTGACGCCGTGCAACATGCCTCTGAGCGATCTCGCTGGCCGTGCCAAGGTGGGTGTCGCCGACGCTGGCGGCTACCCGATCGAGTTCAACACCATCGCAGTCAGCGACGGCATCGCCATGGGACACGAGGGCATGCGGGCAAGCCTGGTGAGCCGGGAGATAATCGCCGACTCGGTAGAGGCTGTGATGCATGCCGAGCGCTTTGACGCCTTCGTCAGCTTCGCCGGGTGCGACAAGTCACTCCCCGGGATGCTCATGGCAGCGGCACGCATCAACCTCCCGTCGGTGTTCGTCTACGGCGGTTCGATCCTGCCGGGCGAGCACAAGGGCAGGTCGCTTGACATCGTGAGCGTGTTCGAGGCTGTCGGTGCACACGCCGTGGGTGACATCGACGATGCCGAGTTGTTGGAGATCGAGCGCAGCGCATGTCCAACTGTGGGGTCGTGCGCCGGCATGTTCACAGCCAACACCATGGCGTCGGTGGCAGAGGGGCTGGGAATGTCCCTTCCGGGATCGGCCTCGGCCTCGGCGATCGACAAGCGTCGCAGCGACGTCGCCTACGCCAGCGGTACAGCGGTCATGCAGCTGCTGGCTGCTGATATCCGACCCCGTCACATCCTCTCCAAGGCCGCCTTCGAGAATGCAATTGCACTGGTGATGGCCCTGGGTGGTTCCACCAACGCCGTGCTCCACCTGTTGGCGATCGCCTTTGAAGCCGGAGTCGAGTTGGAGCTGGACGACTTCAACAAGGTTGCAGCACGGGTGCCGCATCTGGCTGACACCAAGCCTCACGGCGCCTACCACATGATCGATATCGACAAGATCGGTGGCGTGCCGGTGGTCATGCAGATGCTGCTCGACGAGGGCCTGTTCCATGGCGATGAGATCACCGTCACCGGCAGGACCGTCGCCGAGAACCTGGCGATGCTTGACGTGCCCGCCCCCGACGGCGAGGTCATCCACACCTTTGACAATCCCATCCACGACATCGGCGGGATAGCCGTCCTTGAGGGGTCTCTGGCTCCAGATGGTGCGGTGGTCAAGGTTGCAGGACTCGACGTCGATTTCTTTGATGGTCGTGCACGTGTGTTCAACGGCGAGGACGATGCCATGGATGCAGTCATGGCCGGTCGTATCGAGGCCGGTGACATTGTGATCATCCGATACGAGGGCCCCAAGGGCGGCCCAGGCATGAGGGAGATGCTCGCCATCACCGGTGCTATGAAGGGCGCAGGTCGGGGCGGCGATGCTGCACTTATCACCGACGGACGCTTCTCAGGAGGTACTCACGGGTTCTGTGTCGGTCACGTGGCTCCCGAGGCCGTCGACGGTGGCCCCATCGCCCTCATTGAGGAGGGCGACCGCATCGTTATCGATGTCAGGGCCCACACCATCGACCTGATGGTCGACGAGGCCGTTCTCGAGGAACGCCGGGCCAACCTCAAGCCGTATCAGCCGCGTTACGAATCCGGTTTCCTCGCCAAATACGCGGCCCTGGCCCAGGGGGCCGAAAAGGGTGCAGTCACCCAGGCCTGACATGAAACTTGACCGACCACTGACAAGCGGGACTCCAAGATGAAGATGGATGGCGGACAGGCACTTATCCGAGCGCTCGAACTCGAGGGTGTCGACGTGATGTTCGGCCTGCCCGGCGGCGCCATCCTGCCGGTCTACGACCCCATCATCGACTCGTCGATCCGCCACATTCTGGTCAGGCACGAGCAGGGTGCCGGGCACATGGCCGAGGGCTACGCACATGCCACGGGTCGTCCGGGCGTGGCGATGGTTACCAGCGGCCCGGGTGCAACCAACATCGTCACCCCGTTGTGCGATGCCCACCTCGATTCGGTGCCGATGGTCGTCATCACCGGCCAGGTCCCTTATGCCGCCATCGGGACCGACGCGTTCCAGGAGTGCGATACCACCGGTATCACCCAGTCGGTCACCAAGCACAACTTCCTCGTCTCCGAGGCACAGGACATTCCAAGGACCATCAAGGAGGCGTTCCACATTGCCACCACGGGGCGTCCCGGGCCGGTGCTCGTCGACATTCCGAAAGACATCGTGGATCCCGACAATCCCAGGTCCGCCCTCGAGTGGACTGACGACGTCGACATGGACCTGCCCGGTTACAGCCCGCGGACCGAGGTTGATCCTGGTGCTATCGCTGCAGCCGCCGACCTGATCCGTGCCGCTGAGCGACCGGTGCTCTACGTGGGTGGCGGAATACTCAAGGCACGTGCAGCCGAGGCCCTCAGGGAACTCGCCGAGCTGACCGGTATCCACGTCGTCACGACCCTCATGGCTAGAGGGGCCTTCCCCGACAGCCATGACCTGTGCCTCGGTATGCCCGGCATGCACGGCAACTTCACCGCAGTGACGGCCATGCAGGAGTCAGACCTGCTGATCGCCTTGGGTGCCCGTTTCGACGACCGGGTCACCGGCCGGCTCGACGGTTTTGCCCAGAGAGCCAAGATCATCCATGTTGACATCGATGCCGCCGAACTGGGCAAGGTCCGTCGCCCCGACGTGGCCATTCTGGGCGACTGTCGTGTCGCCATCGAGGCACTCGTCGCAGACATGGCTTCCAACGGCGTCGGCGGGGCCGACCGGAACGCCTGGCGGTCGCGTGTGAGCGGCTGGCAGGAGCGCTTCCCGCTGTCCTACGAACAGGCACAGGCAGGCGATGCGCTGAAGCCTCAGATGGTCATCGAACGCCTCCGCGACGCCACACCCGACGACACGATCGTGGCCTCAGGCGTTGGTCAGCACCAGATGTGGGCCAGCCAGTACTGGTCATTCGAGCACCCCTACACCTGGATCAACTCCGGGGGCCTTGGAACCATGGGCTTTTCGATTCCGGCTGCGATCGGTGCCAAGGCGGGTTGCCCCGACAAGATGGTCTGGGCGGTCGATGGTGACGGCTGTTTCCAGATGACCGCCCAGGAACTTGTCACGGCAACTGTCGAGAAGATCCCGATCAAGGTGGCGCTGCTCAACAACTCCTACCTGGGGATGGTCCGCCAGTGGCAGGAGATGTTCTACGACGAGCGCTACTCCGAGGTCTTCCTCTCAAAGGACGTACCCGACTACAAGGGATGGGCCGAGTCCATGGGATGCGTGGCGATGAGGGTCGACAGTCCCGAGGAGGTCGACGCAGCGATCGCCAAGGCCAACGAGGTCGACGACCGCCCTGTCGTCATCGACTTCCGGGTGACTGCCGCCGAGAAGGTCTACCCGATGGTTCCATCTGGTGCCTCCAACTCCGAACTGGTCGTGCCGCCGTCCCAGCAGGACCAACCACGATGAACGAACAGCAGGGTTCGAGCGGGCCGGCGAAGCACCACGTGCCCGATTACCGGTACCACACGCTTGTGGTGACCGTTGAGAACAAGTCGGGTGTGCTGGCACGCCTGGCAGCCCTGTTCTCCCGCCGCGGATTCAACATCGAGTCGCTGGCCGTTGCACCAACCGACGATGAACGCTTCAGCAGGGTGACCGTGGTTGTCGACCTGGAGTCGGCTCCGTTGGAGCAGATCATCAAGCAACTCGACAAACTGGTGAACGTGGTCAACATCCGCGAGCTGCACCCCGGCCATGCCGTTGAGCGGGAGTTGATGATCGTGACCGTCGTAGCGGGGCCGGACCGTCGTGATGAGCTGGTCGAGCATCTGGACCGGGCCGGCGGCAAGGTCCTGTCGGTTGGCGCCGACGCAATGATGCTCTCGTTGGTCGGGCCACCCGTCCGAGTTGACGAGTTCGAGAAACTGCTCGGTCAGTACGGCATCATCGAGTTGCAGCGCACAGGCAGAGTCGCTCTGGCGAACCTCGACGAGGACGACTGAGCACGTTTTCTTTCCCAATCACTATTCGCTATACGACAAGACCAGGAGACATCCCCGTGGCAAACATCTTCTATGAGAACGACGTGAACCGGGCGGCCATCGCCGACCGGAAGGTTGCAGTTCTGGGCTACGGCTCTCAGGGCCACGCCCATGCCCTGAACCTCAAGGAGTCGGGCATCAACGTCTGTGTCGGCCTTCGCGACGGCTCTTCGTCTGCGGCCAAGGCCTCTGAGGCCGGCCTGACCGTCCGGTCGCTGGCCGATGCGTCTTCATGGGCGGACGTGATCATGATCCTCCTGCCTGACACCGAGCAGGCGGCGGTCTACGAGGAGCACATCGCCCCCAACTTGAATGCCGGCGATGCCATTGCCTTCGCCCACGGCTTCAACATCCGCTTCGACCTGATCAACCCTCCCGACGACGTGGACGTGATCATGGTTGCCCCGAAGGGCCCTGGCCACCTGGTGCGACGCACATACGTTGAGGGCGGCGGTGTTCCGTGCCTCATCGCTGTCGAGCAGGATCCGTCCGGTGGCGCATGTGATCTTGCTCTCGCTTACGCCGATGGCCTGGGCGGTGCCCGTGCAGGCGTTATAGAGACCACGTTCACAGAGGAGTGCGAGACCGACCTGTTCGGCGAGCAGGTCGTGTTGTGCGGTGGCCTCACCGAGCTGGTCCGCAGCGCCTTTGACACCCTGGTGGATGCCGGTTACCAGCCTGAGATCTGCTACTTCGAGTGCCTGCACGAGGTGAAGTTGATCGTGGACCTCATGTACGAGCAGGGGATTGCCGGTATGCGCTATTCGGTTTCTGACACTGCCGAATACGGAGACCTGACTCGTGGTCCGAGGGTCATCGACGACCATGTCCGCGAGACCATGAAGACCATCCTGGGCGAGATCCAGTCGGGTCAGTTTGCTGAGGAGTGGGTGGCTGAGAGCCGTTCGGGTCGTGAGAATTTCAAACGCCTCGAGGATGCCGGTCATGAGCACCGTGTCGAGAAGGTGGGTTCGCGTCTGCGTGAGATGATGCCGTGGATCAGTGCCGGAAGGGTCTCCGTGCAGGAAGCCTCAGGAGGCCAGGGCTAGTACCTGTAGGGAGGAGTGCCGAAGGCGACCGCGCACGACTTTTGCTTATGAGGAGAAGCGGGCGTGTTCGGCGCTCCTCCCTTGCATTGGAAAGTGCTAGCTGAGGCGCTGGACGATCATCGCCATTCCCTGGCCGCCGCCTACGCACATCGATTCCAGCCCGAACTCCTTGTCGGAGTCTTCGAGGCCGTTGAGGAGGGTTGCCATGATGCGTGATCCGGTCATGCCGAAGGGGTGGCCGAGGGCTATGGCGCCACCGTTCACGTTCAGCTTGTCGTGGTCGATGCCGAGCTCGTCGGCTGATGGCAGGACCTGGGCGGCGAAGGCTTCGTTGATTTCGACGAGGTCGATGTCGTCGATGGTCATGTTGACGCGGCCGAGTGCGATTCGTATGGCGTCGATGGGGCCGAGGCCCATGATCTCGGGGCTGAGTGATGACACGCCAGAGGAGATGATTTTGGCGATCGGGCTGATGCCCAGCTCGGCTGCCCGGGTGGCGCTCATGACTACTACTGCTGCTGCGCCGTCGTTGAGGGGGCAGGCGTTGCCGGCGGTGACGGTGCCGTCGGGGCGGAATACCGGGTTGAGTTGTGAGACCTTTTCGTAGGTGGTTCCGGCGCGGATGCCGTCGTCGGCGCTGACGATGGTGCCGTCGGGGAGGGTGTAGGGGGTGATTTCGCGTTCGAAGAAGCCGCGGTCGCGGGCGGCTTCGGCTCGGTTCTGGGAGCGGACGCCCCATTCGTCCTGGGCCTGGCGTGATACGCCTTTGTAGGCGGCGACGTTTTCTGCTGTCTGGCCCATTGCCATGTAGATGTCGGGCATGCCCTCAGGTTGTGCCCAGGTTTCTGCTCCGCCTGTTGTGCGGCTGGCGGTGCGGGCTTCGGCGTCTGCGAAGAGGGGGTTGTGCGGGCCGTTGTCGGCTGCGCCGTACTGGTAGCGGCTGACGCATTCGACGCCTCCGGAGACGAAGACGTTGCCCATGCCGGCCATGATCGTGTGGGCTGCCATGCGGATGGTCTGGAGTGATGATGAGCAGTACCGGTTGACGGTCACTCCGGGTGAGTCGAGGCCGGCGAGGACGGCTGCTACGCGGGCCACGTTGTAGCCCTGTTCGCCGCCGGGCTGGCCGGTTCCCCAGATCACGTCCTCGACTTCGTCGCGGGGCAGGTCGGGGACCTTGCCGAGGACGTCGTTGATGATGAAGGCGGACATGTCGTCGGGCCGGGCGTCGACGAGGCTTCCCTTGTTGGCCCGTCCGATGGGGGTTCGTGATGTTGCGACGATTACGGCTTCGGGCATTGGGGGGCTCCCTGGTGATGTCGGGGTGGTTTCCTGATGGTGCCGGAGCCTAGCCAGCGCCGGGGCTGGACCCCCATCGGACAGTGCATCCACGGCTATGGTCGGCGCACGACATTTTGATCTGGAGTTACTAGGGGGATTTGCATGCTCGAGGTAGGAACCGTTGCACCGGCGTTCTCGGCGCCTGACCAGAACGGCATCAAGGTCAGCTCTGATGATCTGGCTGGTTCGTGGGTGGCCCTGTGGTGGTATCCGAAGGCTTCGACACCTGGTTGAACGGTTCAGGGTCAGGGGTTCCGTGATCGAACCTCATCATTTTCAGAGGCTGGTGCCGTGGTTGTGGGTGCAAGTTTTGACACGGTCGAGGAGCAGAAGGCCTTTGCCGACGAACAGGGCTTTACGTATTCGTTGTTGTCGGATCCTGACAGGGTGATGGGTGCCGCCTACGAGGTGGTTCGCCCGGCCGATGATCCCATTGCTGCGTTTCCGTACCGCTGTTCGTACCTGATCGCTCCCGACGGCACGATTGCGGCTTCCTACGACCTCAACTCGTCGCAGACCCTTGATGAGCATGCCGACGAGGTGTTGGCCGACATCTTGTCCCGCTCCTGAGGGTCTGACCGGGTGGCACCTTGATCAGCGAAGGTGGT
>DLRQ01000065.1 GCA_002501135.1 Candidatus Neomicrothrix sp. UBA7884
CTCGAATCGGAAGATGGAACCGTGCACGACCGGTATGCCCAACTTCACAGAGGCGTCGTTGAGCAGGTAGCGGCTGGGGAAGTTGTCGGCGCCGTCGACGATCACGTCGTAGCCCTCGAGGATGTCCATGATGTTGTCGGCGCCGAGGCGCACGTCGTAGGTGACGACGTTGACGTCGGGGTTCAGGGCGGTGAGGGTCTTCTTGGCCGAGTCGACCTTGCGGTCGCCGATGCGCTCCTGGTTGTGGAGGATCTGGCGCTGCAGGTTGGACTCGTCGACGACGTCCATGTCGATGATGCCGATGGTGCCCACCCCGGCGGCCGCCAGGTAGAGCGCCGCAGGCGACCCCAGACCACCGGCGCCGAGAAGCAGCACGCTGGCGTCGAGCAGGCCCAGCTGACCCTCTTCACCGATCTCGGGCAGCAGCAGGTGGCGCTGGTAGCGGTTGCGCTGGTCGGGGCTGAGGGTGCGCGGGGTTGACCAGTCGCGGCCCTCGTCCTTCCAGCGGTTGAAGCCACCGTCCATGGAGACCACGTCGGTGTAGCCGAGTTGGGCCAGGGTGTCGGCGGCAAACGCGGAACGTACGCCGACGGCGCACATGACCACTATCGGTTGGCTACGGTCGGCGAGGCGGCCCTCGATGCCGCTCTCGAGGGTGCCGCGGGGAATGTGCATGGAGCCCGGAATGGCGCCCTGCTCGTACTCGTCGGGCTCACGCACGTCGAGCAGCAGGTGGCCCTCGGCCAGCAGGGCCTCGGCCCCGGCTGGATCGGTCTCTTTGATACGGCCCTTGGCGGCCGTGAGCAGTTCTCTGAAGGATGGCATGGTCGAAAGCCTACCTAGTTGGTCGGGATTAGCAATGCTGAAACCCGGACACGATCAGGAACATTCCCAACGGGCCTGTCCCCTGCCGGTCCCGGTTCAACCTGAACCCACCACGATACCGAGCACCTCGCTGATCGAGCCCAGCACCAACACGTCGGCCAGGTCATCCATGGCCGTCGGCTCACCGTTCACGATCACCACGCCCGCACCGTGCCGGGCCGCCAGCGGCACCATGGCCGCCACCGGATACACCGACAGGCTGGTCCCCACCGCCAGCACCAGGTCACACGAGATCGCCGCCTGCTCGATGCGCTCCACATCGCCTGGAAAGAGGCTCTGACCGAAGCTGACGGTGGCCGACTTGAGGAGACCGCCACAGTCGGAGCAGCGCGGGTCGTGGTCGCCCGCCCGGACCCGCTCCAGTACCACCTCGATATCGTCGCGCCACTCACAGTCCAGACACATGGCCCGCCGCGTGGTGCCATGAATCTCCACCACCAGAGCCGGGTCGCTGCCGGCCGCCTGGTGGAGGCCGTCCACGTTCTGGGTCACCAGGGTGTCCACGATGCCGCGCTGCTCCAGGTGGACGAGCGCCCGGTGGCCGGCGTTCGGGGCGACGTCGGGCCAGAGCTCACCCGACGCACGCATCTCCCACCGCTGCCTCCTGATCCCGGGGTCGGAGACGTAGTAGGAGATGTCTGACGCCTTCTCGGCCTCGGGGTTCTTCGTCCAGATGCCGTCGGGACCGCGGAAGTCCGGAATGCCGCTGTCGGTGGAGATGCCCGCACCGGTCAGCACGGCTATCCGGCTCGAGGCGTCCACCAGACGGGCCGCCTGCCCGGCCGCCTCCAGCGCAGCTTCCGGAACTGCTCCCGACCCCGATTCCGACCCCATCTCACCGAGCCTCGCGCACCTTTCCGAGAAAACCTGCCTCCACTCTTTGACATTGCATGAAACTACATGAAATAGTCCTACACATCCCCTCAGGACCTGCCACCACCAGGAGCCAGACGTGCCATCCCAGCCCACGTTCCCCACCAACCACCTCCGCATCGAAACCTGGATCGACCCGGTCATCGACAGCCTCGGCCACGACCCCCGATCCACCTACGTGGAGACCTACTGGCTCGGCATCCTCGGTCCCAGCGCCTGCTGGCTGCTGCGCCGACTCGCCGACGGCCTCGACCGCGAACCCGGCGGCTACAACCTCGACATGGTCGACGCCGCCGCCTCCATCGGCCTGCGCCTCAACGGCGGCCGCCACGCACCCTTCATGCGAACCCTCGGCCGCATCTGCCAGTTCCGCATGGCACGCCTCGTGGACACCTCAACCCTCGAAGTGCGCCGCAACCTCCCGCCACTGACACTCGCCCAGGCCGACCGCCTACCGGCACAACTACGCGACGCCCACAGGGACGAGGCCGACACCACCCGGGCCGACCACCGCGCAGACCAGTCCCGCCGGACACGCCACCTGGTCCTCACACTCGTCCAACTGGGTGAGGACCGCAGCGCCACCGAACGCCAACTGCGCGAATGGCGCTTCAACGCAACCCTCTGCAACGAGGCCGCCGACTGGGCCTGGGAGGCCCGACGCAAGCTTGCCCGGGCAAAGACCCCGGTCACGGAACCCGTTCCCGTAGCCGACGCCGGCCCACGCCCACTCCCACAACCACGCCCACACCCGACGATCCGTCGGCAGGCGAACCGTCACGCTCCCGCCCGGCACTCGACGGCGCCGCCTGACCGGCCAGGGGTCGCCACCGGCCCGGGTCCCCCTCCCTGGGGCTGGGCCGTGGCGACCCAACCCGTTCCGGACCTGAATCTGGACCTGAGCTAGTCGGACTCCACCTTCTGGAACGACGACACCAGCTCAACGAGCAGGCGCACACCGAAGCCGGTTGCGCCCTTCGTGCGCTCCTCCTCGTCGGCATCACTTGACGACGGCCCGGCGATGTCAATGTGGGCCCACGGGATGCCCTCGCCCACGAACTCGGCAAGCACCAGCCCGGCGGTGAGCGCACCCCCGTACTGGCCACCGATGTTCTTCATGTCGGCAACCGTGGAATCCAGCATCTTTCGGTAGTCGGCCGGCAGCGGCAGGTGCCAGACCCGTTCGCCGGTCGCCTCAGAGGCGGCCTCGACCTGCGACAGGAAGTTGTCGTTGTGGCCCATCAGGCCTGCAATGCGCGGACCGAGCGCGACCATGCACGCACCCGTCAGGGTGGCCAGATCGACAATGGCGTCTGGCCCGGCCTCGCTCGCCATCGACAGTGCGTCGGCCAACACGAGGCGCCCTTCGGCATCGGTGTTGAGCACCTCGATGGTCTTGCCATTGCGAATGGTGAGCACGTCACCCGGCCGTGTGGCATCGCCACCCAGCATGTTGTCGGTCATCGGCAGGTAGGCGCGCACACGACACTTCGGTGCAACGGCTGGAAGCACCGACATGGCACCCACCACCGCAGCGGCGCCCGCCATGTCCTTCTTCATGTCCATCATCCCGGTACCCGACTTGATCGAAAGGCCGCCCGAGTCGAAGGTGATGCCCTTGCCCACAAGAGCAAGGTCACCGGTGCGGCGTGCAGCCGTGACGCCCTTCGGGGTGTAGGTCAACTCCACGAACCGCGGAGGGTTGGTCGACCCCCTGCTGACGCCCAGCAGGCCACCCATGCCGGCACGCTTGATGGCCGCCTCGTCGAGCACCTTGACAGTTATGCCGGCCTCCCGGGCGACACGCCTCACACGGTTGGCAAAGGCCGGAGCCGTGAGGGAGCCACCCGGTTCGTTCACGAAGTCGCGGGCCAGGGTGACACCACCGGCCACAGCCACACCGGTCTCGACAGCAGCCCGGATGCCGGCAGCGGCGCTACCAACCAGGGTCACCTTCGAGAGGGAATCCCTGTCTCCACCCGAACCGGCCTTTGACCGGTAACCGAAGCGGTAGAGAGCCAGGGTCATACCCTCGACCACTGCGCGGGTCGCCCCGGCCGCATCGATTCCAGAGGCTGCAGCAAGGTCCGTCGCCACCGTCCTGTGCCTGCGAGTGGCGCGGGCCAGGTCGGCGGCTGCGTTCCTGACCACACCGGTCGTCACGTTTCCGGCGGGCCCCAGACCAACGGCCACAACCAGCCGGTCACCCTCCGGAAGCACCTGCACCTGGCCGGCCCCGGCGGTAAAGCCGAGCCGCTTCAGCGAACCTGACTCCAGCCCGCCGGGCAGCTCTGAACCGAGGGCCTCCTCAGTCAGACCATGGGCCACGACCGCCACCCGCGATGGGGCGGTTCGTGCGGTGGTGAAGGTGGGTGGGTTGAAGGTCGGCACTTGTGTTCTCCGGTTTGTAGGGCGTTCGGGTTGTCTCGAGTTCGGGTGTCAGATGGAAGGGTCGGCTGGCACCGACCGGGTGGCTACCGGGCCGTCATCCTGCCACCGCGCGAGCGTCCACAAGAGGTCCGACAGGCGGTTCAGGTACGGCACCACGGCCGATCCCTCCACCACGGCTGCCAACGACGACCTCTCGGAACGGCGACACACAGCACGGGCCAGGTCCAGGCGGGCGGCCACCTCGTTCTGGCCGGGAACAACAAACTCGGTGGGTGGATCAAACCGGACGGACACCGTGTCGATCAGGGCCTCCAGGCGCTCGACCATGGGCATGGTGGGACGACCATCGGCTTCTTCCAGACGGGCGAGCTTCTCGGGGTTGCATGCCAACTCGGCCATCACGACCCACAGGTCGCGCTCCAGACCCAACAACACATCGGCCAACTCACCCCGACCCTCGTCGCCGACGGCGGCACGGGCCAGACCAATACAGGCCTGAAGTTCATCGGCATCGCCGCAGGCGGTCGACTGGGCAGAGTCCTTTGCCACACGACCGCCGTGCAAAAGGCCCGTGGAACCGTCATCGCCACCACGGGTGTAGACGCGGTGTGCCCCCTCTGGGGCCGTATCCGAAGAGTCCTTAGCCATGGGCTGACGAGCCTACCGGCGGGCCCCGTGCCCAGACCCCGGCCGGCTCAGACCAGGACCGCCCTGGCTACCAGGTCCATGCCGAAGGCGGTCAGGATCGCCAGGTACAAGAGCCCGGTGGCGGCCATGACCGCGCTGTACTGGCGTTCACGCAGGGCGGCCCACGCAAGCACCACAAGCGCGATGGTCGAGACCACGCATGCCGCCCAGAACCAGCCCAGCAGGCCGTTGTAGCCGTCGTCGATCGTGCCGTTCAGAACCGACACCATGCCCGTTGGCCACAACAGCACGGCCAACTCAAACGGCCACGCCATGCCCGTCCACCTGACCAGTTCCACGAGTGGACCCCTGGCGAGGCCCGGCTGCACCAGATACCAGTGGCCCAACAACATGGCGTCACTCACCGCCCCGAGGAACACGGCACCCACGAGCGTTCGAGCCAGCGACAACCCCAGAGGGCCGCCGGCGTCGACCCCGGCAGCCACCAGCGCGACGAGTCCCACAACAGGCGCCATCAGGTCCAGGATGGGCGGGAACTCGGGAACGTCGGGGTCGAACCTGCGGGCCTTCTCACGGACATCCACGTCGATGCCGGTCATCTCCGCGACCCGGGTGCTGCGCTGTTGCTCGAGCACCCGCTGACCCGCCACACCGGCACGGCGCCGCAGGACCGACACGACAAGGGCAACGACCGTCGCCACGACCACCCCGGCGGTCGCCACCTCCCTCACAGGGACCGTGTTGAACATGAGACCCACCACCAGCGAACCGGCCGCCATCAGGCCGAAGGTGATCCGCATGGTCCAGCCGTAGCCGATACCCACCTCGCGACGCCGACTGGTGACCCACAACAGGAACAGGCCACCAACAGCCCACTGCAGGAGAACCGTCGCCGGATCCAGGTCGATCACGTACGAACCCGGTTCAGCCGTCGACCACGGCGAGATCGTGGTCGGCCAGGTTCATGGCGTCGGGGGCGTCGGCCGCCGCGACCACGATGTCCTCGAGGCGTGCACCCCACCCGCCCGGCACGTAGATGCCCGGCTCAATCGAGAACGCATGACCGGCCACCAGCGGCAGGTCGTTACCAACCACGATGTTGGGGTGCTCGTGGGCCTCGACGCCGATGCCGTGGCCGGTGCGGTGTATGAAGAACTCTCCGTAGCCGGCATCCTCGATCACGCCGCGGGCCGCAGCGTCGACGGCCTCACACGGAGTGCCCACCGTGGCAGCTGCCACACCCGCCGCATGTGAGGCGAACAGCACCTCGTAGAGCTCAGCGAAACCCGGAGCCGGCTCACCAACGTGCACACACCGGGTGATGTCTGAGCAGTAGCCGACACCGTTGGAGTCGGCCATCGTGCCGCCGAAATCGAAGAGCACCGCCTCACCAGACCTGATCACCCGGTCGCCGGCGTCGTGGTGGGGGCTGGCAGCGTTGGGCCCGGAAGCCACGATGGCGAAGTTGACCTTGTGGTGGCCTTCCTCGATTATGCGGCGCCCGATCTGGGCCGACACCTCGGCCTCGGTTCTCCCCACCAACGGGATCTCCCCCGCCTGTATCTGGGCGGCGATCCGGTCAACCGCCGACCCGGCGGCACGCAGGGCCTCGACCTCAGCGGCGTCCTTTACCGAGCGGATGGGAGCGGTCACCTCTGACGCACGGCTGAACCGTGCACCGGGCAGCTCAGCGACCAGGTCAACAAGGAACCCGGCCCAGGTCTGGTCGCCCACGGCGACCGTGCCGGCAGAGCCGATGAGCCCCGCTGCCAGGGCGATTGCATCCTCGCCGTCCTTCCACGAAACAACGTCGAACACCCCGGGCCGCTCAACGACACGGGGCGCCTCGAGGAACGGCACGATCAGGCTGGCATCACCGTCGCTCGGGACCACAAGGAGCGTCAGGCGCTCCAGCGGCATCGCCTCGTAGCCACAGAAGTACGGCAAGTCGGCACCCACCGAGAGAACCATCACGTCAACGCCACAATCGGCCATTACTGACCTGGCACGGCTGAGACGGTCGGCGAACACGGCGTCAGGCTAGGGCGTGCAGGGATTTCCGGTTGCCGGGACTAGCGCCGAGCCAACTCAACAGGCACCGCACCCGCAGCATCGGCGGCCTCACGTGCGTGATAGCTGGACCTCGTCAGCGGACCAGCCTCGACGTGGGCGATGCCGAAGGCCCGACCGACCTCGGCCCAGCGCTCGAACTGAGCCGGTTCCACCCAGCGCTCCACCGGCAGGTGGTTGGTGGTGGGACGCAGGTACTGACCGATCGTGACGATATTGCAGCCCACCGCCGCCAGATCGGTGAGGCAGCAGTCGACCTCGGCATCGGTCTCGCCCAGGCCCACCATGATCGACGACTTTGTAGTGAGGCCGGCCACCCGGGCACGGGCCAGCACCGACAGGCTTCGGGCGTAGCTGGCAGACGGCCGCACCCGGCGCTGAAGACGGGCCACCGTCTCGATGTTGTGGTTCAACACGTCGGGCAGCGCATCAAAGATCGTGGCCAGGGCATCGGGATCACCCTTGCAGTCGGGAATCAGCACCTCGACGGCCGTTCCGGGGTTGGCCTCCCTTACCGCCGTGACCGTGGCTGCGAACGCCGACGCCCCACCATCGGGGAGGTCATCGCGCGCAACGGCCGTTACCACGGCGTGCGCAAGCCCCATGTCGGCCACCGCAGCCGCCACCCGCTCCGGCTCGGACACGTCGAGATCGCCGGGCCGACGGGTATCGACCAGGCAGAACCCACACGCCCGGGTGCAGCGCTCGCCGTTGATCATGAACGTGGCCGTGCCGTCATTCCAGCAGTCGAAGATGTTGGGACAGCCGGCCTCCTCACACACGGTCACCAGCTGCTGCTCCCGCATCAGGCCCTTGAGGCGTCGGTACTCGGGGCCGGTGTCCAGAGGCACCCGCATCCACTCGGGCTTACGCCCGACCGGTGGTCGCTCCCCCGGGCCCTCCCCCCGACTGAATGCACTCAGGTCACCGACGTCGGAACGCCACGCCACATCTGCCCGCT
This sequence comes from Candidatus Neomicrothrix sp. UBA7884, assembly GCA_002501135.1. Classification (GTDB taxonomy): domain Bacteria; phylum Actinomycetota; class Acidimicrobiia; order Acidimicrobiales; family MedAcidi-G1; genus UBA3125. The sequence goes on from DLRQ01000065.1 coordinate 7,829, forward strand.
CGACTGGACCCCCCGCCCACTGCGCCGCCGCCTGCTCAGCAACCAGGTCCACCACCTCGGCCATCGTGACCTCGACCCCCTCGGCAGCCAACGACGTGACACCGAGGCCGGCGATTCCACACGGGACCATACGGTCAAAGAACGAGAGGTCCGGGTCCACATTCAGGGCGAAACCGTGCATCGTGCGTGCACGCGTCAACTTGACACCGATTGCCGCCACCTTGCGCGGGTCTGCCCCGTCGGGGTCCACCCACACACCCGGATAGGGCTCGAGCCTGCCCACGTCGACGAGGCCCAGATCGCGACACACCCCGATGAGCAGGTCCTCGACCGAACGCACATAGGCCACCGTGTCGGCCATGCCCCCACCACGCTTTCCCGGAAGGTGCAGGAGCGGGTAGCCCACAAGCTGACCAGGACCGTGGAACGTGATGTCACCCCCACGGTCAGCCACCTCGAGGTCGGCACCCACCTCCTCGGGCGGTGCCAACAGGTGCTCGGTGGTGGCCCTCACCCCCAGTGTGTAGACGGCGTGGTGCTCTAAGAGCAGCAGGTGGTCGTCGACGCCGTGCTCATGGACGCCGCGCTGCAGGGCCAGCGCATCGCGGTAACGGACCCTCCCCAGCCAGCGGACGCGAAAGGGCCGGGCGACAAGAGGCGCAGCGCTGCTCAGAACTCGGACTCCCAGTCGCGGGTCTGGATCACCTCGCGCAACCTCGCCAGGAAAGCCGCCGCATAGGCACCGTCGAACGCCCGGTGGTCCCACGCCAGAGCCAGCACACCCACCGAATGGACCACCACCGCCTCGACACCATCGTCATCGACAACCACGACGGGCTTCCGGCTGATGCCGTCAGTCGACAAGATGGCCACCTGGGGCTGGTTGATGATGGGGAACTGGAACATCGTGCCGTACTGACCCGGGTTCGTGATGGTGAACGTCCCACCCACCAGGTCGTCGGGAACCAGCTTCTTCGAACGGGCACGGCCAGCCATGTCCACTATCGCCCGAGCCACCTCAGCAAGCGACATGTCTTCAACACCGCGGACGACCGGAGCGAGGAGGCCCTCGAAATCCAGGTCGACGGCGACCGCCAGATTCACATCGCCGTGCACGATCAGCTCACCGTCACCCACGCTGGCATTGATCCGCGGAAAGTCGGCCAACGCCTCAACGAGCGCCCGAACGATGAACGGCAGGTACGTGAGGCTCGAACCCTCGGCCTCCCGCCAGGCCGCCCGGTGCGCCTGCCTCACCACCTCGACACCCTCGAAGTCGACCTCCATGGCTGTGAGCACGTGCGGTGATGTGGACTTGGAGGACACCATGTGGCGACCGGTGCTCTGACGGATGGTGTTGAACGACTCAGCCCGACCGGGGTTGTCGCGCAGGAAGTTCTCGACGTCGGCCCGAGTGATGCGGCCACCCACGCCGGTTCCCGTGACCCGGGCCGAGTCGACACCGTTGTCGGCCAGCAGGGAACGGACAACCGGCGACAAGAGACGTGACGAACCGCCGGAAGGGGCCACAGGCACCGTCGGAGCGGCCGGCTCAGGCCGAGGCGGCGGATCAGCCTTCGGCGCCGGCGCAGAAGCAACGGTCGCCGTCACAGCCGGGGCCGCCGGAGCAGCAGCGCCCTCGTCGATCTCGAATCTGGCCAGGAGGTCACCCACCTGGACAACCACCCCCTCGTTGGCGACGATCTCGACCAGCACCCCGGCCACCGGTGACGGCACCTCGGAATCGACCTTGTCGGTAGACACCTCGTAGAGCGGCTCGTCGAGTGCCACGTGGTCGCCAACCCGCTTGAACCACTGCGTAATCGTGCCCTCGGTGATCGCCTCTCCGAGCTGGGGAAGGAACACATCGGCCATCAGGACACCACCTCAGCCGTGCAGGGAACGGCCGGTCAGCGAGAGCACCGTCTCGCCGAACAGCTCGCTCAGGGTCGGATGGGGCTGGATGTGGGCCGCCACGTCATCGACGGTGGCCTCCCAGTTCACGGCCAGGTACCCCTGGCCGAGCTGTTCGGTTACCCACGGGCCCACCATGTGCACGCCCAGGATGCGACCGGCACGACCATCGGGACCGGCCTCGGCGACCACCTTCACGAGGCCGTCTGTGTCGCCCACGATCATGGCCCTGCCGTTGCCGACGAACCGGTGCGACGAAACCACCACGTCGTAGCCGGCCTCCCCGGCCGCCGCCTCGGTCAAACCGGCGAACGCCACCTCGGGATGGGTGTAGATGCACCACGGCACGGTCGCCGCATCCAGCGGCAGGGGCGACTCGCCGAGAAGGTCCTTCACTACGAACATGCCCTCGGCGAACGCCACATGGGCCAACTGCGGTGTTGCCACCACATCGCCCACGGCATACACACCGGGCTCACCCGTGAGCAGACGGTCATTGACAGATATGAAGCCCCGCTCGTCGACCTCGACCCGGGTACCCACCAGACCAGCCGCATCGCCGCGCGGGCTGCGCCCAACGGCCATGACCACGAGGTCCACCTCTACCTGGTCATCGCCGAACCGGACCACTGTCGAACCACCGGACGGTTCATGCCCTGAAACCGACACACCCGTGTACACGCTGATGCCGCGGCGGCGGAATGAACGACGCACGGCCTTGGCAACATCGGCGTCGCAGCCCACCAGAATCTCAGGCAGAGCCTCGAGCACAGTGACCTCGGACCCCAGATCGGACAGCATCGAGGCAAACTCGCAGCCGATCGCCCCACCGCCGACGACCACCACCCGGGCGGGCACCTCGGTGATCGACAACAACTCGTCGCTCGTGACAACCAGGTCACCGTCGACCTCAAACCCGGAGATCGACCTCGGAGAGGACCCCGTTGCCAGCACCACGTGACCCGCCTGCAGCGTGGACGTTCCCTCTTGGTCGCCACCCGGAGAATGCTCAACGGTGACCGTGTGGTCAGGACCCAGACGACCGGTGCCGTCATAGACCGTGACGCCACGACCCGACAACAACGACCCGAGACCCTTGAACAGGTTGTCGATGACGCCCCTCTTGCGCTCCTGACTGACCGCCAGATCGACGGTGGGTTCACCGCCACCCGCATCAACACCAAACTCCGAAGCACCCTTCACCGCCCGCAGCAACGAAGCAGTCTCGAGCAGTTCCTTGGCTGGAATGCAGCCAACGTGCAGGCAGGTGCCGCCGATCAGGTGCTCCTCGACGAGACCCACGTCGAGGCCGGCCGAAGCTCCGTAAAGGGCAGCCGCATAGCCGGCAGGCCCCCCGCCGATGACAACCAGGTCGTGGCGCGTCACGCCGACACCAGAACCTGGACGGCGAACGCCATCAGCAATGCCATCCCGCACAGTAGGGCAGCCAGGATCAACAGACGCGTGCTCACCCGGTTGACGGTAACGGGCCTATGGTCGTGGCGTGCGCCGAATGCCCTATCTGCATCTACCTTCCACCCTCCTGGGCATCGCCCTGGTGGCTGCCGCCTGCGCAGGCGACATCCAGACAACGGCACCAACAGCCACCGCCACACCGGCCACGACCTCACCGGTAACAACCTCACCGGTAACAACCTCACCCACCGGCACCCCGGCGATCCTCGACTGGGAGGCCACCCTCATCGGAGGCGGCACCATCAACGGCGGCGACCTGGCCGGACACGACACCCTCTTCTGGTTCTGGGCCCCCACCTGACCGATCTGCAAGGCCGAAGCCCCGACGGTCGTCGAGGTCGCAGCAGAAGCGAACTACACCCTCATCGGCGTGGCAGGCCTGGCCCCCAACGAAGACGGCCTGACCGCAGTCGAGGAGTGGGGCATCGGCTCATTCCCCAACATCTCCGACCGCGGCCCCATCTGGAGCGCCTTCGGAGTATTCGGCCAACCAGCCGCCATCGTCGTGACGGCCGAAGGGAGCGTGCTCGGTCACATGGGTGCCCTCGACAAGGCCGGCTTCCAGGACCTGATGGACCGGGCCCACTCTGCCTGACTCTCTGTCTTCTTCCGGTCTCTGGCTTTCCACGGCTGTGGGCGTCGCCGGGCTCCGCTCGCTCGCAAACTGAGCTCGCTCGTCGAAACCCGGCACCGCCCTCTCCACACCAGCCAGGAGCAGGGAAACCGACAGAAACCCCTCAAACACTCCCAACCAACTGGCAGACAGTCGACCTGCCTCGCAGTTGGCTGGAAGGACACGGGTGGGAGACGACTGGCTGAGGGAGGGGCACCGGGGGTGGGGCGCAGCGACCTACGCCAGTCGAGCAAGCCACGCCGGCGGCGCCCGGCCCGCCAGACAGCCCGGCGATGGCCGACCAGGGTGAGAGACAGGACCAGGTGAAGAAGGCGCCGGGGTGACCAAGACGGCAAACCGGTGCTGCAGGTGGGGGCATAGAGCCGTAGCCTGTCGGGGCGATCGGCAACAGGAGAGCAGAAATGTCGGGAAAGACCCTCAGCCAGAAGGTTTGGGACCGCCACGTGGTGCACGCGGCCGAGGGCCAGCCCGACCTGTTGTTCATAGACCTCCACCTCGTCCACGAAGTCACCTCACCGCAGGCCTTCGACGGCCTCCGTACAGCAGGCAGGGGCGTCCACCGGCCCGACCTGACCGTCGCCACCGAGGACCACAACGTCCCAACGGCCGATGTCGACCAGCCGATAGCCGACCCGGTCAGCCGCCGCCAGGTCGAGGCACTGCGTACCAACTGCGCCGAGTTCGGTGTTCCCCTCTACGGGATGGGCGACCCCGGGCAGGGCATCGTGCACGTCATCGGACCTGAGATGGGCCTGACCCTTCCCGGCATGACCGTGGTGTGCGGTGACAGCCACACCAGCACCCACGGGGCGTTCGGTGCACTGGCGTTCGGCATCGGCACGAGCGAGGTCGAACACGTGCTCGCTACCCAGACCCTCCCCCAACAACAGCCGGGCACCCTGGCTGTGACCGTCAACGGCGAGCTGCCGGCCGGGGCCACCGCCAAGGACGTGATCCTGGCGATCGTGGGGCGCCTGGGAACCGGTGGTGGCATCGGTTCGGTCATCGAGTACCGGGGCGACGTGATCCGCAACCTCTCAATGGAAGGCCGCATGACGGTCTGCAACATGTCGATCGAGGCCGGTGCGCGGGCCGGCATGATCGCCCCCGACCAGACCACGTTCGACTACCTGGCTGGCAGGGCCCACGCTCCAACGGGCGCCGACTGGGAGGCAGCTGTGGCCGACTGGGCCACGCTGACCACCGATGATGACGCCGTGTTCGACTCAGAGATCGTGCTGGACGGCGCCGACATAGTGCCGCACGTGTCGTGGGGTACGAACCCGGGCCAGGTCGTGCGTCTCGACGGTTCGGTTCCGGATCCGGCCCAGATTGCCGACGCGGGCGAAAGCGAGTCTGCAGGCCGGGCCCTCGACTACATGGGCCTCACTGCCGGCACCCCCATGCGGGACGTTGCCATCGACACCGTGTTCATCGGGTCGTGCACCAATGGCCGAATCGAGGACATGCGGGCCGTGGCAGCCGTCGCCGAGGGCCGCAGCGTGAAGGACGGTGTACGCACGCTCGTCGTTCCGGGATCGGGCGCCGTCAAGGCTCAGGCCGAGGCCGAGGGCATCCCGGCCATCCTCACCGCAGCCGGCTTCGACTGGCGTGAACCTGGCTGTTCAATGTGTCTCGCCATGAACCCCGACAAGCTCACGGCAGGTGAACGGTGCGCCAGCACCAGCAACCGCAACTTCGAGGGCCGTCAGGGCCGTGGCGGTCGCACCCACCTGGTGTCCCCCACCGTGGCTGCAGCCAGCGCAATCGCCGGACGGTTCGCCTCACCGGCAGACCTGGACTGAGGAGGCAGGGAAGAAGATGCAACCAGTAGAGATCGTCTCGGGCACCGCCGTTCCGCTGCGGCGTTCCGACGTTGACACCGACCAGATCATCCCCTCCGACTGGCTGAAGAGGGTCGAGCGCACCGGCTTCGACAAGGGCCTGTTCTCGGAGTGGCGCGACAACCGAGAGTTTGTGCTCAACGACGAGCGGTTCGAGGGTGCCGTCGTGCTCGTGGCCGGCCCCAACTTCGGTACCGGGTCATCGCGCGAGCACGCCGTGTGGGCCATCCAGCAGTACGGGTTCGCCGCCGTCGTGTCGCCCCGCTTTGCCGACATCTTCCGAAACAACTGCACCAAGAACGGCCTAGTTCCGGTGCAGGTTCCCGCCGAGGTAGGCGAGGCACTGCTCGATGCCAGTGAGGCCGACCCGGGGCTGGTCGTGACGATCGACGTGGCCAACCTGACCCTCGAGGCTCCCGACGCCGGAATCTCGTGTTCCTTCCCGCTGGATTCTGCCACCCGGGAACGCTTCCTCAAGGGCCTCGACGACATAGGGATCTCGCTGCGCCACGAAGATGCCATCGTCGGTTACGAGGCGGACCGCCCCGCCTGGCTACCGACGACCTCCTGATCCGGGACCGGACCTCACAGAGCGGCGGACCGCCGCGCTTCAGGTCCCCGCTCCTGCCATGCTGTGGCCGATGAACACGATGACACGACGCCGGGCCGCCCTGTTGGTGGTGATCACCCTTTCCGCTGCGGCCTGCGGTTCGGTCGACTCCAGCGGCCAGATCCGCCTCTCGGGCGCCACCTCGACTCTCCCCTCTGAGGCTCCACCACCGGCCTCCACCACGACCGCCACACCGACCACGACCGCACCACGGCCGGCAACCACGACAACAGTGGCGACCGTCGACGTCAGCGAGGTGGAGTTGACCAGTGGCCTTGTCCCGTTCACCGCCTGCCAGGACCTGCTCGTATACCTGCGGACCGAGGCCACCGAACGGGTCGGCCCCTACGGCCTGGGCCAGGGTGGCGGATACTTCGGTGGACCGGTCATGTTCGAACGCGCCGAGGCAGGCGTGGCGATGTCAGCACCGGCGATGGCCATGGATGACGCTGAGTTTGTCATGGGTGGTTTCGAAGAAGGACCGATGCTGGCAGGCGTCGACTACTCCGGCACCAACGTGCAGGAACTCGGCATCGACGAACCCGACCTCATCAAGACCGACGGCAGCCGGATCATCGTGGTTCAGGGCAAAGAACTGCACAACATCGACGTGTCGGGTGCCGAGGCCGTCCTCACCGACACGCTCGTCCTGGAGAACCAGTGGAGCAGCGACCTCCTCCTGGCCGGCGACCGCCTGCTCGTAATGGCCTCCACCGAGCCACCCTGGGACTTCTACGGCCCTGAGGCAGGCGACGGTGTGACCAGCCCACTGAGCCGACTTGTCACACCGGGCCAGTGGCGACAGCTGACCAGCATCATCGAGGTCGACCTGAGCGACCCCTCCAACATGGCTGTCGCCAACACCCTCACCCTCGGTGGCCGCTACCTGAGCGCCCGCGTGGTGAACGGTGCGGCCCGGATAGTCACCACCTCGACACCCGACGACCTGCCGTTCGTCTACCCGGCCAACGAGGCCGGCGAGGAGCGTGCCGAGGCGGCCAACAGGGAGGCCATTGCACAGACCGAGATCGCCGACTGGATGCCCCGCTACGTCCACGAGGCCGGTGACGGCACGGTCACCGACGGAATGCTGGTCAACTGCCGCGACGTCGCACACCCGGTGGAGTTCTCGGGCTTCTCCACACTGTCGGTACTCACCGTCGACCTGGCCGAACCCCTGGGCAATCCGTCGAGCATGGGTGTGCTGGCCGACGGCCAGACCGTATACGCCGGCAACGAACACCTCTACGTGGCCACCAACCGGTACGTCGAAGCCACCGAGGGACCCTGGAACGAGCCCGATAACGACTACGCCACCTCCATCCACCAGTTCGACGTGACCGACCCGGCCGCCACCCCCTACACGGCCTCCGGCACAGTTCCCGGCCACCTTCTGAGCCAGTTCTCCATGTCGGAGCACCAGGGCCACCTGCGTGTCGCCAGCACCCTCGGCAGCCCGTGGTGGTTCCAAGACGAGAGCGAGTCCCTAGTAACCGTGCTGACCCGCGACGAGGGCGAGCTTCTCCAGGTTGGCCAGGTGGGCGAAATGGGCCGCGGCGAGCGCATCTTCGCCGTGCGCTTCATCGGCGACACCGGCTACGTGGTCACCTTCCGCCAGACGGACCCCTTCTACACACTCGACCTGTCCGACCCGACAGCACCCACCGTGATGGGCGAGCTCAAGATCGCCGGGTACAGCGGCTACCTGCACCCCGTTGGCGACGGCCTGATCCTGGGCATAGGACAGGACGCAACCGACGAGGGCCGCACGACGGGCGCCAAGGCAACCCTCTTTGACGTATCGAACCTGTCCACTCCCGCCGTGCTCGACACCTGGCAGGCCAGTGGCGGAAGCAGCTCGGTCGAATGGGACCACCGGGCGTTCCTGTGGTGGGAGCCAGGGCAGCTTGCGGTGATGCCGTTCAACGACTGGCGCAACGACATCAACGCTGCTGTGGTCCTCCAGATAGCCGACGGCACCGTTGCCGAGATGGGCCGCGTCAACCACATGCCGGACCCCGGCGGCCCCATCGAGTTCCCCTGCCCGACGATCGACGCCGATCTGTTCGGCGGTGCCGCCGTCCCAGAGGGCATCGAGGCCGAGTTGGCCCTGTTCGTTCCCGAGGGAATCACGCTCATGCTATGCGTAGCCGATGAGACCGACCCTGAAAAGGACATCTATCCCTGGGTCGATGGCTACATGTGCGAGTTCCTGAACGCCGACGATGTGGCGGAATACGGCATGGAGTTCGGAATCGAGGCGCTCGAGGTGCCCGAGGGGGCCACCATCGGCGCCTGCTTCCCCGACAACTACACTTGGATGCCACCGATCGAACGCACACTCATCATCGGCAACGACCTCTGGTCCTACAGCTGGGGCCAGGTGCAGGCCAACAACCTCGCCAGCCTCGAACGCCTGCAGACCGTCAGGTTCGGGAACAGGTACTGAACCCCTCAGGCCGGGGGCCTCAGGCCACCTTCTCGACCGAGTCCTCCCAGGAACCGAAGCCGCCGATCAGATCAGAGACATCTCCGAAGCCCTCGGACCGGAGCATGCTGGCAACCACCGACGACCGGTAGCCGCCGGCGCAGTAGACAACGGTCGGCCGATCGGGTGTGAGCTCATCCATGCGCTCGCGCACCATGGACACGGGAAGGTTCACCGAGCCGGGGATGGCCCCCTCGGTGCCGCACTCTCCCACGGCCCGCACGTCGACAACCTGGAGGTCGTCGATGTCGGCGATGCGCTCGGCGAACACACCCGAGGTGAGACGGGAGGCGGCGGCCGTGCGGTCCGGGTTGCCGGTCATGGCCTCGTAGGGGTCTACGAGGCTGCCAACCACCCTGTCGAAGCCGATGCGTGCAAGGCGGTTCTTTGCCTCGAGCTCGGTTCCCGGATCGGCGAACAACACGATGTCGACGTCAACGGGAACAACCGAACCGGCAAACTCGGCGTAGCGCCCGTTCAGGCCGACGTTTATGGCACCCACCAGGTGCCCGCGGGCGAAGTCCTCCGGGTCGCGCACGTCGACCAGGACAGCGCCGCCGGCAGTGGCTGCGTCAACCTCGTCGAGCGACAGGCCGGTGGGCAACTGCTCCTCGTTGAGCAGGCCGTGCTCGCTCTGGTTCAACACGGCGTCGTAGGGGAAGTAGGCGGGCGCTGTCGGCTGCCCCTCGGTGATGAGGTCGATGAAAGTGTCGCGGTCGGGCACCTTCACCGCGTAGTTGTTGCGGCGCTGCTCGCCGATGGTGGATGACGTATCGGTCGACAGGTTCTTGCCGCAGGCGGAACCGGCACCGTGCCCCGGGAACACCCGGGTTGCATCGGGAAGGGTCATTAAGCGCTCGTGGAGACTGTCGTAGAGACAGCTTGCCAGCTCGTCACGCGAGTGGCCAAAGGACACAAGCAGGTCCGGCCGCCCCACGTCGCCGATGAACAGCGTGTCGCCGGTAAGCACCGCGTATGGCTCAGCGTCGTCGGCGTGTTCCCACACGACCATGCTCAACGACTCGGGTGTGTGTCCCGGCGTGTGGCGGAACTCCAGTACCACCTCGCCCAGCACCATCTGCTCGCCGTCGCCGAGTGGCCGGAAGTCGAACTCGGGCGACGCCACCGACGAATAGCCGATGTCAGCACCGGTGGCAGCAGCCATCTCCAGGTGACCTGACAGGAAGTCGGCGTGGAAGTGGGTCTCGACCACCAACTCGATCGATAGACCCGCCTCGGCGGCATCGGCCAGGTACTCGCCTACGTCACGTCGGGGGTCCACCACAACCGCACGGCCCGTCGACTCGTCGCCGACCAGGTAGGAGGCCTGTGAGAGGCAGTCCAGGTATTACTGGGTGAAGATCATGCGCCCGCAGTGGACGATGCGACCCTGATTACCTGGGCGGCACCGTCGGCGTCAACCGACGAGCCCCTGTTGTAGGGGAGCATCCCCAACATGACAGCCATAGGGCAGATGTTCAGTGCAGCGGTGGTGGCAAGGGCCGCGCCGATGAGCAGCGAGAGCACCCAGAAACCGGAAACGACAGTATTCAGGGCGAAGCCGACAACCAACAGCAGGCCGGCTGTGAACCTGACCTGTCGATCCATGGCCCAACGCGACTTGCCGAGCACCAGGTCGCCACCGGCCTCATTCCATGCAATGACACCACCGTCGAGAACACTGGCCGTCCGGCACCCCGCTGCCGCAAGGCGCTCGCCAGCCTGGGTGGCGCGCTGGCCCGACTCGCAGACAAGCACGATCGGACCGATCGCCTCGGCGAACTGCTCACAGCGCCCTGCAAGCAGGTCGAGCGGAAGGTGCACAGACCCTGCGATGTGCCTCGTCTCGTACTCGGCACTCGTGCGAACGTCTACAAGCGTTACAGCGGGCCCGTTCTGGAGCTGGTTCTTCAGCTCGTGCGCGTTGACTCTCGTGATTTCCATGGTGTCCCCGTTTCGTCGGCGGTCCCTGTGGTTCAAGTGTGCCCCAAACAGCAGACGATTGGCACCCCGGCTCAGGGCCGACCTCAGCCCAGGTGGCCCGGCCGCTCAACGGCATTGGGATCCTCGCCCGTGTCGCGCACACGGGCGATCTTGTTCAACGCCGAGATGAACGCCCTCGCCGACGCCTCGACCACGTCGTTGGCCAGTCCCCTTCCGGACACCTTCAGGCCGTCGCTGCTCTCAAAGGAGAGGGCCACGTCGGCAAGTGCGTCCACCCCACCGGTAACCGACATCACGTTGTAGTCGGTGAGGTGGCCGTCGATTCCAGTGGCGATCTTGACAGCCGTGCACGAGGCATCGACCATTCCGGAACCCTCGACAGAGACCGACTTCTCCTCGCCATGCACCCGCATCACAAGGTCGGCCGACGGCGTGGTCTGGCTTCCGGCCCTGACGTCGATGCTGACAAGGGAGAAGGTGGCCTCCACCCTGTCGCCCATCTCCTCGGCAACGAGCGCCTCAAGGTCGGCGTCGGTTAACTGCACCTTGCGGTCAGCCAGTTCCTTGAAGCGGGTGAAGGCGGCGTTGAGGGCATCGCCCTGGATCTCAATACCCATCTTCTGGAGGGCATCTTTGAAGGCGGCCCGGCCAGAATGCTTGCCGAGCACCAACTGGCTCTCACCCTGGCCCACAACGGAGGGATCCATGATCTCGTAGGTGGTGCGCTCATTCAGCACACCGTGCTGGTGGATGCCGGCCTCGTGGGCAAATGCGTTGCGCCCGACCACGGCCTTGTTGAACTGCACCGGGTAGCCGGTGAGGCGGCTCACCATGCGCGACGACCTCGCCAGTTCCTCGGTGCGGATGCTGGTCTCGACGGTGTCGTAGGTGTCAGGCCGGGTGCGGATGGCCATGACGATCTCCTCCATGGCGGCGTTTCCGGCCCGCTCCCCGATGCCGTTCACGGTGCACTCCACCTGCCTGGCTCCCGCCTGCACGGCGGCAAGCGAGTTGGCAACGGCGAGACCCAGGTCGTTGTGGCAGTGGGTGCTGATCACGTAGTCGCCGCGGACCCTCTGCCTGATTGCGCGTATGCGCTCGGCCCACTCGGCCGGGATGGCATAGCCGACCGTGTCGGGAATGTTGAGCGTGCCGGCACCGTTGTCCACCGCCGCCTGGAGGACATCGCACATGAAGTCGAAGTCGGACCTGGAGGCGTCCTCGGGGCTGAACTCCACGTCGTCGGTGTAGCCACGGGCCCGCGCCACCGCCGAGGCGGCCTCGGCCAGGACCTGCTCGGGGCTCATCTTGAGCTTGTGCTCCATGTGCGTGGGGCTCGTGGCGATGAACGTGTGGATGCGACGCCGCTCAGCAGGCTCGATGGCCTCCCAGCAGCGGTCAATGTCTTTGTGGGCGGTACGCGAGAGACCACAGATCACGGGACCCTTGACGGACGAGGCAATGGCATGCACGGCCTCGAAGTCGCCCTGGCTGGCAATGGGAAAACCCGCCTCGATGTAGTCCACGCCCAGGCGCGCCAACTGCTCTGCGATCTCGAGTTTCTCGCCCGTGTCGAGGGATATGCCCGGCGACTGCTCGCCGTCACGGAGGGTTGTGTCGAAGATGACAACCCTGTCTCTGGTCGGTGTGTCGCTCATTGCCTGCTCCGGTCGTGTGCTGGTTCGGTGTTGCTGGTCTGGTCGGTCAGTTCCTGTGTGAAAAACGAGAGAACCTCCCGGCCCTTGGGGCTCAGGAGGTTCGGGCGAACGCGTATGGGTGCGTTCGCCCTAGGTCAGCAGCAGGAGGTTGAGTTCGGTTCGCATGGCCCATCAGTGTAGACCCAGAGTGTCGACCAGTCGCAACCCGGTATTCAGCCACGGTCAAGGTGGCCTCAGGTCAGGCCGATTCCGTGGACGCTGATGATCCCCTCCTGTTCAGCAAGGCTCGCAACCACATCGGCCCCGACAGCCTGATCGGTGGTGAGCACCATTACAGCCGTCGCAGCTCCAGCGTCGTGCCCGACGGTCATGTTCGCCACGTTCACCCCGGCGTCGCCCACCACGGTCCCCACCAGGCCGATCATTCCGGGGCGGTCGTCGTTTCGCACAACCAGCATGTGGTCGCTAGGTGGCACGTCGACAGGGTGGTCGTCGATCATCACGATCCGTTGCTCCGCTGACAGGCCTGCCAGCGTGCCCGACAGTGCCAGATGGCCCGAGCGCAGCGTGATGGTGTTGAGATAGTCGGTTGCGGTCGACGAGGAGACCGTGCGCACGTCGAGGCCCCGCTCACGGGCCATCTCATCGGCGTTCACGTAGGTGACGGCCTCGGCCACCACCCTGTCCAACAAGCCCTTCACCACCGCCAGGGTGGCAAGACGATCGTCGACCTCTCCTATCTGGCCGCGGAACTCCACGTCGAGGCGGTCGGGCAGGCGACCTGAGAGCGCCCCGAAGACCTCACCCAACTTCTCGGCCAACGGAACGAACGGCCTGATCACCTCCGGGGCGACGCCCACGTCGATGTTCACAGCGAAAGGCACGTACTCACCGGCCAGTGCTAAGACCACCTGTTCGGCGATCGTGGTGCCGGCCTTGTCCTGGGCCTCCGCTGTGCTGGCACCAAGGTGGGGCGTCACCACAACCTGTTCCAGGTCGAACAGCGGTGAGTTGGTGGTTGGCTCCTCGGCGAACACGTCGATGGCGGCACCGGCGATGCGGCCGGACCGGATTGCATCGGCAAGGGCCTCCTCGTCCACTATCCCTCCCCGGGCCACGTTCACGATGCGCTGACCCGGCTTGGACATCGCCAGCAGGTCAGCACCCACCAGCCCGACCGTGTCAGGGGTCCTCGCCAGATGCAGGGTAAGAAAGTCGGACCGCTCCACCACCTCATCCAGGTCCACCATCTCGATGTTCAGGTTCCTGATGCTCTCCTCGACCACAAACGGGTCATGCGCCAGGATCCGCATGCCGAACGCAGCGGCACGCTCGGCAACCAGCCTGCCGATGCGTCCCAGGCCGACGATTCCGAGGGTCTTGTCGCACAACTCGACGCCCTGCCAGCGGGAACGGTTCCATGCCCCACCCACGAGGTCGGCGTGAGCCTGGGGGATGCACCGGGCCTGGGCCAAGAGCAGGGCCATCGTGTGCTCCGCTGCTGAAATCGAGTTGGAGAGGGGTGCGTTGACCACCATCACGCCACACCGGGTGGCCGAACGCACATCGACGTTGTCGAGGCCGATTCCTGCACGACCAACAACTTCCAGGCCCTCTGTGGCCTCCAACACCTCGGCCGCCACCTGCGTCGCCGACCTGACGATGAGCGCCGAAGCGCCCTCGAGTGCAACGACCAGGTCGGCTCCGTTCAGGCCCAGTTGAATGTCGACGTCGTGACCAGCGCCGCTCAGCAGTTCAAGGCCGGACGTAGCGATCTCCTCGGTGACCAGAACCCTTGCCATGTGTAGAGCGTGCCCCGGCCCGTAGCTGCTCGCAACCGCGTTCCGACAGTCGTCACATGGCGTTCACGTTTGCGATGCGTCAGGCACCGTTCGCCTCGAGTGGCGGCAGGTCGTCGGCCGGGTCGAATCCGAAGCGTTGGGCGAAGAACGACAACTCGGCCTCGAGCGCACGCACGATGTTTGGGGCCCGCCGAAAGCCGTGGCCCTCGTCGGGGAACTCCAGATAGGCGAACGGAACACCCTTCTCACTCAGGGCATCGGCCATGCTGCGGGCCTGGTTCGGTGGAACTATCGGGTCCTCGGCCCCCTGGAGCAACAACATCGGCGTGGCAAGCAGGTCGGTGTGGTGGATCGGAGACCTCGCCCGGTACACCGCCTCGTCGCCGGGCCATGCACCCACCAGGCGGTCAAGGTAGCGGGCCTCGAACTTGTGGGTGTCGGCCGCAAGCGCCGCCAGGTCGGCCACGCCGTAGCGGCTGGCCCCAGCCGTGAACACATCGTGGAAGGTGACAGCGGCCAGCACCGTGAAGCCGCCGGCGCTTCCGCCCTTTATCGCCATGCGCTCCACGTCCACATCACCCCGGTCCGCCAGGAAACCGGCAACCGCCACACAGTCCTCCACGTCTGCGACACCCCACTCCCCCCAGAGCCGGTGCCGGTATGGGCGGCCGTATCCGGTCGAACCCCGGTAGTCCACGTCGGCCACCACGAAACCACGGCTGGTCCAGTAGGCGATGGAGAGCTGCAGCTGGGTGCGGGCCGCACCCGTCGGGCCGCCATGGGCCAGCACCAACAGCGGAGGACGCTCACCGTCAGGTACCCGGAAGTCCGGGTTGGTCGGTGGGTAGACGAGGGCGTACGCCTCCTCACCGTGCGACGTCGGGAAACTGACGGACTCGGGAACCGGAAACCAGCCATGCTCGAGGTTCAGGTCGCGGCGCCTGCTCAGTTCCCTGACACCCCCCGGACCAATGGCCACCACCACAGGCTCGCTGACCCACGAGGCCACAACCGCCACCACGCCGTCGCCACGAGCTGAGACAGCACCGACAGAAGTGGAATCCACTGTCACGTCTGTGACCGTGCCGTCGTCCACCAGTACCGACAAGCGGTCGATGCCGTCCACCCGCCGTGCGAACCAGACCTCGTCGCCGACGAACGCGTACCTGGACATCCCGAACACCCACTGCGGGGTGGCAACCTCGAAGTCTCCCGAGGTGAGCTGCTCCAACGACCCGTCGACCCCCAACCTGTACAGGTGCCACCAGCCGTCACGGTCGGTGACAACGTGGAGCACCCCATCGGCGTTCCACCCGGGCTGGAAGAAGGACTCTCCGGACCCGGCCTCTGCAACGCCACCACCACCGACAAGACATGGACCTGAGATGACGCCGTCGTCGAAGTCGGCCACCCACAGTTCGGTGTCGTCCCACGGAAGGTTCGGGTGGTCCCACTGGACCCAGGCCAACCGTCCACCATCGGGAGAGATGCGCGGCGACGACACGAAGTCGGGGCCCGACATCAGAACCTCCAACCGCAACGAGCCGTCCAGAGCCACGGCCACCAGTTCGTTGGCCGGTTCGCTCCCCTGCCGATGCGACTCCCGGATGCACACATACCAGCGGCCATCCGGTGTCGGCCGGCCGTCTGCATATCGGAACTCCCTAGGTGATCCCGGCTTCGGCGTCAGAGCAGTCGGTGAGCCGCCCGCGTCCATCCGGTAGAGGCGCTGGTCGGAGTGGTCGCTGTAGACAAGCGTGCCACCGAACGCCCACCACGCTCCGCCGCCGTACTCGTGCACCAGGGTTCGGACGTTCACCTCTGGAGAAACTGCATCCACCCCGTCACACACGACGACGGAACGACCACCCTCATCGGGACGTGACTCGGACCACCAGACCCTGTCACCGTCCACTACAACCTCGGTGGGTGACGCAGCTCCGGCCACCAGCAGGCCTGCAGTTATCGGCGACCCCCAACTTCCGTAGGGCGCCGCTTCCACTAGTCCCCCCATCTCAGGATTTCGACCACCTGGTCACCGAGGGTCAGCGGGTCGTACGGCTTGACGATCAGGCCAGCGCACCCCAGCAATTCATGGTCGTGGCGGCTAAGGGAGTCGAGCTTCGCTGTGAAGAGCACAACAGGTACGTCCGCCAGCGCTGCGTCGGCGGCAAGTTCCGCGAGCACCGCCCTTCCGTCCATCACCGGCATCATCATGTCCAACAGAATGGCATCGGGCGATGTGTCACCGGCGACACGGAGACCCTCGGCACCCGATTGTGCCGTCATTACATCCCAGTCCATGGTCGCCTCCAGGCTGGCCAAGACGACCATGACAATGAGGCGCCGAGCACCGAGCGGTGCATCGGGACGCGGCCTCAACCCGGACAACGCCCCCTTCAGCAACGCTGGTGCCATGCAGCCACCGTTTCGTTGGCCCTCCGGGGCACCCTCTACCGGGCTACAGGGGCCTCACCGCGACCCGGCTCTGAACAGACCCTAGTGCAGCCCCGATCACAGGGCCTATGGCTTGGTGGATCGCCTACCGGTTCAACAGGTCAACCACCCTGGTGAGGCCCTCTTCGAGGTCGGCGTCGCCCAGGGCGAACGAGAGACGGGCGTAGCCGGGGGTTCCGAACGCCTCACCGGGGACTATCGCCACCTTGGCCTCGTCCAGGATGATGCCTGCCAACTCGTTGGTCGTCGAGGCGGTCCTTCCCGCAATGTCCCGGCCGAGCAGGGCCGACATGTCCGGGTAGGCGTAGAAGGCGCCCTGGGGCTCCAGCAGCTCAAGGCCGTCGATCTGGCGGAGCAGCCCCGACATTGCAACCCGCCGCCTGTCAAAGGCCCCGCGCATGGCCACAACGTCGGTCAGGTCGCCAGCTACCGCCGCCAGGGCCGCCCGCTGTGACACGTTCGCCACATTGCTCGTGGCGTGCGACTGCAGGTTCGCCGCAGCCTTCACCAGGTCGGCTGGACCGATCATCCAGCCGACGCGCCAGCCGGTCATGGCATAGGTCTTGGCGACGCCGTTCAGCACCAC
>DLRQ01000093.1 GCA_002501135.1 Candidatus Neomicrothrix sp. UBA7884
GGCTGACGCCGTGAACCACCGGCTTCTCATGCGCGGTGGCTTCATCCGCCAACTGCAGTCCGGCCACTACTCGATGCTGCCCCTGGGCTGGCGTGTTCACCAGAAGGTCGGCGAGGTGATCCGCCAGGAGATGGACGCCATAGGCGGACAGGAGTTCCTGCTGCCGGCCATGCACCAGGCCTCGCTCTGGCAGAAGTCCGGTCGCTGGGAATCGATGGGCGACGAGATGTTCCGCCTCACCGACCGCAAGGGTGCCGACCTCGCACTCGGCATGACCCACGAGGAGGTCTTTGCCACCTTGTCGCTGGAACTCGCTTCGTACCGCGACCTTCCCCAGATCTGGTACCAGATCCAGTGGAAGTTCAGAGACGAGCCGAGGCCCAAGGCCGGTCTGTTGAGGGTGCGCGAGTTCGCCATGAAGGATTCATATTCATTTGACATCGACGATGAGGGCCTCGACTCCTCGTTCGACCTGCACCATGGGGCCTACCAGGCGATCTTCTCCCGCCTCGACCTGGATGCCGTCCCGGTCCAAGCCTCGTCCGGGGCGATGGGTGGCAGCGCCTCGGTTGAGTTCATGGTGGCCTCCCCGGCCGGTGAGGACGACGTCGTGCAGTGCGGAGGCTGCGACTACGCGGCCAACGTCGAGCGTGCAACAGCAGCACTTGAGACCGTTGAGAACCGCGTCGGCTCTGACGCCCCCGAGTCAATACCGACCCCGGGCATCCGCACCATCAAAGCCCTTTCCGATGCCGGCCACTCGCCCGAGCATCAGATCAAGACCCTCGTCTACCGCATCGACGGTTCGCTGGCGCTCATCCTTCTGCGCGGCGACCACACCTTTCTCGAGCAGAAGTTTGTTGACGCCACGGGAGCAATCGACCTTGTCCCCGCCGAGCCCGACGAGATCAGAGCGGCACTGGGCGCCTCACCGGGCAGCCTCGGTGCTGTTGGCGTGACCGACCTGACCATCTATGCCGACCCTGCCCTCGAGGGGCGAAGCGGCATGACCACCGGCGCAAACGAAGACGATGTGCACCTGACCGGCGTGGACATCGCACGCGACATCGCAGTTGACCGCTGGCTCGACATGAGGGGCATCGAGGCCGGCGAGTCCTGTGCAGCCTGTGGCGGGACGCTCACGATCACCCGCTGCATCGAGGCCGGACACATCTTCAAGCTGGGCCGCAAGTACAGCGAGGCCATGGGGGTCTCCGTACTGGACGCCGAAGGTGAGAACAGGGTCCCGACCATGGGCTCTTACGGCATCGGCGTAGGCCGGGCAATGGCCGCCATTGTCGAAACCCACCATGACGACGCCGGCATGATCTGGCCGATGTGCGTTGCCCCATTCGAAGTTGTCCTGACCGTGGTGAAGGTTGACCACGAGGGCTCCATGGCGGTCGCAGAGGCCGCCCACGAGGAGTTGCAGGCTGCCGGTATCGACGTCTTGCTCGACGACCGTGACGGCAGGCCCGGCGTCAAGTTTGCCGATTCAGAGCTGATCGGCATTCCGCTGAGGGTCACCATCGGCCCCAGGGGCATCGACAACGGGATGTTGGAGCTGACCGTCAGGGCCACAGGCGAGCAGGAGGACCTGCCCGTCGAGGACCTGGCCTCACGGGTCGTCGAACTGGTTGCCGAGGGTCGCTCCGCCCGTCTCTGAGCCTGTAGCGTTCACCACCGGTCCACAACAGCCAAGAGCGGAAACCATGACCAGGACGATTGATCGCAGCCTTCCAATCAAGCGCCACAAGTCGGTTGTCGCAACTGTCGACCTTCCCGGGGTTCCCGAGGGCACCAGAGGAAAGGTGAAGGTTGCCAACGGATTCTCCTGGTACCGCTACTGGGTGAGTTTCGACAACGGCATCGACCTCGGTCAGGTGAGCCACGACAACCTCGTACATGCCGGCGACTGGAAGCGCTACCAGGTTGACCGTGTCGAGGCTGAGCGTCTGGCGGCCGAGGCACCCGAGGTGTCAGACAGCGAAACCACCGACGCTGGCGCAGAGGCCGCAGCTGCAGGAGGCAACTCGCATGGAATCCCCGAGCACCTGCTTGAGCGGAGCCGGACCGCACGTGAGCGGCTGGGCGCCTGACACCCGCGTTTCGGTTTCACGCTCAGGCCTGCTTCCCACCGCGGTATCCTCAACCGTTCCCTTACGGCCCTCGGAGGCTCCGTTGACGTTCAAGCCCGGCGACAAGGTCGTCTACCCGCACCATGGTGCAGCAATTGTCGAAAAGAAGGAGAAGCGCAAGGCGTTCGGTGAGAACACCGAATACCTCGTTCTCCGGATGACCGATGGAGACATGACACTCTCCGTGCCGGTCGACAAGGTCGAAGAGGTCGGTATGCGCTGGCCGATCAGCAAGGAAGACGTTGAGGATCTCTTCGAGGTTCTCCAGAAGCGCGACATCCGCGAGCCAGCCAACTGGTCGCGCCGCTTCAAGAACCATCAGGAGAAGCTGAAGAGCGGCGATGTGTACCAGGTGGCCGAGGTCGTCCGGAACCTGGCGCTGCGTGACGCCGCCAAGGGCCTCTCGGCCGGTGAGAAGTCGCTCTACACGAAGGCCCTCAAGGTGCTCGTGTCCGAGTTGGCTTTCGCCCTCAACACACCCGAGGAAAAGGCCGAGGCCAAGGTCCAGGACGCCCTGACCTAATCTCAGACCGAGGCGTGAAGACCGCCCCGGTCGTGGCTTACAATCACCTTGAGGGATGTTCCCTCGGGTTTCCCACCTGAGTGGAGGTGAGCCGACAATGACGCAGCGACGCATCGTCGTAGGAGTCGAGGGTTCCGGTTACGCCCGTGCGGCCCTCATCTGGGCGATCGAAGAGGCACATCACCGTGACGCTGTTATCGAGGTCGTCACCTGCTACTCCCCGACCTATGTCCCCGCTGCCCCCGACCTGGGCTACGTGCCACTCGATTCGTTCGACCTGCTGTCCGAGGTCGAGAAAATGCAGACCGAGGTCATCGAATCGGCTGCCGAGTGCGCCGACCACCCCGATGTGGAGATCAGAAAGGTAGTCAAGAAGGGTCGGGCCGCCGACACCCTCATGGCTGCCGCCGAGGGCGCCGACATGCTCGTAGTCGGCAACAGGGGTCACGGAGGCTTCGCCGGCCTCCGTCTCGGTTCGGTCAGCCAGTCCATTGCCCACCACAGCCCCTGCCCACTCGTAATCGTGCGAACAGGGCTCGCTGAAGACGACTGAAACGAGCGCCGGGCCACGGCATTGTCGGGTCACCGCGACTTCTCCAAATAATTTCCTCTGGCAAATTGGTGCACGGCCCCAATTTCTGCGCGAGAGTAGAAGGGTCACGACAACGGCACCAGGGGGTTGCATGAACGACGCCGGGATACCAGAGTCCGAAGGCGAGGCGGCCGACGAGATAGTCAAGTTGGCTGGTCCGATTGGCGGGATGTGGGTTGCCCACAACTCGTACGGCATCTGCGGAAGCGGATTTGCCAACCTCGTCACCTTCGCCCGCTTCCGCGAGGAACTCCACGATCGAACGGGCAGACCCGCAGCGCTGGCCGACGAACTTCCCGGCGACCTCTACGACCGCATCGAACGGTCCTTCAACACCGGCCGACGCGACGAACTGACCTTTGACCTTCGTGGCGCAACGCCATTCCAGCAGGCGGTCTGGGAAGCCAGTCTGCTGATTCCACCTGGAGAGACAACGACCTATGGCATGTTGGCAAAGGCGATTCACCGCCCCAACGCCGTGCGTGCGGTCGGTACCGCTCTGGGGGCAAATCCGATCCCCGTCCTGATCCCGTGCCATCGGGTAAAGCGCTCCGATGGCGACTTCGGTGGCTACGCATTCGGCCTGCCGATCAAGGAGCGCCTACTGGAACGCGAAGAGGTCCGGGCTGTCGCCTGACCCCTCCTCCACGGCATACATGGTGAACGCCTCCGCAGAGGGCCGCATAACGACCGAGGTTCGTGACCGGATTCTGCTGATCGGGATTGACCGACCGGCAAAGATGAACGGCTTCACCCCCGAGATGATGGACGAACTGGTCGCGGCCTATACACGGCTTGACGAGGACGACGACATCTGGTGCGGGGTGCTGTTCGGGCATGGCGCACACTTCACTGCGGGCCTGGACCTACCCAGATGGCGCGAGCGCATGCAGTCGGGCGACAGGCGGAGGGGAACCGGTGCAGTGGATCCCACAGCACTTGGTCGCAAGTGCCGCAAACCTGTCGTGACCGCCGTCCAGGGTGTCACGTACACGCTCGGTATCGAGTTGATGCTTGCCGGCGACATCGTGGTGGCTGCAGACGACTGCCGCTTCTCACAACTCGAACCACACCGTGGAATCCACGCCGCCGGCGGTGCCACCATCCGTTTCGTGCAGCGTGGTGGATGGGGGAACGCCATGTACCACCTGCTCACCTCAGACGTATTCGATTCCGCTGAGGCAATGCGGATCGGGCTGGTTCAAGAAGTGGTGCCATCAGGCACACAGTTGGAGAGGGCCGTTGAACTGGCTGGACTCATTTGCGAGGGAGCCCCATTGGCTGTACAGGCCACAAAGGCATCGTCCCTGCGGTATCTGGAAGAGGGCGAGGCAGCAGCCATCGCCGCCCTCGGTCCCACGCAGGCGGAACTGGCCGCAACGGAGGATGCCGCTGAGGGTGTGGCGTCGTTCGTAGAGCGCCGGAAGGGCAACTTTACGGGTCACTGAACCCGGTATTCCCGGGTAATCGGGGGGCTGTCCGCACGACGCTCCCCCCTACACTTACGGCGACCCGGGATGTGGCGCAGCCTGGCAGCGCACCTGCTTTGGGAGCAGGGGGTCGGGAGTTCAAATCTCCCCATCCCGACCACTCATTAGTTCTAACCAACAAAGAAAACGGATTCAAAGTGGAAAACAAGATTCGAGTACATGATGGACTTGTCGGAGCGACCAACATGCTCAGTGTCATATTGGGAGTAACAGTCTCAACACAGTGGTTGTGGATTGCCGGCGTCGTAGCAGCACTGCAGATCCTTAGCCCTGTGACTCGATTCTGCCCCGTCTACTTCGTGCTAAATAAGGTGATGCCTGACACTGAACCGGTCATGGGCCGCAGCAAGGTGTAACGCCCCAAGGTTCCTACAACATGGAACGAACAGGCCCTGAAGGTGCACCACACTCCCCCAGGTCCAAGATTCATATCTCAAATCCCTACCCCTCAGAGCCAAGAGTGTGGTAATCCCCGATTGCTAACCG
>DLRQ01000015.1 GCA_002501135.1 Candidatus Neomicrothrix sp. UBA7884
CCTTCTTGTCTCCGCCATCTGACAACACGGCGGCGATTGGCACGACAACGGCATCGACCGATTCGGCGACCACCACGTCGATCGTCACCACGGCACCATCGACACCGACCAGGTCGCCATCGGTCTGGACAACCCCTTCATAGGTCTCGTTGCCGCCTTCGCTGGTTGCCGAGTCGTCAATCTCATAAATGACCCCACCAACCTCCTGGTCGCCGGCGTCCATGTTGACCGTAACTACCTGACCCGTGTCGAGTTTGGCCCGGTTGGTTGGGCTGGCGAACAACTTCACGGTGAACGTGGGTTCAGTGAGGGTCAACAACGGGGTGCCGCTCTGGAGGAACTGACCGGCATCGACATGAACGGATCCGACCCTGGCCGGCCACCGTGCGACGACCATGTCTCCTGGAAGGAACACCACGTCGTCTGCAATGGTCCGGATCGGTATGTCGACCGAAGTGTCACCGGCGCGCAGGATGGTAGTTCCGGTCAGCACCTCGAAGTCCTCACCGGCCCTGGCACTTCCACCTACCGAGTAATTGATCGAGGTGTCAACCGTCGCTGCCTGATCGGCCACGACAGTGACGGCAGTGGTCACACCCTCAGACACCCGGCCTCCACCTGCCAGGGTCAGCTCCGGCAGGTCGGCTGAGGCAACCTTGACGGTCGCCTCAAACCTGTGGCTCAACAGGTAGTCGCCTCCGGGATCGTCGAGAAGGCGAACCGTGATGGTCTCATCCTCCTCGACCAGGTCGTCTGGTCTGAGTTGGACGGTGATCGTCACCGACTCCTGGCCGGCTCGCAGGATGACGTCGCCGTCGGGCTGGTTGTAGTCGGATCCAGCCGTTGCAGATCCGACAGTTTCGTAGAAAATCTCAAGGTCCTCAACCAGCGGATCAGGTGTCTCGACAGTAAATGACGCCAAACCCGACTCAGGCACCGTTTCGCTGTCGGAGCGGAGCACCAGCGTCGGCGCATCGGCCACATCCGGGTCGTCGATGATCACCACTGCGGTGTCCCGGTCACCGATCAGGTAGCGGGAACCCTGAGCCACCCGGAGTTCCTCGCGCTTGGCATCGAGGCTGTACTCCAGCCTCTGCTGTTCATCGAGGAGTGCGTTCACGGAGGCGTCGGCCGTCGCCAGCGTGTCGGCGAGGTCGGCCCCGGCAACTCCGAGCAGGAAGCTCAGCCGGTCGTCCTCACGTTCGAGTGCGGCGACGGCGTTTCGGCTGGTGTCGACGGTGTCTCTGGCTGTCGTCAACTCCGATGAGACCTCGAGAGCCGCTGACAGTGCATCGTTGTAGGCGTCAAATGCCTGGGTACGGGCAGCAACGGTGATTCTTTCCGCATCGAGATCGTTGTTGGCGGCTTCGAGGGCCTCGTCGAGTGAGATCAGGTTGGCAGCCTCAGCCGGTGTCACGTCCGAAGTTACAGTCTGGACCAGAGTGATGATGCCCTTGTCCATCAGTTCCTGTTCCACGTCGGTCTTTTCCTGTTGGCGTGACTCCAGGCCGCTCACCTCAGCCTCCGCATCGGTGAGGTCCTGTTGAGCCTCGGCCAACTCGCCAACCAGCTCGGAGCGGCGCTCGACCAGGTCGTCGATCTCGGCCTGCAGGTCAAAGACCCTGAGGTCCTCGGGAGCAGTCTCGGAGGTGGCGATCTCGTCAACCAGGTCGGCCTGCCTCTCCAACAGGACGCTGATGGCCTCCTGGATGTCGAAGATGAGCAGGTCCTGTGAAGCAAGGTTGGCGGCCTCGTCAAAGCTGCTTGAGACAGTTACCTCCAGGTCCTCGTTGGCCTCACGGAGGTCATCGACGAGGGTGGACACCACAAGGGTGGCCGTGGTCGACCCGGCGGGGATCACGACAGTGTCGCCGATGCCCTCGTAGTCGTCTGTTGTCACGTCGCCGCCTATGCGGACAGCGACCACGAGGTCGCTCGTCGGCACGGGGTCGGCGACAATCGTGAACGCCACCTGCCCGCCCTCGGTGATTATCGCATCGGCCACCAGCACCGTTACAACAGGTGCTCCGGTGGAATCCTGGGCGGTGCTCCTCCTGGCCTTACCAGCTGGACGGGATGCAGCACCGATCTGGACCGACACGGCGTTCACCGCACCGACCGAGTAGCCGGCGGGGTTGGACTGCAGGGAGACCGTCACCACCTCGTCTACCTCGGTGGCGGTGCTCCCGTAGTCGTGATCGGCCTGCCATTCCGCCAGGCCACTGCGTGTGTCCTCGGTGTAGTAGCGGTCCACTGTGCCGACCGTGTAGCCGACCTCGCTGAGAATCATCTCAAGCTGAAGGACGTCGGGGCCATCTGAGCCCACGTCGAGTTGCCTGTAGAAGTCCATGTCCCCGGCGACGGCGACAACCCTTCGCCCGTCAAGGCTGAACAGGACATCGCCGACCTGGACGGTGTCGCCATCGGCAACTTCGAGGCCGGTTATGCGACCCGATGCCGCCGAGTTGATGGTCCGGAGCTCATCGCGCCGAAGTTCGCCCCGGACGGTCAGTTCCTCAGTGAGGGTCCTGGTGGTGACGGCCTCTGCTATGGCCCTGTCCCGCAAGGGATCGACAGCTGTACCGCTGTCATCCCATGGCTTCCACACGGTCAGGGCAGCCACTACCGCAGCAGCCACCGCCAGTGCGAAGATTCGCACAACCAACCCGGCCTTCATGGTCGCCTCCCTAAAGATTTCATAGTCACTACTGAACGGATCAAATCAGCCTCCACTGCCACCACCCTGACCAGCTCCAGGTGGAGGACCAGGTGGAGGACGGCCGCCACCAAAGAGGTTGGCTGCACTGGCACATTGACCAATGTCGGCACTGTTGATCTCCTCGGCAGCATCACGAAACAGTGAGCGTGGACTGAGGGCACCCGTCTCGTCGGGCATGGGGTCATCAATCTCCCACCCCTTGCCCCGCAGGCAAGTTACGACTGCGAGCACTTGCTCATTGTTCTCACGGACCTGTTCAGGTGAGCGCTCTTCTCTAGCTGCCCGGAACTCCTCCACAACATCAGCAATTCCACTCTCCGCGTTGCAACGCTGAATGGCCTCGATATATCCAGCCTGGTTGACGGGGTCGTCATCA
>DLRQ01000007.1 GCA_002501135.1 Candidatus Neomicrothrix sp. UBA7884
GCTGCTGCGCCGCCCACCGGGCCGCGAGGCCTTCCCGGGAGACGTCTTCTACCTGCACAGCCGCCTGCTTGAGCGGGCCGCCAAGCTCAGCGACGACCTCGGTGCCGGGTCGATGACGGCCCTTCCGGTCATCGAGACCAAGGCCGGCGACGTTTCGGCGTTCATTCCCACCAACGTGATCTCAATCACCGATGGTCAGATCTTCCTCCAGGACGACCTCTTCAAGTCTGGTGTGCGTCCGGCTGTGGATGTCGGCATCTCGGTGTCACGTGTCGGTTCCGCTGCCCAGATCAAGGCAATGAAGACCGCTGTCGGCACTCTCAAGTCAGACCTCCAGCAGTTCAGGGAACTCGAGGCCTTCGCCGCCTTCGGGTCCGACCTGGACGCCGTGTCGCAGGCCCAGCTGGACCGTGGCTACAGGCTGGTCGAACTTCTCAAGCAGGGCCTCAACTCGCCGCTGCTGGTCGAGGAGCAGGTCGTGTCGATCATGGCCGGAACCCGTGGTCACCTCGACGACGTAGCCGTTGTCGACGTGCAGCGCTTCGAGGCCGAGCTTCTGGACTGGTTCCGTACCCGCGAGATCGCACAGTTGGACGCCATCCGCGAGACCGGCAAGATCGGCGACGAGGAGGCCTTCGAGGCGGCAATCCGCGCTTTCGCCGAGCAGTTCCAGTCCTCAGAGGCCGATACCGCGATTCACGCTGGCACCGACGCAGAGGAGACCGGCTCGCACATTGTCGATGCCGATACGACCCTCCCCGAAGAGGACATCACCGCCGGCGTTTCTGAGGCCGACTCCGAGTGACCCCGGCCGCCCGACCCGACCGTGCCATGGGCACCTGCGCTGCGTTGACGGCGCGCGTGGTGACTGCAGTGGGAGCTGACCATGGCAGGCGGTAGGGAGCGGGTTCTTCGGCGCCGTATCACGAGCGTCCAGAAGACCAAGAAGATCACGAGGGCCATGGAGCTGATCGCCGCCACAAGGGTGATGAAGGCCCAGCAGCGGGCACGGGCATCGGCGCCCTACTCGCGCCAGATCACACAGGTCATCGAGAATCTCGCTGCCGCCGGTACCGAGGTCGACCATCCGCTGTTGCGCGAGGCCGACAAGGTCGAGCGGGTCGGGGTGGTGCTCATCACCTCCGACCGCGGCCTGGCTGGTCCGTACAACTCGGCGATCATCAGGGCGGCCGAGCGTCAGGTGCAGAACGCCCGGGCAGAGGGCGCCGACTACGCACTCATCATCATCGGCAAGAAGGGCCGCGACTACTTCCGGTTCCGCAACTACCGGATCGACTCGTTCACTGAGGGCATCAGCGACAACCCCACCTACGAGGACGCCAAGGCCGTTGCCGACACCGTCGCCAACCTGTTCGAGTCCGGCGAGATCGACAGGGTCGAGCTGGTCTATACCGAGTTCATCAGCATCGGCAGCCAGAAGGTCGTTGTCAGGCGGTTCCTGCCGCTCGAGAGCACCGAGGTCATGGCCGAGGAGGGCCATGGCGAGGCAGGTGCCGTTGCGTCCTTCGAGTTCGAACCCTCACCCGAGGCGGTGCTCGAGGCGCTGCTTCCCCGATACGTCGAGGCCCGCCTCTTCGGCGCACTTCTCGAGTCGGCCGCATCAGAGCACGCCAGCCGTCAGCGGGCCATGAAGGCCGCCACCGACAATGCCGAGGACATGATCGTCAAGTTGTCCCGCGAGATGAACCAGGCGCGCCAGGACGCCATCACGACCGAGATCATGGAGATCGTCGGTGGTGCCGAGGCCCTTGGCAGCGACGACGACACGACCGATTCCCCGGTGCCTGCGGGCGCCACGACCTGATCACCCAGATCGCTCAGAACCGAACAGAGAGCCAGGAGCAACAATGACCGTCACCGAAGCCCCAGAGGCAGTCGAACTGAAGGACGGACACATCGTCGGTATCGCCGGGCCTGTGATCGACGCCCAGTTCCCGGAAGGCGAGCTGCCTGAAATCAACACGGCCCTCGAGTTTGACGTGCTCGTAGACGGCGAGAGCGTCACGATCGTCGCCGAGGTGGCCCAGCAGATCGGCGACGGCCGGGTGCGTGCCATCGCCATGAAGCCGACCGATGGGCTCACCCGCGGCACCGTGGTCCGTAACACCGGCCGGGGTATCACCGTGCCGGTGGGCGATGTGACCCTCGGTCACGTGTTCAACGTCACCGGCAGCCAACTAGACAACGAGCCGTTGGGTGAGATCACCGATCGTTGGGAGATCCACCGCCAGGCCCCGGCATTTGACACCCTTGAGCCCAAGGCCCAGATGTTCGAGACGGGTGTGAAGGTCATCGACCTGCTCACACCGTACCTGCAGGGCGGCAAGATCGGCCTGTTCGGCGGAGCCGGTGTGGGAAAGACGGTTCTCATCACCGAGATGATCAACCGCGTGGCCACCAACCACGGTGGCGTGTCGGTGTTCGCCGGTGTCGGCGAGCGCACCCGTGAGGGAACCGACCTCTACCTGGAGATGGGCGAGTCGGGCGTTCTCGAGAAGGCCGCCCTGGTCTACGGCCAGATGGACGAACCACCGGGTGTGCGTCTGCGCGTGGCCCTCTCGGCGCTCACCATGGCCGAGTACTTCCGCGACGTGCAGGGCCAGGACGTCCTCTTGTTCGTCGACAACATCTTCCGGTTCGTACAGGCCGGGTCCGAGGTATCGACCCTGTTGGGCCGCATGCCGTCTTCAGTGGGCTATCAGCCCACCCTCGCCGATGAAATGGGCCAGCTTCAGGAGCGCATCACGACCACGCGCGGCCGGTCCATCACCTCCATGCAGGCCGTGTACGTGCCTGCCGACGACTACACCGATCCGGCGCCGTTCACGTCGTTCACCCACTTCGATGGCACAACCGAGTTGAGCCGTGACATCGCGGCCCTCGGTATCTACCCGGCCGTTGATCCATTGGCCTCGACATCGACGATCCTCACTCCCGAGGTTGTCGGGGAGCGGCATTACAACACGGCCCGGAACGTCCAGGAGATCCTGCAGCGCTACAAGGAGTTGCAGGACATCATCGCCATCCTGGGCCTCGACGAGCTCTCCGAAGAGGACAAGATCACGGTGTCGAGGGCCCGTAAGGTCCAACGCTTCTTGTCCCAGCCCATGAACGTGGCCGAGGTCTTCACCGGCCTGCCCGGTGTCACCGTGCCGGTGGACGAGACGGTCGATTCCTTCGCCGCCATTGTCGACGGCGACCTTGACGACCTGCCCGAGCAGGCCTTCCTCAACGTCGGCGGTGCCGACGACGCACGCCGCAAGGCACGCGAGCTCGAGGGCTAGAGACCACCATGACGTTCCAGGTGGAGCTGGTCTCCCCGGAGGGAATTGCCTACAGCGGCGAGGCCGAGATGGTCATCGCCCGCACCGTGGGTGGTGGAGAGATCGCATTCCAGCCCGGTCACGTGCCGTTCATCGGTGTGCTTGCCGTCTGGTCTGTCGACGTCGTCCATCCCGGCGGAGGCCGTGACACCCTTGCAGTTCACCGTGGCTTCGTACAGGTTGTGGGAACGAAGGTGAGCATCCTTTCGGACGTGTCGGAGGCTTCAGGCGAGATCGATGTGGACCGTGCCCGTGCTGCAAGGGAGGTCGCCGAGGCGGCACTTGCGGCCGACAAGGATGACGTTGCGGCAGCGGAGGCCCTCGCCCGGGCCGATGTCCGGTTGACGGTTGCCAGCGCCGAAGCCTGACCGGACGCACAAGCGTCACTGATTGCCGCTTCCCCGCCGGCGGTTACGCCTCAGGGTCGATGTTCTGGTCGGTCTGGAGTTGGCGGTGTGTCGGGGTAGGTCAGTGTCGGGTTTCGACGAGCGAGCGGAGCCCGGCGATGGCCCCCAGCGCGAGGTCCCAGGAAAAGGTGAAGACGCGAGAAGAAAAGGGAAACTCAGTAGCCGAAGGAGTACTCCTCGAGCTTGTCGAGTTTGTGGTGCGCATCGACGACGCGCACGGTGCCCGACATGGACCTCATGACGATCGACTGTGTGTGTGCCGCACCGGTCGTGTACTGCACGCCCTTGAGGAGGTCGCCGTCGGTGATTCCGGTGGCGGCGAAGAAGCAGTTGTCGCCTGAGACCAGGTCGTCGGTGTGTAGAACCTGGTCGAGGTCGTAGCCCTGTTCGACTGCGGCGGTGCGTTCGGCTTCGTTGCGTGGCCAGAGCCTTCCCTGGAGTGCGCCGCCGAGGCACTTGAGGGCGGCTGCGGCGATGACGCCCTCGGGTGTGCCTCCGATTCCGAACAGCACGTCTGCGCCAGCGCCGGACCAACCGGCCGAGATTGCGCCTGCGACGTCGCCGTCGGGGATGAGCCGTATCCGGGCTCCGGCCTGGCGTACTTCGTCTATCAGTTCAGAGTGGCGGTCACGGTCGAGGATTACGGCGGTCAGGTCCCTGATGTCTTCTCCCTTGGCCTCGGCGATCGACTCCAGATTCTGTGTCGGTGTCCTGGTGATGTCGATGGCGTCGGCGCAGCTTGGGCCGACGGCGATCTTTTCCATGTAGACGCAGGGTCCCGGGTCGAACATGGTGTTGCGTTCGCTGGCGGCGATTACGGCGATGGCGTTGGCGCGGCCAAGCGAGGTTAGGGTGGTTCCGTCGATGGGGTCGACGGCTATGTCGGTTCTTGGGTCGTTTCCGTTGCCGAGGGTCTCACCGTTGTAGAGCATCGGTGCCTCGTCCTTTTCGCCTTCGCCGATGATGACGATTCCGTTCATGTTGACCGAGTTGAGGACGTGCCGCATCGCGTCGACTGCGGCACCGTCGGCGCCCTCTTTGTCGCCGCGGCCCATCCAGCGTGAGGCTGCCAGGGCTGCTGCCTCGGTGACTCTCACCAACTCGAGTGCCAGGTTGCGGTCTGGGGTCATGGGCTGTCCGGTCATGGCTTTCGACGTTAGCGGCCGGGCAGCGCTATGCGGACCCTCCGGGACCAGTTGTCCGAGTTGTGGAAGGGGATGGTTTCGGAAGGGGCCTGCAGGTGTCAGGATGACGCCCGTGAGATGGTGCTTCCAGTGCGGGATCGAGTACGCCGACGGCGTGTCCGACTGTGTCGAGTGTGGCGTCGAATTGGTCGATGAGGTTCCGCCGGCCGGGGCGGGGCCGACACTTCAGGATCAGTTGGCATACGAACTCCACGAGTGGGCTGGTGAGAGCCGACGCATTCTCGATCAACTGCTCACCGTTTCGGGTATTGCCCACACGTGGCAGGGTGCCACGCTCGTCGTGTCCGAGGTTGATGAGGCTGCCGTTGACCTGGCGGTCGAGGAGGCCGAGTCGACGGGCCTGCCCAAGCTTGATCCCGATGGCGAGCAGTTGGCATATGAGATGTCGGGGTGGGGTGCCGACGAGCAGACGGCGTTCAGCGAGCTGCTCGGCAGGCTGGCGGTGGCCCACGAGTTCGATGCTCAGGGTGACCTGGTGGTGATGGCTGCCGACGAGGACACCGTGGAGTCTGCGATCGACGCCTTTCAGGGCGCTGCCGATGACCGACCCGAGTTGGAGGGTCTCGATGCCAACAGCCTGCTGACTGACCTGTTCGTTGCCTGCGACAGGCTCCGGCGTGACTCCCGCGACAACTCCGGTGTGGAGAACCTGGTCGACCTTGCTCCGGTGCTTTCCGGTCATAGGCCACCGTTCGGAATCGACCCAGCACTGTGGAACTCGCTTGGGGAGCGTTCGGCCGAGCTTGCGGGTCTGCTGGCCGACGGCGGTGTCGAACACGACGAGTTGAGTGCCAGAGCCGGAGAACTGGCCGAGGCACTCCGTCAGATCACCTAGGCGGCTGTTGGTGGGGCCGGGCCTGAGGCGAGGGCCCGCCAGAGGTTCCTGTACGAGGGCCAGACGAGGTCCTCGGTGATGTACCCGTCTTCTACGAGGGCCGTGTGCAGTCTGGGCAGGTGACGCATGGGGACGGTCGGGTCGACGTGGTGTGCGACGTGGTAGCCGACGTTGCAGGGCACCAGCAGCGCCTGTGCCAGCGGCGTCTGGCGAACATGGCGGCTGGCCCGTCGTCGGTCGGTTGACCGGGTCATGCCGCCGTGTTCGGCGATGGCCCGGAGCCGGTTCAGGACCTGGTAGAGGAACACCCACGGAACCACCCACAGGAACAGGTACAGCCAGGGGTGTCCGGACGCCCAGAACGCCGTGGCGATGAGTACCTGACCGGCAAGGAACATGATGGTAAGTCGCAGGTGCCGGGTGTTTCCCAGCCGTTGGAAGCGAGGCCGCACGATTCGAAAGGCTGAGACCCCGGTGGCGTCCCTCACCAGTTTTCGGCGCATCGACTGTCGGCTGACGGGGTAGAGGGCGTAGAGAAGGAAGTCGGGTTCCTTCGGGCCGAACTCATCGCGGTGGTGGTTTACGTGTCCCAGGCGGTAGCCGTGGCTGCCGGTTCCAAACGTCAGCCAGCCGATGAGGGTTATTCCCACCAGGTCGTTGAGGCGCCGGTTTGGGAACAGCACCCGGTGGGCGGCCTCGTGGTGGAGGATGAACAGACGGTTCTGCGACAGCGCCATTGCCGGCACTGCCAGGACCCATGCCACGGGGTGGCTGATGGTTACCGCAGCCCAGACAACCAGCACCGGCAGGGCAGCGGTTGTCGCCACTGTGACGATGTTGTGGGCCACCGGGACATGCCGCAGATCGTCACGGAAGGCGTCCTTCGGGCGACCGTCGGGGTGGAGGCGGTCGCTTCCGGTGAAGGGCGCAGGGTCCGGCGCCATGCCACCGGTCATGGTGGAGACCAGCGTGTCGTGGTCACCGTTGTCGGCCATTTGGGAAGGCTACCCGTACCCCCGGAACGATGCCGGGTCGCGTCTACCATCGCCGCATGCCGCCAGCCGGACTCTTCCTGACCCCCGGCGCAGGGTCCAACCGTGACCAGGCTGGCCTTGTCGCCCTCGAGGAACGGCTATCGCCCTTGCCGGTCGAGCGGATGGACTTCGCCTACCGGACAGCGGCCAGGCCGTTCCCTGACAGGGCCTCGAAGCTGGTCGACGAGGTTTGTGCGGGGGTTGACGGCATGGCATCAGGTCTGGGCGTTGAATCCAGTGCCCTGGTTCTGGGTGGACGCAGCATGGGCGGTCGGATCTGCTCAATGGCTGTCGCAGGCGGCCTCCCTGCTGCGGGTCTGGTGCTCATCTGCTATCCGCTGCACCCGGCCCGCAAGCCTGAGAACCTGAGGGTCGACCACTTCCCCGACATCGAGGTGCCGTGCCTGTTCGTGTCTGGAGACCGTGACGAGTTCGGTTCGCCCGACGAGTTCGCCGAGCACCTGCCGGCCATCTCTGGTCCTGTCACAATGGTCTGGGTCCCCGGGAAGCGTCACGACCTGCGAAAGGCCGAGGTGGACGTGTGCGACGCCGTGGAGGGCTGGCTTGCCGGTCTCTAGTCGGGCGGTTCGGCGAGGGGTGCGTCGTCGGGGTTCAGCGTCTCCAACTCGATCCGGGCCGTCTCGGGGAATCGGGCGATCACCAGGGCGGCGGCCAGCATTGGGCCGATACCGACGATTGCCAGGGCGTGCCCGTAGTTGTCGAGGCGGTCGACGATTGTGCCGACGAGTATCAGGCCCGTTGCGCTGCCGAGTACGCCGAGGGTCACGATGATCCCGTTGGCTCTGGCCCGATGCGTCGTGGAGAACAGTTCAGGTCCGTAGACGCCGAGTGCCACGGTCAGGGCGCCGAGCACCACACCCACCAGGTGGCCCGCCCACATCAGCCCGCCTGAGAGGTAGTAGCTGGCGACGATGAACAGGGTGCCGCCCACGAGACCTGTTGCTCCGACGACCCTTCGTCCACGGGTGTCGGCCAGTCGTCCGGCTACGAAGATCCCGATTCCAGCCGGGGTCGACGTGAACAGGGTGAACAGGGCGATTCCCGAGGCGCTGTAGCCGCGATGGTCCTTGAGGAAGTCGTTTTGGAACTGGCTGGCCGGAGCGGCGAACACCAGGAGGAGGAAGGCGGTGGCCGCGAGGAGCAGCAGCCGCCGGTGTTCAGCCGATCGGCTGACCGGCCGGAGCAGCCTGGTTGGGCCAGCGGCCGGCCTGTTTGCCGAGAAGCGCCTTGATTCGGGTAGGCGCCGGCCAACTGCCACGAGGCCCGGGAGTGCAAGAAGCGGCACCAGGTACACGATTCGCCAGCCGCGCTCGGAGAGGTCGGCCACCGGCAGGACCCAGACTGCCATGCCGGCCCCGAAGGCGGCGGCGAGAGCAAGGATGCTCACCCCGTAGGCACGCGAGCCGCGGGGCAGTTCCTCGGCGGCGAACACACCTATGAGGATTCCCATTCCCATGGTGAGGCCCCTGGCGACCATCTGTGTGCCGCCGAGGAACCAGAGTCCGGGCGAGGCTGCACCCAGTGCCGTGGTCACTACGGCTACCACGGCGGCGCCCATGAGCAGGTTGCGTCGCCCCTTCCGGTCGGCGAGGGCCACCACGGCCAGGGCAACGACGATCCCGAGGCGTACCAGGGCCAGCGTGAGGCCCTGGGCTGTGTCGCCGCGGTCGAACTCGTCGGCTGCGAACGTGATGGTCTGGGTGATGACGGTTCCCAGGTAGCCGTCGACCACCTGGATCAGGGCCAGGAGGCTGAGGACCCTGGCTGCGCGGGCGTCCAGACGGTCGGGTGGGGCCCACCACGGGTTTGAGCGGTGTCGCAGGCCGTGGCGCATGGGCCACCAGAAGGCGATCCACCAGACGGGCATGGCCATCCTGTAGCTGAACCGCTCGGTTACCCGGTGGTCGGCACCGTCGCACTGGACCTCGAGGGTGCGTTCGTAGTGCTCGAACGGTCCGTCTGCGAGGCCGAAGATGTCGTCGCCGAGGTCGGTCTCTCCGACCAGGTCGTCGCGCCGGGTGCGCAGTTCGGCCAGCCCGTCATCGTCCACGAGGTGTTCCACCACGAGGTTGTGAGCTGGCTTGTCGATGGGGTTGCCTTCCGGTCAGGTCGGGGGCGCAGCATACTTAGGTGGTGAATAGCGCCTCCCCGGTTGACGGGCCAACCTTCATTCGTGTCCGGCAGTCCGGGCCGCTGTCCGGGACTGTGAGGGTCTCGGGTGCCAAGAACTCGGCGCTCAAGCTGATGGCGGCCACCCTGTTGGCATCGGGCAGGTTCACGCTGCGTGGCGTACCCCAGATCGCCGACGTCCGGTGGATGGGTGAACTGCTTGAGCAGATGGGCGTCACCGTTTCCCAGGAGGGAGACGTGGTCACCGTTGACGTCCCCGAGTCTGTCACTCCTGAGGCGCCCTACGAGTTGGTCGAGCGGATGCGGGCCTCCATTGTGGTGCTGGGTCCCCTGTTGGGCCGCTTCGGAACCGCCAGGGTCTCGGTTCCCGGCGGCGACGACTTTGGCCACCGCCCGATCGACATGCACCTTCGGGGTCTCGAGGAACTGGGCGCTACGTTCACCACGATCCACGGCTACATCGAGGGTCGTGCCGACCGCCTTGTGGGAACAACGGTTCTCCTGCCGTATCCGAGTGTCGGTGCCACTGAGAACCTGTTGATGGCAGCGGTTCTTGCCCGGGGTACGACGGTGATCGACAACGCTGCCCGCGAACCCGAGATCGCCGACCTGGCTGCCTTCCTGAACGCTATGGGCGGCCATGTGACGGGTGCCGGTACCTCCACGATCACGATCGAGGGCGTCGAGGGGCTGGAGGCAGTGGAACACACCGTTGTGCCGGATCGGATCGAGGCCGCCACCTACATGGCGGCAGTCGGCATGGCCGGTGGCGAAATTGAGGTAGCAGGTGCCAGGCCTGAGCACATGGAGATGCTGCTCGCGAAACTGGAGGAGATGGGCCTGCACATTTCGTCATCTGCCGACGGCCTGATGGTGATGGGACCGGGTCGCCCACGCTCCGTCGACGTGGCGACGCTTCCCTATCCGGGCGTGGCCACCGACTACCAGCCGCTGCTGGTGACGCTGCTGGCCATTGGTGACAGCGTGGGGATCGTCACCGAGAACGTGTTCGGTGGCCGTTTCCGCTACATAGACGAGTTGATGCGCATGGGGGCCGACATCCGCGCCGAGGGTCACCACGCCGTCATCAGGGGTGTGGGGTCGTTGTCGGGTGCTCCGGTGCGTGCACCTGACATTCGTGCCGGTGCGGCGCTCGTGATTGCCGGCCTCGTTGCCGACGGTGAGACGCTTATCGGCGACGCCCACCACGTTGAGCGCGGTTACCAGGACCTCGTTGGGAACCTGGCATCCCTGGGTGCCGAGGTCAGCTACTCGGAACCGGGCTGATCGGTTCCTGTTCCGTCCTGCCGGGTCTTTCCGAGTCGGCGGGCCCGACGGTCAGCCATCCAGAGCAGGCCGGCAAGTACACACATTGGTAGGGCTACGAGCAAGATCTCGTCCCAGCCTCCCTCATGGGCCAGAATGCCCAGCCGGCCGATGGTTTCGAGACTCATGCAGTCAATCTAGGTCGGCCGGTTTCGGGTGCGGCCCGAGGGTGGGGACGGTGACCGGTGCTGCGAGACTGCGGTTATGAGCCTGGGGACAACCGCTGAGACTCCGATCGACGACCTCCTTGCTGCCGTCCAGAAGGTCATCGACATAATCAGACCGGCCATCCAGGCCGACGAGGGCGACATCCAGCTTCACGGGGTCGACCAGGCAACCGGCGAGGTGACCGTTGAGCTCATGGGCGCCTGTGTCAGCTGCCCGGCCTCTGACCAGACCTTGAAGGCGGGCATCGAGCGGATCCTCAAGGACCGCGTTCCCGCGGTGACCAGCGTGGTCAACGTGGGCGACACCCTCGTCGACGACGGCACGTCAGTGAGCCTCTGATCATGGACGGCCTCGAGTTGATCGGTGTCGAGCGTCACCCGGCCGGTGAGTCCGGCGGTGAGCGCGGCTGGGATGGCGACGTGGTGGTCGTGACCCTCAACCGCCCGAAGGTGAACGCCCTCAACGCCGATCTCCTCGGCGAACTCGGTCGGGTTGCCGAGGCCTGCATAGTTGACCCGCCAGGCGCGCTGGTTGTCACGGGTGGCGGCCGCCACTTTGCCGCTGGTGCCGAGATCAGCGACTTCACCGATGAAGCCACCCGGGCGCCTCTGACCGAGGCCTTCCTGGCCTCGTTCAACGCAGTGGCTGCTGTGCCGTGTCCGACCATTGCAGCCATCAACGGCTTTGCCCTTGGCGGTGGTGCCGAGCTGGCAATGTGCTGCGACTTCCGGATCGCCGGCGAGGGAGCGGTGCTCGGGCAGCCCGAGATCCTGCTCGGCATCATTCCAGGCGGCGGCGGCACCCAACGTCTGGCGCGGCTCGTGGGCGCAGGCAGGGCGAAGGAACTCATCTTCAGTGGGGCCCAGGTGCCGGCTGCCGAGGCGCTGGCAATCGGATGGGTCGACGAGGTGGTCCCCGACGATCAGGTTCTTGAGCGGGCAATCGAGCGTGCAGCGGCCTATGCGAAGGGGCCACGTCTCGCCATCCGTGCAGCCAAGCAGGCTGTCGACGGTGGTCTCGAGGGCAGCCTCGCCGATGGCATCAACCTCGAGTACGACCTGTTCGTCGACCTGTTCGACACCGATGACGCCACGACAGGTGTCGCCTCGTTCTTTGAGCACGGCCCCGGCAGAGCCCACTTCACCGGCACCTGATTCCGCCTGTCAGTTGAACCGGGGCTGAGATCTGGAATGGATCCCTTCATCGCCGGCCTGTGCTCCTTTGCTGAATCCGAGGGTGGACGGGTTCCCGAGATGAAACAGCCGATGGAGCTCCTGGTGGATTCTCTCAGGACGGTGTCGCGGTTGGAGAAGTCTGAACGCTCGAGCCTGCCGGTCGTTGACGAGCATCTGGCAGCCGTACTGGAGGCGGCGGAGGGTCCGGTGGGCGACCTCCTGAGAATGGCCCTTCCCGATGCCGGGTGGGCTCAGCCATATCCGGAACATGCAGGTGAGCCGGACATGGACGTGTTCAGGGCCGGCTACGGATACGCGCCCGTCGTCGGCTCACCTGAGAACTCGTACAGGAGCGACAGGGTTCCCCTGTATGGCAGCGAGGAGGTGTTCGTTGGTGCCGTGCTGCAGGGACCCAACGTCGTCTATCCATCACATGTGCACCGGGCCGTCGAGGTCTACTGGTCGGCAACGGGCACAGCAGACTGGCAGAAGGGTGATGTCTGGAGTCGTCACGGGCCCGGAGCGTCCATCCTCCACGAGACTGGGGTGCGACACGCCACCACCACCGGCGATGAGGCGATCCTGATGATGTTCGCCTGGGTTAGCGATCCCCACTCGATGCCGGTGATCGTCC
The DNA here is from genome assembly GCA_002501135.1 of Candidatus Neomicrothrix sp. UBA7884. Lineage (GTDB taxonomy): Bacteria > Actinomycetota > Acidimicrobiia > Acidimicrobiales > MedAcidi-G1 > UBA3125. The sequence goes on from DLRQ01000007.1 coordinate 12,280, forward strand.
GGCTCTGACTCCACGGCCGGACCGACATTGGGCGGAGACGCGCTGCCGGTACCGTGCGGCCGGTGAGCACCCCGATGGACGGCGATACCTGCGCCTGGCACCCTGAGCGGCGGGCCGGGGTGCGTTGTCAGCGGTGCAACCGGGTGATCTGCGGTGAGTGCATGTACACGGCCTCGGTTGGCTTCCACTGCCCCGAGTGCGCCGGACCGATCGTCGCCGGGCGTTCACGCCGCCCACGCCTGCGCACAGCTGGCTCCGCGGGCATGCACCACGATGACGGGCGCAGCGCAACGACGGCGATCATCGGCCTCAACATCGCTGCCTTCCTGGGAACCCTTGCCTCTGGTGGCTCGCTTGCGGGCGGCGGAGGCAACGCCACGATCGACTTCGGACTGCTCGGGTACGGCAGAGTGCGCGACGGCTTCACCATTGTCCACATCGGTATCGCCGAGGGGGAGTGGTGGCGGTTGGCCACGGGAGCGTTCCTGCACGGCGGCCTGCTGCACCTGGTGTTCAACATGTTTCTGGCGTGGATGCTCGGCCACCAGTTGGAGCGACTGCACGGCCCTGGTCGGTTCGTGGGCCTGTATGCGGCGTCGCTGGCCTCCGGGTCCCTGGGCGTGATGCTGCTCGACCCGTTGGCGTTGACCGTGGGTGCATCCGGAGCGGTCTTCGGCCTGATGGGGGCCACGCTCGTACACCAGCTCAGGCGCGGTATCAACCCGTGGAGTTCAGGTGTCGGTGGTCTGGTGGTCATCAACCTCATCTTCACGGTGAGCCGACCCGGGATCAGCCTCGGTGGACATCTGGGTGGCCTTGTCGGTGGAGCGGTGGTGGCCTGGATGATTGACGAGGCCGACCGCCGCAGGGCACCACGGTCAGTTGGGTCTGTACTAACAGTGGTGTCAACCGTCGTGTTCGTTGCAGCAGCCGTCTGGGCGGCAGGAAACTGGGCAGACCCGCTACTTGGCTAGTTGAGTAGTCGGGGCACACCTCCGGAGCTGGTTGGTCGAGGGTGGGGTGTCGTCGGTGGGACGCAGCGATATACGCAAGATGAGCAAGCCGTGCTGCCGGCACCCGAGCCGGGGGACAGGCTGGTGAGAGGAGCCGATGATGGGCCGAACGGACGAAGAGTGGCTGAGGTCGGCGTCAGCGGGAGGCCTGACGAGGAAGTGGCATTGGGGAACGTTTTGGGGCTTCCCGGGGTTCCGGGATGGTCGGTGAGGGCAATACCGTGTGAGGCTGTCGGAAGAAGGGGACAGACATGAACGAGACAGGAACAGTCAACCGGATCGAGTTCTTCTGGGATCCGATCTGCCCCTTCGCGTGGATGGCCTCGCTCTGGCTGCGGCGGGTGGCGGCCCTTCGTGACATCGACGTGGAATGGCGGTTCATCAACCTGTCGATCCTGAACGAGGAGCGCGACTACGAGGCAGAGTTCCCCGAGGGTTACAGGGAGGGCCACAACCGTGGCCGTCGGATGCTTCGTGTGGCAGCAGCGGTCAGGAACGACCATGGCGCTGACGCAATGGGTCCGCTCTACGAGGCGTTCGGACGGTCCATCTGGCACAGGGTTCCCGAACCGGGTGAGGACCTGCGTTCACACGTCAGCACCCCGGAGCATCTGTGTGTGGTTCTGGAGGCCGCGGGGTACGACTCCTCGTATGCGGCGGCTGCCGACGATGCCTCGCTCGATGACATCCTCCGCGCTGGGACCGAGGACGCCGTGGGTCGCACCGGCCGCGACGTTGGCACGCCGATTCTGAGCATCGACCCACCCGACGGCCCGTCGTTCTTCGGGCCCGTCATCTCGTCGGTTCCCGAGACCGACGAGGAGTGCCTGGAGTTGTTCGATGCCGCGCTCACCCTCGCCCGCTTCTCGACGTTTTCCGAGTTGAAGCGTTCCGACAGGCTTCAGCTTGACCTTCCCGTGGTGACCGGGCGCCCCGACTGAGCTGACCTGTACGGTCAGGTCAGCCTGCGCCAGACCGAGACGTGGTGGCTGGATTCTGCGCTGAACTTCGAGCGCGACCAGTCGGCCCACCGGTCCTCCAGTTCGAGTCCCGACGACAAGGCCATCTCGTCGACCTGTCCGGGGGTGGCGTAACGCAGGTGGTAGGGGAACATCCGG